>JAEYRU010000109.1 GCA_023435335.1 Pseudomonadota bacterium
CGCCGCGGACGCTGACGGTGCCGTCCGCGGCGACCTTCGCCAGCACGCCGCATCCCACCCCGCAATAGGGACAGGTGGTCCTCACCTCGCGTGCCTCCTGCATACGCGCCTCAGGCCGCCTTGGCGCCGAGCGCTTTCAGCGCGATGAAGAGCCGCTCGCCCTCCACCTTCACCGGAATGGTGCGCACCGACCCCTCGTCGGCGCCCTGCGCCTGGCCGGTCTCGAGCGAGATGACCCAGTTGTGCAGCGGGCATGTCACGGAGGTGCCGTGCACGATGCCCTGGCTGAGCGGCCCGCCCTTGTGCGGACAATGGTCCTCGATGGCGAAGACCTCGTCGTCCGCGGTGCGGAACACGCCGATCTTGCCCAGCGGCGTCATCACGCAGCGCGCGCCGCGTTGGGGAATGTCGTCGATCGTTCCGATAGCGATCCAGTTCATGTCGTTCATTCCGCCGCCTCCGCGAACCCGACCGCCGCCATCGGCTTGAACTCGTGCTTGTCCTTGCCGGACGCGCGTTCCGACCAGGGATCGACCTGCGCGAATCTCTGGGAAAAGACGAAGCGGTCGTAATAGGCCTTGCGCTTCTCGAGATCGTCCAGGATCTGGCGACGTATCTCGTCGTAGCCGACGCGCTTCGCCCATTTGTAGATGCGCTCCAGATAGCGCGCCTGCTCGCGATACATCTGGGTCAGCGCCACGATCACCTCGAGCGCCTCGTCCTCGCTCGCGACCAGACCGAGCTTCTCGGTGCCCTTGATGTCGAGGCCGGCCGCGCCCGCGAAATGGATCTCGAAGCCGGAATCCACGCAGATCACGCCGACATCCTTGCAGGTCGCCTCCGCGCAGTTGCGCGGGCAGCCCGACACCGCCATCTTCACCTTGGCGGGCGTCCACGAGCCCCACATGAATTTCTCGATGCGGATGCCGAGCCCGGTCGAGTCCTGCGTGCCGAAACGGCACCAGTCCGACCCCACGCAGGTCTTCACCGTGCGCAAGCCCTTGGCGTAGGCGTGGCCCGAGACGAACCCCGCTTCGCCGAGATCGGCCCAGACTGCAGGCAGGTCCTCCTTCTTGATGCCCAGCATGTCGATGCGCTGGCCGCCGGTGACCTTCACCGTCGGGATGGCGAACTTGTCCACCACGTCGGCGATGGCGCGCAGTTCCTTGGCGCTGGTGACGCCGCCCCACATGCGCGGCACGACCGAATAGGTGCCGTCCTTCTGGATGTTGGCGTGCACCCGCTCGTTGATGAAGCGCGACTGGTAGTCGTCGGCATATTGGTCGGGCCAGTCGGCGACGAGATAGTAGTTGAGCGCGGGCCGGCACTTGGCGCAGCCGCAGGAGGTCTTCCACTCCAGCTCCTGCATCACGGCCGGAATGGATTTGAGGCCCTTGGCCTTGATGAGACGCCGCACGTCGTCGTGGCCGAGATGCGTGCAGCCGCACATGGGCTGGACGGCTGCCGGGTTGTAGGCGTCGCCGAGCGTGAGCCTCATCAACTGTTCGACCAGCCCGGTGCAGGTGCCGCAGGAGGCGGACGCCTTGGTGTGCGCCCGCACGTCGTCCAGCGAGGTCAGACCCTTGGCCGTGATCGTGCCGGTGATCTTGCCCTTGCACACGCCGTTGCAGCCGCAGATTTCTGCATCATCCGGCAAGGCTGCAACGGCCGCCATAGGGTCCAGCGGGGACCCTCCCTGGTAGGCTTGGCCGAAGATGAGCGTCTCGCGCATCTCGGTGATGTCGGTCTGCTTCTTCTTCAGGTCGTTGAACCAGGCGCCGTCGCCCGTCTCGCCGAAGAGCACCGTGCCGATGATGCGGTTCTCCTTGAGCACCAGGCGCTTGTAGACCCCGGCTGAGGCGTCGCGCAGCACGATCTCCTCGCGGTCGTCGCCATCGGCGAAATCGCCCAGCGAGAACAGGTCGATGCCTGTGACCTTGAGTTTGGTCGGCGTATCCTGATGGACAAAGCCCGCCTTCTCGTCGCCCGCAAGCTGCGCCGCCGCCGCCCGCGCCATCTCGTATAGCGGCGCGACCAGCCCGTAGACGTTGCCGCCCACCTCGGCGCATTCGCCGATGGAGAAGATTGCCGCATCGGAGGTGCGCATGCCGTGGTCGACCACGATGCCGCGATTGACCGCCAGCCCCGCTTCTTTCGCCAGGCCTGAATTGGGCTTGATGCCGGCCGCCATGACGACCAGCGTCGCCGGGATGACCGTTCCGTCGGCAAGCTCCACCGCTTCCACCTTGCCGTCGCCCAGGATCGCCTTGGTATTGGCCTTGGTGATGACCTTGATGCCGCGCTCCTCCACCGCCTTCTGCAGCAGGTAGCCGGCCGCCGGGTCGAGCTGCCTTTCCATCAGGGTCGGCATCAGGTGCAGCACGGTCACTTCCATGCCGCGCGCGGCCAGTCCCGCGGCCGCCTCCAGTCCCAGCAGACCGCCGCCGATGACGACCGCCCTCGACCGCGACTGCGCCGCCAGCAGCATCGCCTGCACGTCGTCGAGATCGCGATAGGTCAGCACGCCCGGCAGGTCGTGTCCGGGCACCGGGATGATGAAGGGCAGCGAGCCCGTGGCGATGACCAGCTTGTCGTAGCTCTCGGTCGCCCCGTGGTCGGACGTCACCGTCCTTGCTTCCCGGTCGATGGCCACGATCTTGTGGCCCTTGTAGAGCATGATGCCGTGATCGATGTACCAGCCATCGCCGTGGATCACGATCTCCTCATAGCTCTTTTCGCCGGACAGAACCGGCGAGAGCATGATGCGATCGTAGTTCACGCGTGGCTCGGCGTTGAAGATGACGACTTCGTAGCGGCCGGGCGCGCTTTCGAAAAGATGTTCCAGCATGCGCCCGGGGGCCATGCCGTTGCCGATGATGACGAGTTTTTCCGTCATGGGATTCATTCCGCTGCTTGGACGACGGCGTGCGAGCGAACCCGCTCGGCACGCTTGTTCTTGATCTCTTCGAGCATTGCCGGGTCGGGGTTTGCCCCGCCCTCATAGGCCTCGAGGAAGTCGAGCAGTTCCTCGCGGTAGGCGTAATAGTCGGGGTGCGCGAGCAGCGCCTTGCGCGAGCGCGGGCGCGGCAGGTCGACCTCCATGATGTTGCCGATCCTGGCGTTCGGCCCGTTCGACATCATCACCACCCGGTCGGCGAGCAGGATCGCCTCGTCGACGTCGTGGGTGACGCAGATGGCGGTGACCTGGGTGCGCGTCCAGACGTCCATCAGCACGTCCTGCAGTTCCCAGCGGGTCAGCGAATCGAGCATGCCGAACGGCTCGTCCAGCAACAGCAGCTTGGGCGACAGCGAGAAGGCGCGCGCGATGCCGACGCGCTGCTTCATGCCGTTCGACAGTTCCGCCGCCAGCTTGTGCATGGCGTCGCCCAGCCCGACCCGGTGCAGGTAGTATTCGACGATGTCCCTGCGCTCCGCCGGCGAAGCATCGGGATAGACCCGGTCGACGCCGAGCGCGACGTTCTCGCGCGCCGTCAGCCAGGGCATCAGCGACGGCGCCTGAAACACCACCGCCCGGTCCGGGCCGGCCCCGCTCACCTCCTTGCCGTCGAGCACGATGCCGCCGCCGGATATCTTGTTGAGGCCCGCCACCATCGACAGCACGGTCGACTTGCCGCAGCCGGAATGCCCGATGAGGGTGATGAACTCGCCCTTGTTCATCCTGAGATCGAAGCCGTCGACCACGGTCAGCGGCCCCTTCGGCGTCGGATAGACCTTGCGGACCTCGTAGAACTCGACGTAGCGCTTCTCGATCGGAGATTCCGCAGCCTTGAGATAGGCCTCCGGCAGCTTGTTCCGCTTCTGGGTGATCGGCGTCACGTTCGGCAGGCGGATCTGCGTTTCGAGATCGGCCCCGCGTTCGACCCCGACATCCATCAGGTACTGCGTGATCTCGGCGCGAAGCCGGATGAACTCGGCGTCGTGGTTCATCGCGCCGCGGTCGCGCGGCCGCGCGAGCTTCACCTCGAAGGCCGGGCCGAGCGTGGCCTTCGGCCCCGGCTTGAGCGGCACGATGCGGTCGGCGAGCAGGATCGCCTCGTCCACATCGTTGGTGATCAGGATGATGGTCTTCTTTTCCTTCTGCGAGATGTCGGCCAGTTCGTCCTGCAGCTTGGCGCGCGTCAGCGCGTCGAGCGCCGACAGCGGCTCGTCGAGCAGCAGGATTTCCGGCTGCATGGCCAACGCGCGCGCCACCGCCACGCGTTGCCGCATTCCGCCCGAAAGCTCGGCCGGCTTGCGGTCGATCGCGTGCGACAGCCCCACCATCTCGATATAGCTGTTGGCCAGCGCGCCGCGTTCGCCCTTGCCCTTGCCCTTGTGCACGGCGTCGACGGCGAGCGAGACATTGCCCTGCACCGACAGCCACGGCATCAGCGAATAGGACTGGAAGACCACGCCGCGGTCCGGCCCCGGACCCGACACCGCCTTCCCGCGGATGCGCACCTCGCCGCTGTCTGGCTGGATCAGGCCCGCGATCGCCGAGATCAGCGTGGTCTTGCCCGAACCGGAGAACCCGACGATGGCGATGAATTCGCCGTCTTCGACGGTGAGGTTGATGTCGTCCAGCACGTCTGTGCGGCCGATGCCCTCGCCGTAGCTCTTGCTGAGGCCGGTGATTTCCACGAATGCCATCCGCCCGCCCCTTACCGGTTCGCCTGGAAGGTGAAGGCCGACTGCAGCGCGTACATGATGCGGTCGAGGATGAACCCGATGATGCCGATGGTGAGCACGGCCACCATGATGCGGGCGAGCGACGACGACGAGCCGTTCTGGAACTCGTCCCAGACGAACTTCCCGAGGCCCGGGTTCTGCGCCAGCATTTCGGCCGCGATCAGCACCATCCAGCCCACGCCCAGCGACAGACGCAGCCCCGTGAAGATCAGCGGCAGCGCCGACGGCAGCACCAGCTTGCGGATCGTCGTGGCGGTCGAGAGCTGCAGCACCTTGCCGACATTGACGAGATCCTTGTCGATCGACGACACGCCGAGCGCGGTGTTGATGAGCGTCGGCCACAGCGAGCATAGCGTCACCGTCACCGCCGAGATCACCAGTGACTTCGGCAGCATCTCGGACGGGTCGAGATAGACGGCCGAGACCACCATCGTGACGATCGGCAGCCAGGCGAGCGGCGACACCGGCTTGAAGATCTGGATGAGCGGGTTGATCGCCCCGTTGAACGTCTTCGACAGGCCCGACGCGATGCCCAGCGGCACGGCGATCGCCGTTGCGATGAGGAAGCCCAGCCCTACCGTCTTCAGCGACGTCAGTATCTGGTCGAGATAGGTTGGCTTGCCGGTGTAGGCGCGCACCTTGACCATGTCGCTCTTGCCTTCGGCGACGAGCTTCTGGTTGCGCTCGTCCTGGCGCTCGTGGAAAGCGGCCTTCTTTTCCCGCTCGGCCAGATGGTCGCCCCAGAGATTGACCGCCTGTTCCCAGACCTGCGCCGGTCCCGGCACGGCACCCAGCGAGGTCTGCACCTGCGGCGCGAGCACGCCCCAGCCGACGAGGAAGACGGCGATGCCGATCAGCGGGATCACCAGAACCCTCTTCAGCTCTCCGAGCTGTTCGGTCGGATTGTCGCCTGCCGCGATCTTGAGAAGCGGCGTAAGCCAGGAGAGGCCGAGGGCGTCCAGCCAGCGCGAAGCCTTGTTGATGCGCTGGAAGAGCGCTGCCTTGCGCTCCAGCCGGGCGGCTTCTCCTCCGCCGTTGATCGTGTCGGTCGCGTTGGTCATCTGCGGCCCTGTCCTGTTCTCGTTTGGTGTTGGCGGCGGCCGTTAGCGGCCGCCCCGTTTCATGATGGTCTCAACCGCCGACGACTTCGCTGCCCTCGACGATCTGCTTGCCTTTCAGGCCGATCGTGAGGCTGTCGAGATAGGCGTTGGGCTTGCGGCCGTCATAGGTGACGCCGTCGATGAAGTCGGCCGTCGGCTCGCGGTAGCCGTCGGTATCCCAGGGGAAGTCGGCCTTTCCGACGTGCCCCTCTTCCACCAGCATTTCGGCCGCCTTCAGGTAGATGTCCGGACGGTAGACCGACTTCGCGGCCTCGTCGTACCAGCTGTCCTCCTTGCCCTCGGAAATCTGGCCCCAGCGGCGCATCTGGGTGAGATACCAGACCGCGTCCGAGTAGTAGGGATAGGTCGCGAAGTAGCGGTAGAAGACGTTGAAGTCCGGCACGTCGCGCTTGTCGCCTTTCTCGTACTCGAAGGTGCCGGTCATCGAATTGGCGATGACCGCCGCGTCGGCGCCGACATATTCGGAGCGCGCCAGGATCTCGACCGCCTCCATGCGGTTGGCGTTGTCGTTTTCGTCCAGCCACTTGGCGGCGCGGATCAGCGCCTTGGTCAGCGCGATAGTCGTGTTCGGATTCTGCTCGGCGAATTCGGCGGTGATGCCGAACACCTTCTCCGGATTGTTCTTCCAGATCTCGTAGTCGGTGATCACCGGCACGCCGATGCCCTTGAACACGGCCGCCTGGTTCCACGGCTCTCCGACCGAGTAGCCGACGATCGTGCCGGCCTCGAGCGTTGCCGGCATCTGCGGCGGCGGGGTCACCGACAGCAGCGCATCGGCCTTGATCTGGCCGGAAACGTCGGTCGGCGAATAGAAGCCCGGATGGACCCCGCCCGACGCGAGCCAGTAGCGCAGCTCGTAATTGTGCGTCGAGACCGGGAACACCATGCCCATGTTGAAGGGCTTGCCGTCGGCCTTGAACTTGTCGACCACCGGCTTCAACGCGTCCGCCTTGATCGGATGCACCGGCTTGCCGTCCTCCATCGGCACATGCGCCTTCATCATCTCCCAGACTTCGTTGGAGACTGTGATGCCGTTGCCGTTGAGATCCATCGAGAAGGGGGTGACGATGTGCGCCTTGGTGCCGAAGCCGATCGTCGCGGCCAGCGGCTGGCCGGCGAGCATGTGCGCGCCGTCGAGCTCGCCTGTGATCACCCGGTCGAGCAGCACCTTCCAGTTGGCCTGCGGCTCGAGAGTAACGTAAAGCCCCTCGTCCTCGAAGTATCCCAGCTCCTTGGCGATCGCCAGCGGCGCCATGTCGGTCAGCTTGATGAAGCCGAACTTCAGTTCGTCCTTCTCCACCGCCAGCATCTCGGCATTCGCCAACTGGGGAGATAGCAGCGCGCCGAGCCCGACTGCGCTTGCGGCGAGCAGCGCCCGTCGCGTGAAATCCATGAATGGCGTCCTTTTTCTCATCTCTCGTCTCCGGTCTCGCGCGGTGGGAGGGCCGCGCGTCAGCTGAAAAACAAAAAAGCTGCCGGTCAGGGGCGCGCCCGTACTTCGGGACGCATTTCCTGATCGGCAGCTTTGCCTCTGGAGGCGCCCGGCATTGGACGCCGAATTGTTATTGGCCCGCGGGCTCACGAATATCGAAGCAAGTGGCGTGCCAGTTTGGGAAAACGCGAGAGACCCTTGAGATTTCAAGCATTTGGTGCAAATTCTGTGCGGCAGCGCGGCTCCGTGGCTTCTGCAAGCAATGGCGAAAAGTTTTGCGCGGCGCACAATGAGTGTGCAGCGCACAAATATTGATCAGGACTTCTGCGTCTTGGTTTGGGCCGCCTGCCAGCCGGCCCGGCCTAGGCCGGCTGCTGGCTGGCGAGATATTCCTCGACCCGGTCCGGATCGAAGATCTTGCCGTCGAAGAACCCGTCCGGCCCGAGCATCAGGTTACCGCCTGCGGAGCCGACCGGCGTCGAAACCGTCAGCGCGCCCTCGACCTTGGCGTTGGCCGCGGGCAGCGCAGCGCCCAGCGGCTTCAGCGCGGCGCGGTAGAGATCCGGCCTGTAGGTGGAACGCGCGATGCGCTCGTTCTCGGCCGTATGCTCCACCTGCCCCCAGCGCACCATCTGCGTGTAGTACCAGAGCGCGTGGCTGATCCACGGGAAGTTGGCCGCCTTCTTCAGTGGCACGAAGAAGTCGTCGATCTGCACGTCGCCGGCACCGCCCGCCCGGAGGCGCCCGGACAGCGCCGGCAGCATTACCTCTGCCGTCTGGCCCAGATATTCCGGCCGCGCCAGCATCTCGGCGAGTTCCGCCCGGTTGGCCGGACTGTCCGCCCACATGGCCGCCCGGTAGAGGGCCCGCAGCAACGCGCCAAGCGCCTCCGGGTGCCCTTGGGCCCACGCTTCCGCGACGCCCAGTACCTTTTCGGGGCTGGATTTCCAGATCGCCGCCTTGACCGTGGCAATCTGTCCGACGCCGGCGGCCACCGCCACCGTGTTCCACGGCTCGCCCACGCAGTAGCCGTCGATCCTGCCCGCAGCCAGCGCGTCGGCCATCAGCGGCGGCGGCACGATGACGATCTCCACCTCGCGGTCGGGATCGATGCCGCAGCCCGCGAGCCAGTAGCGCAGTTCGTAATTGTGCCCTGAATGAGGATGCACGACCGCGAAACGCAGCGGCCCCCGCCCGGCCGCCCGGCGTGCGGCAGCCGCACGGCGCAGCGCTGTTCCATTGGCGAGTGCATCGAGATCGCCCGTCGCGCCATTGAGTTCCATCTCCACCCACAGCGCGGTGGAAACGGTCACCGCGTTGCCGCCCAGCCCCAGCGACATCGGCGCTATGGTGCGGGTCGAAAGCGGCGTCAGTCCGAGATTGTAGGCGATCGGCATGGGCGCCAGCAGATGCGCCACGTTGAAATGGCCGACGGCCATGCGGTCGCGGATGTTCGCCCAGGATGTCTCCCTCACCAGCGTGAGCGCGACGTCCTCCTCCGCCGCGAAACCCTTCTCGTAGGCCACCAGCAGCAGCGAACTGTCGAGCAGGGGCAGGAACCCGGCGGTGATTTGGTGAGCTGCCATCTATACCTCCCCCGGCCCCACTGGACCGGCAAGCAGATCGGCCGCCGTCACCAGGCTCTGCGCGATCTCGGCGATCTTCCGGTTCTGGTTCATCGCGGTCTTGCGCAGCAGCGAGTAGGCTTCGTCTTCCGTGATGCCGCGCGACTTCATCAGGATGCCCTTCGCACGTTCGATGACCTTGCGGCCCTCCAGTTCGCTGCGCGCCTCCTCCAGTTCGCGCGCCAGCCGCGCGAAGGCGTTGAACCGGCTGATCGCCATGTCGAGGATCGGCTTCACCCGCTCCTGCTTCAGCCCGTCGACCACGTAGGCCGAGACGCCGGCATCCACTGCCCGCTCGATCGAGGCCTGGTCCGAGCGGTCGACGAACATGGCGATCGGCCGCTTCACCGCGCGCGAGAGCTGGAACATGCTCTCCAGCATGTCGCGGTTCGGGTTCTCCAGGTCGATGACGATGACGTCCGGGTTGATCTCGGCGATCCGCCGCGCGATGCCGGCCACGTCATGGATCAGCGTCACGTCCTCATGCCCGGCCTGCCGCAGTCCCGCCTCGATGATGGAAGCGCGGATACGGTTCTCGTCGATGACCAGTACGGCGAGCGACTTGGGCGGCATCGCCTCCTTATCGCTGGCCGCGCTTCATTGTGCAATGCGGCATGAAATTCTCCCGGTCCAGTCGCCCTTCGAAAGGCGCGCCCGCGCTTTGAGATGGATCAACGCGCCGCCCCGCTGTCGCGGCTAAGCGTCCATCCAGCGCCCGTCGTCCGGGGGCGCCGAGGCACGCCTTTTGTACGAAACAGCCATCCGCAGGGCCTTGCTGGCCATCGCCATAATCGGCCTCGTTGCCGGATTGGTGGTCCGCTATTCCAGCGGCCTGCCGGTTCAGGCGTCGGCGATATGGATGGCGGCCACGCTGCCCGTCGTCGCCGCGCTGACCATCTCGATGCTCCGCGATTTCTGGATCGGCCGCTTCGGCGTGGACGCCATCGCGCTGCTGGCAATGGCGGCGGCGCTCGCCTTCGGCGAAGCCCTTGCCGCGGTCGTGGTCGCCATCATGTATGCCGGCGGCACGGTGCTGGAGGATTTCGCGCGCGGCCGTGCCGAGCGCGACCTGCGCGCCCTGACCGACCGATCGCCGCGCTTTGCCCACCGCCGGCTGGATCACACGCTGGAAACCGTGCCGGTGGAGGCCGTGGCCGTCGGCGACGAACTGCTCGTGCGCGCCGGCGAACTCCTGCCGGTCGACGGAATCCTGCTGGATGAAGCCGCCTCGATCGACGAATCCGCGGTGACAGGCGAGCCGCTGCCGGCGCACCGCCGCGCCGGCGACTTGCTGCGCAGCGGTACGGTGAACGCCGGAGAGGCGTTCGGCATGCGTGCCTCCGCCCTTGCGGAACAGAGCACCTATGCCGGCATCGTGCGCATGGTGGCGGCCGCGCAGAACGTGCGGGCGCCCTTCATCCGCATTGCGGACCGGTTCGCCCTCGTCCTGCTCCCCGCCACCCTGCTCGTCGCCGGCCTCGCCTGGTATCTGTCCGGAGACCCCATACGTGCCCTTGCGGTTCTTGTCGTGGCGACGCCGTGCCCGCTCATCCTGGCGGCGCCAGTCGCCTTCATAGGCGGCGTATCGCGTGCCGCGCGCGCCAGCATCCTGATGAAGGGAAGCGCGGCGCTGGAAGCCCTCGCCAATGTCCGCACCGCGGTCTTCGACAAGACCGGCACTCTCACGCACGGCGGCGCCCAGCTCGTCGACATCGATATCGCGCCGGGCCGTGAACGCGCCGATGTCCTCCGTCTGGCTGCATCGCTGGAGCAGGCGTCGCATCACGTCCTGGCCGAAGGTGTCGTGCATGCGGCCGAGCGCGACGGCCTCAGGCTGTCCCAGCCGTCGGACGTCCGCGAGGCCCGCGGAGCGGGACTTGAGGGCATTGTCGAAAACACTACCGTCCGCGCCGGGTCGCGCGGCCACGTCCTCGCCGACGACCCCTTGCCGCTTTGGGCGGAGGCGGGCGCCGCGCGCTATCGCGACCAGCCGGTGCTGAGGGTCTTCGTCGCCCTCGACGGGCGGCTCGCCGGCGTGCTGACCCTTGGCGATTCGGTGCGCGCGGACGCCAGGGCGGCGCTCGGCACCTTGCGCGCGGCAGGGGTGGAGCGCCTGGTCATGCTTACCGGCGACGACGAGCGCACCGCCAGCCGCACCGCCGCCGCGCTCGGCATCGACACCGTGATCGCCAACGCGACCCCGGCCGACAAGGTCGCCGCCGTGCAGGAGGAAAAGTCGCGCGCGCCGGTGATGATGGTGGGCGACGGCATCAACGACGCGCCGGCGCTCGCCACCGCCACCGTAGGTGTCGCGATGGGCTCGCGCGGCGCCACCGCTTCGTCGGAAGCCGCCGACGTGGTGCTCCTGACCGACCGCATGCAACCAGTCGCCGAGGCCGTCGTGATCGCGCACCGGACACGGCGCATCGCGATGCAGAGCATCGTTGTCGGCCTCGGCTTGTCCGGCGCCGCCATGATCGCCGCCGCCTTCGGCCTGATAACCCCGGTCGCCGGAGCGCTCCTGCAGGAGGGAATCGACGTGGCCGTCATTCTCAACGCGCTCCGCACCCTGAGAGGCGAACGCGGATAGATCGCCCCAGAACCATCTGGGCCCGCAGGGCGTTGATGCGGATCAAGGAGCGCGGCTGCCGACCGGGCTAGCGTGCTCGAAACTGTTTCCTACAGCGGAGCGTGCGATGCGCATCTCAATCGGATTTCTGTGCGGCCTTGCCCTCCTGCAGGCAGGAAGCGCCTTGGCGCAGGAAGAGGAAATGAGCTACGGCGAGGCGGAGTACCTGAACTCCTGTGCCGCCTGCCACGGAGAGCGCGGGGTCGGCAACGGCCCGCTCGCGCCGGCGCTTGTCACCCGGCCCGCCGACCTGACCGAGCTCAGCACGAAGAACGGCGGCGAGTTCCCCTACTACCGCGTCTTCGCGGTGATCGACGGCCGCTATATAGTGCCCGGCCACGGCGACCGAGACATGCCGGTCTGGGGCCGCCAGTTCGTCGAGGAGGACGCCCGGATGTTCGGGCCCCTGGGCGGCGAACTCGTCACGGCCGACCGCATCCACGCGCTCGCCGAGTACATCGCCACGCTCCAGCAGTAGCCGGCGGCGCCCGAGCCGGGGGCCATCCGGGCACGAAACGAGGACGCGGACCCTGCCATGATCGTCGACGACCAGAACGAGGTGACGGCCCTCATGCAGGCTCCCGCGACCTACGGAATCGGGCAGCCCGTCGAAGTTATCGAGACCCACATCTCCCACGTCTATCTGACGGGATCGCGGGCGTACAAGCTCAAGCGGGCCGTCAAGCTGCCATATGTCGACTTCTCGACGCCTGCGCTGCGGCTGGCCGCCTGCGAGAAGGAGGTCGAGCTCAACAGCCTCACCGCGCCGAAGCTCTATCTCGGCACCCGCCGCATCACCCGCGAGACAGACGGCAGCCTGGCCTTCGACGGCGAGGGCGAACTGGTGGACGCCGTAGTCGAGATGGTGCGCTTCGACCAGCAGTCGCTGTTCGACCAGATGGCGGCGGAAGGCGCGCTCGACGCGAAGCTGATGACCGAGGTCGCGCGCATGGTGGTGCGGTTCCACAGGCAGGTGCCGGTGGTGCACTTGGGCGGCGGCGCCGACAATCTGGCCGGGGTGCTGTCGATCAACGAAGCCGGGTTCCGGACGAGCAGCGTCTTTTCCGAAGAGGAGCTCGTTCCCTTCAACGCCGCGTTCCGCAAGGCGCTGTCGCGCCATACCGAACTGCTCGACCGGCGCGAGGCAGCCGGCAAGGTCCGCCGCTGCCACGGCGATCTGCATCTGCGCAACATCTGCCAGCTCGACGGGGAGCCCCGTCTTTTCGATTGCATCGAGTTCAACGACCAGATCGCGACGATCGATACGCTCTACGATCTCGCCTTCCTGCTGATGGACCTCTGGCACCGTGGCCTCGAGGAGTTCGCCAATCTGGTCATGAACCGCTATCTGGACGAGGCGGACGACGAGGACGGCTTCGCGCTGCTGCCCTTCCTCATGGCGGTGCGCGCGGCGGTTCGGGCGCACGTCACGGCGACCCAGGTCGAGGAGAGCGGCGAACGCTCGCGCGAACTGATCCGGCTCGCCCGGACATATTTCGACCTGGCGCAGGCGCTGCTCTCGTCCGCCGAACCGCGGCTGATCGCGATCGGCGGCTTCTCCGGCTCCGGCAAGACCACGGTCGCCGAGGCACTCGCCCCGCGCATCGGCGCGCCGCCCGGTGCGCGGCTGATCGAGAGCGACCGCGTACGCAAGCTCCTGCATGGCGTACCGCCCGAAACCACCCTCCCCCTGAAAGCCTACCGGCCCGAGGTGTCGGACGGGGTCTACCGCGAGATGTCCTGGAGGTCGGGGCTGATCCTCGCCGAGGGCGGCAGCGTGGTCTCCGACGCCGTCTTCGACCGGGAGCAGAACCGGCAGATGATCGAGGTCACTGCGCGCTCCGCCGGCGTGCCGTTTCTCGGCATCTGGCTCGATGCCGACCCGGCGCTGCTGTGGCAGCGCGTCAGCGAGAGGACGGGCGGCGCGTCCGATGCCACCGTCGATGTGCTGTCGCTGCAGCTCGGGCGCGATCCCGGCGAAATAGCCTGGCAGCGTGTCGACGCGGGCGTTACCAAGGAGGAGGTGGTGGACGAGATCCTCGCGCTCCTGCCCGACGGCGATGGGAAGCAGGACGAACCGGGCGGGCAACGGGTCGGCCGAAGGCGCGCTTGACGCGGATCAATGCGGGGTCGCCTTCCGCCGACGTCATGTAGCGGTGCGAGCACGGAGGTTGGACGCAATGGTCCGGAGAACGGCGTACCTGGCGGCAATCCTGGTCACCGCAACCGCGGCGCAGGCCCTCGCCGCGGACGCCGAAAGCGAGTTCCGCGGACGCCGCGTCGCCGAAACCAACTGCGCCGTCTGCCATGCGATCTCGCTGGTCGGCCGAAGCGACAATCCCGAGGCGCCGCCTTTCCGTCTGCTGACCCGGACCCGAAGTCTCGCGGAGCTTCGCGCCGACATGGCTGGCAACCTCTTCACCCGCCATCCCGAGATGCCGGATTTCGAACCGACGCCGCAGCAGCTCGACGACATAGCCAATTTCATCGGGAGCATCAGCAAATGAACACCGCGCATGACGCAGCCGAGCAGGCAGGAGATCGCTACATAGTCTGCGCCCATTGCTCGGGCGTGAACCGCGTTCCCGCCTCGCGCAGGGCGGAAGATGCCAAATGCGGCGTCTGCCACGAAAAGCTCTTCGCCGGCCATCCGCGCGATATCGACGGGGCAGCACTTGAGCGCCAGATCGCGCGCAGCACGCTGCCCGTACTGGTCGACGTCTGGGCGCCGTGGTGCGGCCCATGCCGCGCGATGGCGCCGGCCTACGAGGCGGCGGCGAAGGAGCTCGAGCCCGAGGTTCGGCTGGTCAAGCTGAACTCCGACAACGAGCAGGAACTGTCGGGCCGGCTCGGCATTCGCGGCATTCCGACGATGATCCTGTTCCGTGGCGGACGCGAGATCGCCCGCACCTCCGGCGCGATGGCGGCCGGGCAGATCGTTGCCTGGGTGCGCGGCCGCCTCTGACTTCGCGCTGGCCGACCGGTCCGGAAATTCGTATAGCTCGCGGCCGCAAGGTTCTTTGGGAGGCTGCCATGCTTGACAGGACACCGCGCGTTGTCCGCCTGCACCCCGACGACAACGTCGTCATCTGCATAGATCGGGCGCAGGCCGGGGCGCTGGTCGGCGGCGTAACCGCGACGCAGCCGGTGCCGCGCGGACACAAGATGGCGACGGGGCCCATCGCGGCCGGCGAGCCGGTACGCAAGTTCGGCCAGACCATCGGCTTCGCCAGCAGCGACATCGCCCCCGGCCAGCATGTGCACGAGCACAATTGCGCGATGGGCCAGTTCGACCGGGACTATGCATTCGCGTCCGAGAACAGCTGGCGCCCCCCGTCCCTCGACGACCTGCCGCGAACCTTCCGCGGCTATCGCCGCGCCAGCGGCCGCGTCGGCACCCGCAACTACATCGCCGTGCTCACCAGCGTGAACTGCTCCGCCTCCGTCGCGCGGTTCGTCGCGAAGGCCGCCATGGAAAGCGGACTGCTCAAGGACTTTCCCAATGTTGACGGCGTGGTGGCCTTCACCCACGGCACCGGCTGCGGCATGGATTCGCGCGGCGAGGGCTACGACCTGCTGCAGCGCACCATCTGGGGTCATGCGGCGAGCCCCAATGTGGGCGGCGCGCTGATGATCGGGCTTGGCTGCGAGGTATTCCAGATTCCGCGCCTGCTCGAGGCCTACGGCCTGAAGGACGCCCCCACCTTTCGGACCATGACGATCCAGCAGTCGGGCGGCACGCGCGCGACGGTCGAGCGCGCGCTGGAGGCGATCCGGGCCATGCTGCCTGAGGTCGATGCGGCGCGGCGCGAAGAGGTGCCGGTGTCCGAACTGTCGCTCGCCCTTCAGTGCGGCGGCTCCGACGGATATTCCGGCATTACCGCGAACCCGGCGCTCGGCTTCGCCGCCGACCTGCTGGTGGCCGCCGGCGGCACAGCGATCCTGTCGGAGACGCCGGAGATCTACGGCGCGGAGCATCTGCTCACCCGTCGCGCGGTGGACCTCGAAACAGGAGAGAAGCTGGTCGGCCTGATCCGCTGGTGGGAGGACTACACCGCCAAGCTGGGCGGCAACATGAACAACAACCCCTCTCCCGGCAACAAGCTCGGCGGCCTCACCACCATCCTGGAGAAGTCGCTCGGCGCGGCCGCAAAGGGCGGCACGTCGCCGCTCGCCGGCGTCTACCGCTACGCCGAGCCGGTGGACCGCAAGGGCTTCGTGTTCATGGACTCGCCCGGCTACGACCCGTGCTCGATCACCGGCCAGGTTGCGTCCGGCGCCAACCTGATCTGCTTTACCACCGGCCGCGGCTCCGCCTTCGGCTACAAGCCCGTGCCGTCGGTCAAGCTCGCCACCAACAGCGAACTCTATGCGAACATGACCGAGGACATGGACCTCAACTGCGGGGACATCCTCGACGGGGTCGCGATCGAGGAAAAGGGACGCGAGATCTTCCGCCTGCTCGTGGAGATCGCCTCCGGACGCCGCTCCAAGTCGGAGGAACTGGGCTATGGCGATAACGAGTTCGTTCCCTGGCAGATCGGCGCGGTGATGTGAGCGCAGCGCACGGGACCGCTTGAGAGGGGCCGCCGGCCGATGGACGAGCTGATCCTGCGACTGGGCCTCGCGATGGCGATCGGGCTGCTCGTCGGGCTGGAGCGCGGCTGGCGCGAGCGCGAGGCGCCATCCGGCAGCCGCACCGCCGGCATCCGCACCTACGGCATTTCCGGGTTGCTCGGCGGCCTCTTCGCCGCGCTCGCGCAGGCCTTCGGCCAGGCATACCTGCTGGTGGCCGGTTTCGTGGGTTTCGCCGCGGTCTTCACATGGTTCACGTTCCGCGAAGCGCTTCACGACCACAACTTCAGCGTCACCGCCGCGATTGCGGGCATGTCGGTCTTCGCGCTCGGTGCGCTCGCCGTCGCGGGCGATTACAGGGTCGCCGCCGCCGGCGCCGCCGCACTTGCGGCCCTGCTGGCGAGCCGCGAGATGCTGCACGGGCTGTTGCGGCGCCTTTCCTGGATCGAGCTGCGCTCCGCCCTCATCCTCGTCGCCATGACGGTGATCGTGCTCCCCCTGCTGCCCGACCGCACGATCGACCCCTGGGGCGGGCTCAATCCACGCGAGATCTGGTTCTTCACCGTGCTCGTCGCCGCGATATCCTATGTCGGCTACGTGGCGGTCCGCATGCTCGGCACGGAAAAGGGCCTGCTCGTCAGCGCTCTTGCCGGCGCTCTCGTCTCGTCGACCGCGATAACGCTCGCGCTCGCGCGCATCGCAAAGGGCGCGCCGTCGGCGCGTCCGCTGACGGGTGCGGCCGCCCTGGCCGCCATGGTCTCGGTCCTGCGGGTCGCCGGGATCGTCCTGATCGTCCAGCCGGTCGTGCTGTGGACCGTGGCGCCCGCCGCGCTGGCCGCCGCAGCGGTGCTTGCCGGCTGCGGCGCCATGCTTCTCCTCCGCGGCGACGCCGGCGACGATGTCGGGCCGCCGGCCCGCAATCCGTTCGACCTCGGGCCGCTGCTTCTCTTCGCCCTGCTCTTCGCCGCGGTCGCCACCGCCAGCGCCGCGTTCACCGGCCGCATGGGCGGCGCCGGCCTGCTCGCCACCACGGCTCTGTCGGGAACCTTCGACGTCGATATCGCCGTCCTCAGCGCGCTGCGTCTGGTAAAGCAGGCCGTCACGGCGGAGGCGGTCGGCCTCGCCGTGCTGGGCGCGCTCGCGGCCAACGCGGCCGGCCGCCTCTCCCTCGCGGCGGTTGCGGGCCCGATTGCCTTCTGGCTGCCGCTGGCCGGCTGCACGGCGGCCGCGGCCGGCGTCGGATACGCTGTCTACGCGCTCCAGCCGTTCGGCTGAACTCGCTGTATCGTCTACGTATTTTCCCTCATCCGAACCCGCATGCAGTTTGTGCCAACGCAAAGAAGAATTGCGGTGCGGCGCGTACACATCTCTCATCGGCAACCAAGAAGTCACAAGGAGATTCGAGATGTTCACGCGACGCCAGGCTCTGATGGGCGCTGCCGGCACGATGGCGGTTGCGGCCGCCGTTGCGGGACTGCCCACGACCAGCCACGCGACCCCGACGGTACGCGCTACCGAGGCCGAGATCGCGGCGCTGCCGCGCCAGCAGGTATCGCTGGTCGCACCGCCCTTCGTCCATGCGCACGAGCAGGTCGCAACGAGCGGCCCGAAGGTGGTCGAGTTTGTTATGACCATCGAGGAGAAGCCGGTCGTCATCGACGACGAAGGCACCGTGCTGCACAGCATGAGCTTCAACGGCTCCATCCCCGGCCCGATGATGGTCGTGCACGAGGGCGACTACGTCGAACTCACGCTCATCAACCCCGAGAGCAACGGCTTCGCCCACAACATCGACTTCCACGCCGCGACCGGCGCGCTGGGCGGCGGTGCGCTTACCCACATCAACCCCGGCGAGCAGGTCAAGCTTCGCTTCAAGGCGACCCGCAGCGGCACGTTCGTCTACCACTGCGCGCCGGAAGGCATGATCCCCTGGCACGTCGTCTCGGGCATGCACGGCACGATCATGGTGCTGCCGCGCGACGGGCTGAAGAACGAGAAGGGTGAGCAGATCACCTACGACAAGATCTACTACATCGGCGAGAACGAGTTCTACATTCCGCGCGACGAGAACGGCAACTTCAAGAGCTACGAATCGCACGGCGACTCCTACGCCGACACGATGGAGGCCATGCGCGGTCTCATCCCGACCCACGTGGTCTTCAACGGCAGGAAGGGCGCGCTCACCGGCGACAATGCGATGACGGCCAAGGTCGGCGAGACCGTGATGTTCGTCCACTCGCAGGCCAACCGCGACACCCGCCCGCACCTGATCGGCGGCCATGGCGACTATGTCTGGGAGGAAGGCAAGTTCGCCAATCCTCCGGCCAAGGACCTCGAGACCTGGTTCATCCGCGGCGGCTCGGCGGGAGCGGCGACATACACCTTCCTGCAGCCCGGCGTGTACGCCTACGTGAACCACAACCTGATCGAGGCCACCGAGCTCGGCGCCGCCGCGCACATCGTGGTCGAGGGCGAGTGGGACGACGACCTGATGAAGCAGGTCGAGGCTCCGGGCCCGATCCCGACGAACTGAACGGTTCCGGGCCGCAAAGCATACACGGCCCGGCAGTCCCCCCTGTCGGGCCGTCCCTTTTTCGGAGTGGCGACGATGAAACTGCCCCTGTTCAACCTGGTCTGCGGCGCCGCCGTGCTGGTCGCGGCGCCCGCTGCCGCGTTCAGCATCTTCGACTGGCTGCCTGGGCAGGAACGGCGCGGCGCCGAACTCCCGCGTCCGGAGACCGTCGTGATCGCCGTGCGCGACCTCGACTACCGGCAGCCGGGCGAGTTCCTCGCCGCCGGCCGCCCGGTCCCCGCCCCGGCGGAGAAGGCGGTTCTCGACCGGCCGCTGGAAATCATGGCCTACCAGGTGAGCTTCGAGGAATACGGCCGCTGCGTCGCCGCAGCCGCCTGCATGGCGGCCGATGTTCCGGCCGATACCGGGCCGCAGCTCCCCGTGACCGGGGTCAACTACATGGACGCCGTTGCCTATGCCGCGTGGTATTCCCGGGCGACGGGGGAGACGTGGCGGCTGCCGACGGCGGCCGAATGGGCCCTCGCGGCGGGCGAGCGCTTCGTCGGCGACACCTTCATCGCCGCCGACGATGCGTCGAACCCGGCGGTCGCATGGATCAGGCGCTACCGCGAGGAGGCCGATCGCAAGCGCCAGGCCGATCCGGTGATCAAGCCGGCCGGCTTTTACGGCCCGAACTCCAACGGCGTGTTCGACATCGCCGGCAACGTCTGGGAGTGGACGTCGACCTGCTACTTCCGCGCAACCCTGACGCCTGATCGCGCCGGCGTCGAGAGCGTCGTGGAGAACTGCGGCGTCCACGTCATGGAAGGGCGCCACCGCGCCTACATGTCCAACTTCATCCGGGACGGCAAGAGCGGCGGCTGCGCCGTAGGCACGCCGCCCGACAACCTCGGCTTCAGGCTCGTGCGCGAGCAGCCGCCGCTGCTGAGCCTCGCCGGTGTCCGTCACGGGATATGGCCGTCGCGCAACTGACCAGCTGTCTTGAACAAGGGGAAAGGCAATGCGAGCGAGACATGAACGGACCACCGACACGCCATTGACGGGCGCCGGGGGAGCCTTGGAATCGGCTGTCGTTCGGCTCCGCCAGGGCCTCGCGGAGGCGGGGCTGGACTGCGACTGCCGCGACAAGGCGAACGCGGTGCTCGACAGCTTCGATGCCGAGCAGACTGCCCGCCGCCGCGCAACCGCGCTTGCCGATGCGCGGCGCATGCGCGACGCGATCGTGATCGTGCTCGCGCTGCTCGGCGAGGTCGACGAGGTGACGCCCGAGGAGCCGGACGTCTCCGCCTTCGGCGAACTCGCCAGCCTGTTCGACGACGTCGCCGATTTCGCCTCCACCGGCGCCGACGCGATGCGCCTGCTGGCCGCGGACGCGACCGCGACGCGGGTGCGGCCGGCATGAGCGGAAACACCACCGTGCCGGGAGCGCCCGCCGACCGATCCGTGCTGCGCGTACGCCGCGCCGCCGGCGACACCAGGCTCGATCGCCGCGGCCGCAACCTTGCCATGCCCCCGATCCTGCAATACGGCTTTCGGCCGTTCTTCCTGCTTGCCGCGCTGCATGCGGGCCTCGTCATCCCGCTCTGGCTCTGGATCCACACCGGCGGCATCTCGTTGGCGGGTCCCTTCGAGGGAGCGAGCTGGCACGCGCACGAGATGCTCTTCGGCTATCTCGGCGCGGTGATCGCCGGGTTCATCCTGACCGCCGTGCCCAACTGGACCGGGCGCCTGCCGCTGAGCGGAATGCCGCTGGCCGGCCTGGTTTCGCTCTGGTTCATCGGCCGCGTCGCCACGGCCTTCGTCGGCGCGCCGCTCGGCGCCATGCTGCTCGACCTCGCCTTCCCCGCCGCGCTCGCGGCGGCGATCTGGCGCGAGGTGATCGCGGGCCGCAACTGGCGCAACGCGCCGGTGGCGGCGATGCTGACGCTCTTCGCGCTGGCCAGCGCGACGCACCACGGCGAGGCCATGGGGCTCGTCGCCGAGGGCACAGCCGTGCGCCTCGCCCTCGCCGTCGCCGCCATGCTGATCGCGCTGATCGGCGGCCGCATCGTGCCGAGCTTCACCCGCAACTGGCTGGCGCGCACCGGCAGCGAAAAGCTGCCGGCGAGCTTCGGGCTGCCCGACAAGGCGGCGCTGGTTTCGACCGTGGTCGCCCTGCTCGCCTGGGTCGCCATGCCTTACGCGCAGGCGACGGGCCTGGTGCTGTCGGCCGCCGGCGTGCTGCTCGCCATCCGCCTGCTGCGCTGGCACGGACTGCGCACCCTGCGCGAGCCGATCGTGATCGTGCTGCACCTCGGCTATGCCTGGCTCGCGGCGGCGCTGCTGCTGCTTGGCCTGTCGATCCTGCTGCCGGACGCGGTGCCGGGCACGTCCGCCCTGCACGCCCTCACCACCGGCGCGGTCGGAACGATGACGCTCGCGGTCATGACGCGGGCCAGCCTCGGCCATACCGGGCGGGAGATCCGGGCCGACGGCTGGACGGTGGCGATCTATGCCTGCGCCACGCTGGGCGCGCTGCTGCGCGTCGCCGCGCCCCTGGTCCCGGATTTCTACCTGCCGGTGCTTAGCGCCGGCGGCGGGATCTGGGGGCTGGCCTTCCTGCTGTTCGCGGCTCGCTACGGCCCGATCCTGCTGCGTCCGCGGGCGGTCTGAGCCGACCGGCTCCCCTCTCCCCTCCGCGGGGAGAGGCGTGCGGCTTCACGCGCTCCATCATCGCCACGCCCGGCGTTTCAGCCGTCTGGACATTGTCAAAGAACGCACCATCCCCGACAGGCAGGGACGTGGGACGCCGCGTCACGACGTATCGGGAAACGCCAGCGCGTAGTCGGCAAGCGCGTGGGCGTGGGCGAGGATGACGTCGACCTCGCGGATGTGTTTGCCGTGCGGGACGGTCGGGTCCCAGACCGCGAGGCGGCCGCCGTAGGGCGGGCCGCCGCGCAGCGGCGAGGTGCGGCGGAAGCGGCGACGGGCGCTTGGCGGGGCTGAGCCTCCAGCCTCCGAGGCTTCGGCGACGATGCGAGCTTGCGCCGCTTGCGCATCCATCCGCGCCTTGAGGCGCGCGAAGCGGCGGGCCTGTTTGGGCAGGTCGTCGAGCGCTGCGGCGAGCGCTGCCAGGCGGCGGGCGACGCCGGCGGCGCTGATCTGATCGTCGGGTGAGGGCGGCGGCGGTGGCGGCGGCAGCCGGTGCGGCTGGGTGATCCCCGGGAACATGATGCGCGGCGCGGCATGCGCCGGGACGTAGCGGCGGGCGGGGCCGAGGCGCAGCCGTCGCGGCGGGTCGAAGAGCGGGAAGGCGGGGATGCGGGGAGGGGATGGTTCGCCCATGCCCCCTCCACCACGCTGCGCGTGGTCCCCCTCCCCCGCTTCGCAGGGGAGGATAAGGGCGTCGCGCTTCACGGTGAACGATCCCAGGTTGCGGCCGTCCGTGACCCAAGATCCTCCCCCGTTCACGGGGGGCCCGAAGGACGGGCGAGACAAGTGGCTCGCCCCGGCAGGGGACCGCGTGAAACGCGGTGGAGGGGGCGTCCCCGTGACGGCGATGCCGAAGCGGCGCAGGAAGGCTTCGCGGTCGCCGGGGTTCGGCGCGGGCGCCCCGGACAATCGCATCGGTTCGACAGCCGGCGGCGCGGATTTGAGCTGCGGCGCGTGGCTGCGCGGCTTCGGGGGCGGGACGACGATGCCGCGCGCGGCCGCGATGATGAGCCGCCGGGCCGCAGACTCGGCCGGGCGCAGCAGGGAGAGGATCGCGCGCCAGACATGGCGTGTGACGACGGGGCGGCCACCGGCCATCGCGACCAGCGATGCGACGATGCGCGTGAGCGCTTCCCGGTTCATCTCGATCGCCACGCTTCCGCCCATCACCGTGCTCCTTCGTTCAGGCGCGGGAATTCTCCGGCAGGTTGGGAAGGGTGTGGATGGCGTTCATGGAAGATTGCTGACAGATGCTGACAGGGAGGGTGCGGGCAACAGATCCCCCCTCTTGCAAAATCTAACACTTGGCTGCGCCAAGATGTTGATTTTGCTTTCTCCCCCGCAAAAGGGGGAGATAGCGCTGGCGTCGACTCCAGCGCTAATCTCCAGCGTTGGCGATTTGCGATGCGGTTGTGCGCACACCCTATCTCCCCCTTTGCGGGGGAGAAAGCGATTTCGACGGCTTGGCCGAGGCCGCCGAAGGCGGTCTTCCCGAGGCCAAGTGTCAGAAATCGCAAGAGGGGGGGGATTCTTCGCCCGCCGTCGGCATGGCCGCGAGGTTCAGGCATGGATCCCAGGGTCTGCGCCCTCGCTTCGCTCGGCTCCGCCTTGGGATGACGAAGCGAGGAGCGTTGCGGCTTTTCGGGATGATGGCCGGCGCAGGCGGGCCGCAGTCGCCAGGAGACGTCGTCTAGGCCATTGCCGCCGTTCGGGCGCCGCCGGCGCGCGTGACCCGAGCGATGATCCTGCTCGAAATCCCTGCCACCCAGACCAGCGGCCCAAGAACCAGCCGCAGCAGAAAGGCAACCGCGAGGCAGGCCAGGAAGTAGGCCGCGAAAGCGCCAAGCCAGGCTGGGAGACCCGCCTGCTCGGCAATCCAGCCAGCCGCGCTCGCCACCAGCTGGGGCCGCGTGACGGCGACGTAAGGCAGCGCCACGACCGCGGCGACGCCTGCCGCCTTGCCGACGGCCGAAAGCGATTGCACCGCGCCTCTTCCGGCGGCTCGCAGGGTGGCCACACGCGCCGTTCCTCGACCAGCCGCGGCAACCGGCGCCCTGGCGACGCGCAAGGCCTTCGCCGCCGCGCCCACGCCTCCAACCACGACGACAGCATCGAAGGCCGCCCAGCCGACCTCGCTCCAGGTCGGCATCCGCTCGCCCCGGGCTATGACGCCTTCCAGATCGGAGACGCCGCCCAGCACGAGGTTCTTTGTTCCGAGCAGCGTCCGCGTGAGTTGCTTGCGCACCGCCGTCCCGTTGACGATCTCGAATTCCGAAAGCATCTCGTGCCCCCGGTCCTTGAGCTCGTGGATGGCGATGAGTCCGTACTGCTCGGGCGAGATCTCGGCGAAGCCGAAGCCGATCTTCCCCTCGTTCCACAGCCGCGAGAGCCCCTGCCCCACCGTTTCTTGCAACAGGTACTGCGACGACCCGTTCTTCACGAAATAGGCGATCACCGGCACGACCGGGTGGCCGAGACGGCCGAAGACCTCCATGAAATCCGGGTCCTCGCCATAAACGAGGAAGACCCTCGCGGCGTCCTCGCCGTACTTCGCCTCCGCCTCGACCCAGCCCAGTCCGCCCGCCGCGCAGGCTGCCAGGAGCCACGGCCGCGCTTGCTCCACGGCCCTGTCGCCAAGGGGGCAGCGGGTGCCGTCCCTGCGGACCTCTTCCGCCAGCGCGGCTCGGACGACTTCGTCCTCGAAGTCGGCGCGCTCCCGCCACTGCCACCCGAGCGTAAGCAGGGTGGCGAAAACGAGCGAGGCCGCCAGCAGATATCCAATTCTCAAGAGGGCACCCTCCCGCGTGAACGGCCTGGCACAACGTGCCCCGGCCGTCGGTCAACCCGAGGGCGACCGTTAGACGCAGGATGTGGTGGAAATTTGCCCGACCGTCGCGGACCTCTTCTATGTCTCGCGGGCCAGCGGCGATGGGGGCTTCGGAACGTGACCAAAAAAAAGAGGCCGGAGAACCGCCGCCCCGTGGTTCTCCGGCCGACGCTTCCGCCGGGAGCAGAAGCGTAGTCTCTGCTAGTTCGAGGCCGTCACCTGGCCGAACAGCTCGGCGAAGGCCGTCTTGGCCTTGCCCGGGTGCTTGGCTTCCTGGGCCTCGTCGATATTGGTCGGCGTGCCGACCTCGATCAGGGCGACCATGCCCATGCCGTAGTGGGGGGCGCACTTGACGCCGTAGACGCCTTCCTTGTCGAGCGTGACGACGATTTCCTCGTTCAGCTTGCCCTTGAACAGCTCGGCGCCCTCTGGGACCATGCCCTTGATCGCCTCGGCGTTGTGGCTCTTGTCGGTCGGAACGAACCTGATCGTGTCGCCGGGTGCGGCGCGCACGAAATCCGGTTCGAAGACCATCGCGCCCTTCTCGCCCTTGTTGAGCATCTTGATCTCGATTTCCGCCGCGTTGGCGGCGCCCGCGAGTGCAAGGCCCGCGCCCAGCGCAACCATGGCCATCAGCTTCTTCATTTCTTCTTGTCCTTTCATTCAGTTCGGGGCGGCGTATGCCGTTGCACCGAATATAGGAATAAAACGCCGGCGACGATTTGCGCTTGCGCAAACTACCGCTAAAAACAGCTAGGTTGGTTCGCCGACGAATTGGGAGTCATGGCCTTTGCCCGCGCTGGACCGATCGCTAATCGCAGGATTGCCGCAGTTCCAGGGGCTTTCGCCCGAGGACCTCGACCGCATGCTGCAGCGTGCGCGCTCCGCGCGTTACCCAAAGGACACGGCGATCTTCGAGCAGGACGAGGAGGCGACGAACTTCTTCCTTCTGCTGTCGGGCCATATCCGCGTGGTGCGCACCTCCCCCGACGGCCATCAGGTGATCGCCCGCTATATCAAGGAGGGCGAGCTTTTCGGCATCGCCATCGCGATGGGGCGCAGGACGTTTCCGGCGAGCGCCGTCGCCGCGGTGGACTGCGTCGCCCTGATCTGGCCCAACAGCGCCTGGCCGGAGTTCCAGGAACGCTTCCCTTCCTTCGGCGCAAGCACCTACCAGACGATCGGGTCGCGGCTGCAGGAGACGCAGGACCAGGTGATGGAGATGTCGACCGCGCAGGTCGAGCAGCGCATCGCCAACGCGCTGCTGCGGCTGGTCAAGCAGTCCGGCCGCCGCACCGAGGACGGCATCGAGATCGATTTCCCGATCAGCAGGCAGGACATTGCCGAGATGACCGGCACGACGCTGCACACGGTGAGCCGCGTGCTCAGTTCATGGGAAACCGACGGGCTGGTGCGCAGCGGCCGTCAGAAGGTGACGGTGGCCAATCCGCACGGGCTCATGCTGATCGCCGAGAATCGCCGGCGTAAATAGGCTCGCCCTGGATCGCTCCGAGCAACTCGCGCAGGAAGGCATCCTCGTCGACGCCATGCTCGGCGCAAGCCTCCGTCACGGTATGGAAAACGCCGATAGGGCAGCCCACGCACAGCATGCTGTGATGCAGCATGACGGCGATCGTGGCCGGCCAGCGCCGCATGATCTCGTCCACCGACATGTCAGGATTGATGATCCTGTCCACACGCATGTTCCGCTCCTTAACACGTTAGCGAAATCCTAGGCGCGGTCGGGGCCGGGTTCGTTGTGCTGGAGCAAAGAGAAACGAGGTGGCGCTTCATCCTCGTACAGCGGAGATCGGGCCTCACTTCATCGCGGCGATCCAGTCGCGCAGCAGCGCGACGGCGCCGGGATCGGGCAGGTGGCGGCCGAGTTCTGGCATCATCACGCCGGGCTCGGTGCTGTCGACCCGGTAGAGCAGGATCGAGCCGTCGGGATCGCCGGGCTTGATGTCGAACAGCCGCCCGCCGGAACCCTTGCCCGCCGCGACCGGACGCTTGCCGACGCCGAGCTTCACCCGGTCGGGCTCGCCCCAGGTGAGGAACAGGCCGGAATTGCTGGCCGGACCTTCGGCGCGGTGGCAGTGGGCGCAGTTGACGTCGAGCCAGGCGCGGGCGCGTGCGTCGAGCGGCTGGGTCTCGTCGCGCCAGTCGGGCACGGCAGGCGCCCCGGCGGGCACGGGCGCGCCGTCGAGGATGCCGGCGGCGGTCCAGTGCGCGAGCTGGTTTTCCGGCCCGGAGGCGTAGGGAAAATCGCCGTTGAGGTTGCGCGCCTTGGGGCCGAGCGGCTCGATCTCGCCGGAAAGCGAATGGCACGCCTTGCACTGGTTCTTGTTCGGCACCGAATAGGTGAAGGACAGCGGCGCGCCATCGGCGGCGACCGTTTCGATGTCCACCTTCGCTCCGGCGATCTTGAGCGTCGCGTCGGTCTGCTCGGCGTTCCACAGATAGGCCCAGGCCTGCCAGCCGGCCTCGTTGCGCAGCAGCAGCCGCGTTTCGACCAGGCGGATGTCCTTCTCCGGTTCGCGGAAGTCGGCCGGGAAGGAGAAGGTCTTGATGAGCGCGCTGCCGACGGGAAAGTCGAAGGCCTCCGTCTCGTCATATGCCGCCGCCTTGCCGTCGGGCACGTAGACGAAGCGGTCCTTCAGCGCGCCGTCGGAGAAGAGCGGCGTGTTGAGCGCGAAGGGGACGACGCCCTGCGCCGGCTGCTGCGCGGTCATGTCGGCGAAGAAGCCGAATTCCGAGAGCTGGCGCGGCGGCGTCTTCGCAAGTATGGCCGCGTCGGTGACCGCATGGGCGGGCGTGGAAAGGGACCATGCGGCGGCGAGGATCAGCGCGCGCCGCACGCTCACACTTGCAGAGGCAGCGCTGCGCCTCACGCCCCGCCGTCCTGCGGCAGCTTGACCGGCGCGGGCTCCGGCAGCGAGCCCCTGTAGGCGGAGATGTTCGTGTCCGGCCACCAGCCCCACGGCAGCATGAGCTGCGAGATCATCTTCAGGTTGACGAAACTGGTGCCCTCCGCCTCGTCGACATAGACGCGGTCTTCGGGAGCGACCCAGGAGAAATATTCCGGGATGCGGGTGACGCCGTCCCAGACGATGTCCGGCACCGGCGTGCCCGAGATGTCGGAGATGATCTTGCCGACCTCGCCGTCGGGCTGGCCGCCGCCCTCGCCGTACTCGTTGCCGTGCACGTAGACGCCGCGCGGCACGAACATGTAGGCGTCGTCCTCGTACTCGTTCGGGTAGGCCGCGATCAGCACATGCGCGGTGCCGTTGCCCGACAGCCGGTTGCCGAAGACGTGCACGTTGCGGTTGGCCATGACCATGATGCCCATGCCCTTCGGCACGATGCCGACGATGTTGCCCTCGGGCGCGAAGTTGGGCGTGTCGTTGTCGACCACGTCATTGTCGAAGACGCGGATGTCGTGGCCGCCCTGCACCGGCAGGTTGGGCAGGTCGAAGATGAGGATGCCGCCGGTATTGTGCCGCGCTGTGTTGCCATAGACGTCGGCGCGGTAGGAATTCTCGATCTCGATGCCGGCGACGTTGTATTCGGCCACCGAGTTGCGCACGACGATGTCCTCGCTCTGGCCGACATAGATGCCGGCGTCGGACGCGCCGCGCACGGTCACGCCCTCGACGAGCACGTTCCTGGAGGAAACCGGGTAGACGCCGTAGGCGCCGTTCTCGGCCTTCGGCCCGCCCGTCCATTCGACGCGCAGGTTGCGGAAGGTGATCTGGTCGGAGCCCTTCGACTTGACGCCGTCGCCCTTGGGATCCTCGACGCCGAAATCCTCCAGCACGACGCGGCTGGAGGTGACGAGCAGCCCCTCGCCCGCGCCGGTCTGCCCCTTGAAGGAGAGCACGGTGGCGTCGGGCCCGGCGCCCGTGACAGTGACGTCGTCCACCTGCAGCGAGAGGCCTTCCGTGAGTTCGAAGCGGCCGGCGCCGATGCGCACCGTGTCGCCCGGCTCGGCCAGGATCAGCGCCTCGGTGAGCCGCTCGGCCGCGCCGTCGCCCGCCTCGACAAGGACCTCGGCGGCGTGGAGGGGCGCGGCGGCCACGCCGCACAGAAGGAGGAATGCGAAAACTTTGGGCGGATTGCGCAGCATGGTTCTTCCCGGAATGGCGGCCGAATTGTCGCACGATGCGTCGGCGCTGGACCGCTGTCAAGAAACATGAAACAGTTTCACTTATGAACGAGACCGCCACGCTCCCCGGCAAGGTGGCGCCGCGCCAGCGGCGGGCGGTGGCGACGCGCGCCGCGCTGCTTGCCGCCGTCGAGCGCATCGTGGCGCAGGCCGGGCCCGACGCGCTGACCACGACGCGGCTGGCCGAGGAGACGGGCGTCGCGGTGGGCACGATCTACCGCTACTTCTCCGGGCGCGAGGAGCTGCTGCTCGCCGCCTACGATGCGACGGTGCAACGCATCGTGGCCGACTGCCGGGCCGCGATGGAGGCGATGCCGCGCGACCTGCCCGCGGCGGAGGCGGCGCGCCGCCTGCTGCGCCGCTATCTCGACGCCGCGGAAGCGATCCCCGCCCATGCCGGCCTGCTCAGGGCGATGCGCGCGATCCGCCCGATCGAGGCCGACCAGACCGGTTCGCCCGCGGTCGACATGGCGCGCGACCTGATCGCGCCGGCGCTGGAGCGCTTCCTGCCCGGCGGCGGCGCGGTGCCCGCGGAACGGCTGCGGCTGATGAATGTCGTGATGGGCACGATGGTCGACTTCTACCTCGTCGCGCAGGATCCGCAGGCCAAAGAGCGCATCGCCGCCGACATCGAGGCGCATGTCGGGCTGATGCTGGAGCGCCTGGCAGGCTGAGCGGCGATTTCGGCCCCTCGCGATATCCGCTCTTGACCTTCCAGTGACTGGAAGCCCTAACTTGCCTGCACCATATCCGGCAAGCGA
Organism: Pseudomonadota bacterium; assembly: GCA_023435335.1. Lineage (GTDB taxonomy): Bacteria > Pseudomonadota > Alphaproteobacteria > Rhizobiales > Rhizobiaceae > RCIO01. The sequence goes on from JAEYRU010000109.1 coordinate 29,049, forward strand.
GAGCGAAGATGGCCCACCATAGGCACGATCATCACCACCACGCGGGCTGCTGCCACGCCCCCGCTGACGCTGCGGGCCACGGGCCCGGCCACGGCGCCGCGCACGGGGCCGCGCATGACGAGGTGATCCGCGATCCCGTATGCGGAATGACGGTCGACCCCGCCGCCGGCAAGCCGACGGCCGAGCACGAAGGCCGCACCTACCATTTCTGCAGCGAGAGCTGCCACAGGAAGTTCGTCGCCGCTCCCGAAGAATATCTGGAGGCGACGGACCCGGTCTGCGGCATGAAGGTCGACCGCGCGTCGGCGCGCCACTTCATGCGCCACGAGGGCGAGAAGTTCTATTTCTGCTCCGCCGGCTGCAAGGCGAAATTCGAGGCCGATCCGGCGAAATACCTGGGCGACCGTCCTGCGCCGGAGCCGATGCCGGCGGGCACCCAGTACACCTGCCCGATGCACCCGGAGATTATCCGCGACAAGCCCGGTTCCTGCCCCATCTGCGGCATGGCGCTGGAGCCGATGGGCGTACCGACCGGCGAGGAAGGGCCGAACCCCGAGCTCGTCGATTTCACCCGTCGCCTGTGGGTGAGCGCGCTGCTGTCGGCGCCGCTGGTCGTCGTGGCGATGGGGCCGATGCTCGGCCTGCCGCTGGGGCGCTGGATCGGCGCCGGAGCGCTGCCCTGGATCGAACTGGCGCTGGCGACGCCGGTCGTGGTCTGGGCGGCGATCCCCTTCTTCGAGCGCGGGTGGCACTCGATCCTCAACCGCAGCCCCAACATGTGGACGCTGATCTCGATCGGCGTCGGCACGGCCTACGTCTACAGCGTGGTGGCCACGATCTTCCCCGACTTCTTCCCGCATTCCTTCCGCGAGCACGGCGGGCGGGTGCCGGTCTATTTCGAGGCGGCCGCCGTCATCGTGACGCTCGTCTTCGTCGGCCAGGTGCTGGAGCTGAAGGCGCGCGAGCGCACCGGCTCGGCCATCCGCGCCCTGCTCGACCTGGCCCCCAAGACCGCCCGCCGCATCGGGCCTGATGGGACCGAGACCGACGTGCCGCTGGACGAGGTGAAGACCGGCGACAGGCTGCGCATCCGTCCGGGCGATTCGGTACCGGTGGACGGCATCGTCCTCGAGGGGCGCTCGTCGGTGGACGAATCCATGATCACCGGCGAGCCGGTGCCGGTAGAGAAGACGATGGACGATCCGGTGACGGGCGGCACGCTGAACAAGAACGGCACGCTCGTCATGCGCGCCGAGAAGGTCGGCGCCGAGACGATGCTGTCGCGCATCGTGGAAATGGTCGCCAAGGCGCAGCGCAGCCGGGCTCCGATACAGGGGCTGGCCGACAGGGTATCGAGCTATTTCGTGCCTGCGGTCGTGCTCATCGCGATCGTCGCCTTCATCGTCTGGGCGATCTTCGGCCCCGAACCCAGCATGATCTTCGCCCTGGTGTCGGCCGTGTCGGTGCTCATCATTGCCTGCCCCTGCGCGCTGGGGCTCGCCACGCCGATGTCGATCATGACCGCGACCGGCCGCGGCGCCCAGGCGGGCGTGCTGATAAAGGACGCCGAGGCGCTTGAGCGCTTTGCCAAGGTCGACACGCTGATCGTGGACAAGACCGGAACGCTGACGGTCGGCAAGCCGAGGCTCACCGACGTCGTCGCCGACGGCATGGACGAGCAGGAGTTGCTCGGCCTCGCCGCCAGCCTCGAGCGCGGCTCAGAGCACCCGCTCGCGGAAGCTATCGTCGAGGGGGCCGAGGAACGCGGCGCGGCGATCGTCACCGCCGGCGAGTTCGACGCCGTCACCGGCAAGGGCGTGACCGGGACGGTCTCTGGCCGCAAGGTGACGCTCGGCAACGCCGCCATGATGCAGGATCTGGGTGCCGGCACGGGTGCGCTGAGCACCCGGGCGGACTCACTGCGCGGCGAAGGCAAGACAGCGATGTTCGTCGCCGTGGATGGCAGGGTCGCGGGCATCGTCGCCGTGGCCGATCCGATCAAGGAGACGACCGCCGAGGCGATCCGCGCGCTGCATGAAAGCGGACTTCGCATCATCATGGCGACGGGCGATAACGAGCGCACCGCGCGGGCGGTGGCCGGCAGCCTCGGCATCGACGAGGTGCGCGCCGATATCCTTCCCGAAGGCAAGCAGCAGCTCATCGAGGAACTGCAGGCCGGCGGCGCCAAGGTCGCCATGGCCGGAGACGGCGTCAACGACGCGCCGGCGCTTGCGGCGGCCGACGTCGGCATCGCCATGGGAACGGGAGCGGACGTCGCCGTGGAGAGCGCCGGCATCACGCTGGTCAAGGGCGACCTCAACGGCATCGTGCGGGCAAGGCTGCTGGCGCGCGGCACCATCCGCAACATCAAGCAGAACCTGTTCTTCGCCTTCGTCTACAATGCCGCGGGCGTGCCCATCGCGGCCGGGGTGCTCTACCCGGTGTTCGGCACGCTGCTGTCGCCGATCTTCGCGGCGGCGGCGATGAGCCTGTCGTCCGTGTCCGTCATCGGCAATGCGCTGCGGCTGCGCAGCCTAAGACTCTGACCATGGAAAGGACAACCGTATGAACATCGGCACCGCTTCGGAACGCTCCGGCCTGCCTGCCAAGACGATCCGCTACTACGAGGACATCGGCCTGCTGCGGCCGCAACGGGCCGAGAACGGCTACCGCGACTATTCGGCCGGAGACGTCCACAGGCTGCGCTTTCTGCAGCGGGCACGCGGCCTGGGATTCTCCGTCGAGGAATGCCGCCAGCTCCTTTCGCTTTACAACGACAAGGAACGCGAGAGCGCCGACGTGAAGGCGATCGCGGCGGCGAAGCTCACCGAGATAGAGCGCAAGATCGCCGAGCTGGCGGCGATGAAGGAGATGCTCGGGCATCTCGTGGCGCACTGCCACGGCGACAACCGCCCCGACTGCCCGATTATGGACGAACTCGGTGGACAGTCGGTCCAGTAGGATTGACTCAAGGGAAAACGCAAATCTCGTTTTTTCGAGTTCCGATTCTTGACCGCCGAGTCCCTGCCCCGTAAACCTATGAATGTCGGAGGCGAATCACCTTGCCTCCGCAGGGGGCGGACGGTTCACGGAACCTCGAGAGGTTGCTCTCGGCCTGCACCGTACATGTACCAAGTATAGCGTCCAGATAGGTTTCAGCTGGGTCCTCGTGGCTCGGCTCGCAGAGGGATTCGAGCGGGGGCGCGATGAACAGCATTGCTCGCTTTGAGGACGGGATCGAGGGGCTGGCGCTCCCCTCAAGCCGCACGGGTCTTGCCCGCTATCTCAACCGCCTGAGCCACAATGTCGGCGCCGACTCCTACATGCTGATCGAAGTGGCGCGCGAGGGCGACGCCGACGAGGCGCGCATCCTCGCCTCCAACTGGATTTACGACACCATCCGCGCCGTCGGCATGGAGATGATCCAGCGCATCGCCCATGCGTCGCCAACAGCCTTCATGGGCGCCCAGCCGCGCCTCTGGAGCCCTTCGGCCGAGGCTTCCGAGCGGTCCTTCATCAGCATCGAGGAAGCCGAGGCGCTGGAGACGGGCGGCCATTTCGAGATCGCATCCGCGCGCGTCAAGGCGGCCGGCACCTGCTACTGCGTCGTCTTCTCGGCGCGTCGCCCGCGCAGCATCGACACGACCGGCCTTCCGGCCGCGCATGTCGCGCTTTCCTACGCTCTGTCGGCGCTCGCCAGGAGCGAGCCGGCGATAGCCGCCCGCAGCCCGATCTCGGAGCGCGAGCGCGAGTGCCTCTGCTGGGTGTCGCAGGGCAAGACGACGGATGAGGTGGCAGTCATCCTCGGCGTCTCGTCCAACACCGTGAACAGTTACGTCACCCACGCGATCCAGAAGCTCTCCGCCCGAAACCGCGCAATGGCGATCGCCAATGCGATCCGCGCCGGTTTCATCTGATGCCCCAATCCGCATGGCAGGCCCGATGCTGAACCCGCAAGCGCCGACGGACGTCCTCCCGCCGATCGCGGAACGCGCGCCGGACGGGGCTCTCGCGGATGTGGCGCAGTGTTTCCGGCAGATCGGGGAAGAAGCCGGCGCAGACGATTTCAGCCTCTTTCTGGTTTCGCCGGGAGAGTGCAGCCGGCTGACGCCAATCCTCGACGCCAGTCACCCGCAGATATCGAAGAAGACGGAGTTGCTGGCGCTCTCGCTGGGCGATCCCTTTGCCGGAAGAGTTGCCCGCACCACGCAGCCATGCTGGTGGGCGCACGGCGACGACAGCCGCACCGCCGCGAGCCTGGCACGCTGTCTCTGGGCCGAGCGGGTCGCGGCGCCCCACCAGGGCATCGGGCCGGCACTGGCGCTGGCGCTGGTCGACGAGCGTGACCAGGCAGGGGCCATCGTGCTGTCGGGGGACCGGATCGAAGTGTCGATGCCGGCGCTGGCCGACATGCAGGCGCGCTGCCTCGCCCTGTTTTCCCGCGTGACCGGGCTGCGCAAGGTGGCGCCAGGCGTTGCCCCTTCGATCTCGCGGCGCGAACTCGAATGCCTGGTGCTCACCGCCAACGGGCAGACCAGCGAGGAGATCGCCGCGCGGCTCGGCCTGTCGGTGCACACCGCCAACCAGTATCTCACCAGTTCGACGCACAAGCTGAACGCGGTCAACCGCATGCATGCGGTCGCCAAGGCGATGCGCATGGGCCTGATCGACTGAACGACGTCTGATCCCCGCGGGGTCAGCCGGCCAGCCGCATCGGCGGTGTCTTGCGGATGCGCGCCGCAGCCAGAGCGCTTTCCAGGAAGGCGGAATTCGCGTCCGGATCCTCGGAAGGCTCGTCGAACGACACATAGGTCACGTCCACGGCCGCATGCTCGTCGCTCATGATGAGCGTGAAATACACGGTGGCTCCCACCGGCTTCAGCTCGAGGTCGAGCATGACGCGCGGCGGCAGGCTCCAGCCCGCGTGGACGTCGCCGCCATGCCCGAGCCGCAGCGTGCCGGGAATGAAGAACAGCTCCGCTGCGGAATCAACGATGTCCGCGATGTTGGCGTACTGCTCCAGCCGGATGAAGGCGATGTAGTCGGCCGCCTCGATCATCCTCAGTTCGCTGACCACCTCCTTGATGGATTCGGCGACGATCTTCTCGCGGGAGGGGTAGTGCGGCTGGCGGTCCATCAATCGATCCTGCTACGGGCCGCTGCCGGGTTGCGCGCGTAGACGATGCGCACCAGTTCAGCGACTGCCTGGTAAAATTGAGCCGGTATCATGCTATCTATCGAGACTTGCTTGTACATGGAGCGGGCGAGCGCAACGTCCTCGAAAACCGGGATTCCGTTGGCCTCGGCGATCTCCCTTATGCGCAGGGCGATCAGGTCCTGACCCTTCGCGACGACCACGGGCGCCGCATCCTTGTCGCGGGTGTAGCGCAGCGCGATCGAGTAGTGCGTCGGGTTGGCGATGACCAGCGTGGCCGTCGGTACTGCCGCAATCATGCGCTGGCGGGCGCGGTCGCGCTGCAGCGAGCGCATGCGCATGCGCACCAGCGGGTCGCCGATGGTCTGCTTCAGCTCGTCCTTCACTTCCTGCTTCGTCATGCGCAGGTCGTGCAGCCAGTGATAGCGCGACCACGCGATATCCGCCGCCGCGACGATGACCATCGCGAGTGCGATCCACATGATCACGTCCTGCGCGATGCCCGCGATCACCGAGCCGAACACCACCGGATGCGTGATCATGCCCGACAGCAGCTGCGAGGCGGCCTCACGCATGGCGACGGCCAGGATGATGCCGGCGAACAGCAGCTTGGCGATCTGCTTGAGGAACTCGACGAAGCCCTTGACGCCGAAAATGCGGCTCCAGCCCTGCTTCAGCGATATGCGCGACGCCTGCGGACGGATGCGCTCGAGCACGAAGCGCGGGGTGTTCTGCAGCATCGATGCCGCCAGCGCCGCGCTGACCAGCAGCAGCATGAGCACGACGAGCACCTTGCCCACCTCGAGACCAACCAGGCGGAAGATCAGCAGCACGTCCTGCTGGCGCTCGAGAGGCCACTCCTCCGGCCGCTCCAGGAAGATGGACAGGAAATTCGAGATCTGGGCCACGCTGTTCTGGGCGAAGAACATCGCGAAGACGAGGATGGCGAGGAACGAGGCGAGGACCGGGGCTTCCTTCGCGAAGGGAAGCTGGCCCTTCTCGATGGTGTCGCGAATCTTCTTTTCAGAAGCTTCTTCTGTCTTGCTTTCCTTGTCCGGCTGCTCGCTCACCGGCTATTCCCCCGCGCCGGAGGCCTCATGCGGCCTGTTCCTGGTCGAGCGCGTTGGGCAGTTCCACCAGCCCTTCGCCGGCCAGGCGGATCGCATCCGCCGCGATGCTCTTGCGAGCCCGCGCGATCTCGTCGGCGGGCGGCGTGCCGACGCTGTCCTGCAGCTCGGATTCGATCATGCGGCGCGAACGCGCGCCGATCGCCGAGAGCACGGCTTCGGTCAGCTCCGGCGGCGTCTCGCCGCGTAGGGCCAGCGTGATCAGCTCCGTCGGCAGGCTGTCGAACAGCGCCACGCGCGACTTCTGCGACAGCTTCACCACGTCCTCGAACGAGAACAGCTTGGCGCGCAGGGTCTCGATGTCGGGGGCGCCCGCCGCCTCGACATCCGCCATCACGTCGTCGAGCTGCGACTTGTCGAGCTCGTTGAGCACGTTGGCGACCCGCGCCTGGCCGGCCGAGATGTTCTTCACGTTGGCTTCCGCCTCGAGCCTGATGCGCAGCTGCCGCTCCACGATCGACTTCGCCCTCTCGCGCACCGCTCCGAGCGAGATCATCCGCTTCACTGCCTCGCCGCGCACCTGCTTGGGCAGGCTGAGGATGGCGCCCGCGGCTGCGGATGGCGCGACACTGGCGAGTATCATGGCGATGGTCTGCGGATGCTCGTTCTCCACGAGCGCGGCGAGCCGCGCCGGCGCGAGCCGCTCCAGATCTGGCCAGATCGGCGGCGGCGCTTCCGCGGCCACGACGGCCTTCGTCCCTTCCATGATCGCGGTGATCTCGTCCGGCGTCAGCGACTCGTTGAGGATGCTGGTCATCGTGTCGCCGGAATCGAGGAGGCCCGCGCCTTCCGCGAATTCGGCCTCGAACTCGGCCACGATGCGCTCGAGCTCGCTCTGCGGAATCGTCTTCAGCGACCGCGCGGCCTCGATCAGCGCCTTGAGCTCTTCCTGCTTGAAGAACTTGAGCAGACGCCCGGCGGACGGCTTGCCCATCGCCACGAGAATGGCGGCAGCCTTCTGGGAGCGGGACAGGCCGGCGAAGTGATTCATGCTGCAAAGGCCCCGATCATGGAAGCGAACCGCCTGGTCATTGTCCTGGCTTGGCCGCGGCGATCTCGGTGAGCTTTATCCCGAAGCGCGACGGGTCGTGTTCCAGCACGGTGATCTCGCCGCGCGCGATCTTGCGGCCGTTCACCACCAGGTCCACCGGCTCGCCGATGCGGCGGTTGAGCGCCACGGTCGACCCCTTCTGCAGCGCCATCAGGTCGGAAACCGCCATCTCCGTGCTGCCGAGCACGATCTGCACCTCGACCGGGATGTTGAGGATGATGTTCGAGTTCGGCGAACCGGCCGGGCCGGAGGCGGACGCCCCCTTGGCGCGCTGCTCCTCGTTGAGCACGCCCCGCAGCTCTTCGATCGCCTTGTTGAGCTGATCTTCTTCCTCGATCTGCTCGGTCGGCTCGATCGGCGCGGGTTGCGGCTTGCTCATGGCGACTTCTCCTGACATTCGGCTGGCCGCTCAGGCGGTCAGCAATCCTTCGACGAAATCCTGCTGCGCGTCGAACGGCTGCACGATGCGCACGGTGTAGTTCTGCCCCAGCTTCCCGAACTCGCACAGGAAGAGCGTCTGGTCCTTGGCCGACAGCCGCGTCTGCGTGGGCGCCTGTTCCGGCATCTCGATCAACTGCCCGACCTGCAGCGAAGCGACGTCCGCCAGCGTGAGGCGCGCCAGCGGGATGGTCGCCTGCAGCGAGACCGACGAGCGCATGACCTCCTCGCTGAACCGCTCGCGCCAGCCCGAGGCTGACGACTGGGTGGCCGACCCGCGATTCTCCATCAGTACACGCTGCGGGATGGTGACGCACACCTTGCCGCGGCTTTGGCCGAGGGCGATTTCGAAGACCACGCGCGCCGCGGGCCCGTCGCGGATGACGCGCCTGGCGATGTCGTCGCCGGCGATCGGAGCCGGCAGCGGAAAGCGGATGCCGAGCGCGCGCGCGCCGGACCCGTTGAAGGCGGTGGCAAACAGCTCGAACAGCCGGGCCGCGACCTCCAGCTCGATGGTGGTGAGCGTCCGGCCGATCGGGGCGACGGGCAGATCCTCGTCCGCTCCGAACATGCCGCAGACAGCGATCGCCAGCGCGTCGGCATCGATCGTCATGAGCAGGGCGTCGGGCGAGGTGTCGGCGGCGGCGATCACCATTGCGCCGAAACCGCCGGGCGCCGGGCGCGCCGAAACGAAGCGCGCGATCTCGATCGACTTGCACTCCGCCGCGACAGGCACCGAGAATTCCTGCTCGAACGCACCGCCGAGCTCCGCCAGGCACCGGTCCGCGCAGGCACGGGCCGTTTCGATCACCCTGTCGGGATCGGCCGTCGCGCCGGTCAGCCCCTCGACGATCTGGGTCAGCATTTCGCTATGTGAATCCGGCTTCGTCATGGGGATTCGTACGCTTTCTCTAGCCTCAGGCCGCCTTCTTGGCGTCGCCGCCCGGATTGAGCGTGCTCTGCTCCACCGCGTCGATGGACGGACGCTCCTTGGAGGAGATCGTCTTGCGGCCGAACTCGAGGGCCACCTGGGGAAGCGAGCCGTTCATGTAGGCCAGAAGCGTCTGCTTGACGATCACGTAGAGCCGGTTGTTCTTCTCGCGCACGATCTTGATCTTGGTCGCGATGGGCCCGACGATGGCATAGGACAGGAAGATGCCGAGGAACGTGCCGACCAGCGCGGCGCCGATGAGCGCGCCAAGGATTTCGGGCGACTGGTCGAGCGCGCCCATCGCCTTCACCACGCCGAGCACGGCTGCCACGATGCCCAGCGCGGGCAGTCCGTCACCCACCTGCACCATCGCGTGGTACGATTTCATCTTGTCCGTCTTGATGGTGTGGATCTCCTCGTCCATCAGCGCCTCGATCTCGAAGGGACGGGCGTTACCGATGATGATGATGCGGCAGTAGTCGCAGATGAACGACGTCAGGTCGTGGTTCTTCAGCACCGTCGGATACATCTGGAAGATCGGCGACTCGTTCGCATTGTCGATATGCGCCTCGACCTCGTTGCGGGGCTTGGTCCTGAGCTCGCGCATCAGGCTGTGCAGGACACCGAGGACCTCCAGGTATTCCTTTTCCTTGGGGACCGCTCCCTTGAACGCCTCCATGATCGCCTTCCCGGCGTCCTTCACGGTGGACATGGGATTGGCGACAAGGAAGATGCCGAGCGCGGAGCCGCCGATGATGACCAGTTCCCATGGCTGCATGAGCACGTCGAGGTGCCCGCCCATGGCCATGTAGCCGCCGAGCACGCAGCCGAAGGTAACCACCAGTCCGATCAGAATACCCAAAGGCTCGGTCCCTCTACCAGAATCGTTCGCTCTGGAAGTATCCCCCGTGCCTTGTGTGAGGCTTGAATGAAGGCTTGAGCGGCCGACAGCCTCGCGCAAGCAAATCCACCTACCTTCCGCCAACCGCAGTTGCCGGAGGCAGGCGCTTGATCAGCACATATGCAAGCTATCGACTCATCTCCCAGGACATCGACCGCTCCCTGAGCCAGGTGAAAAAGCAGCCGGTCGTCGAGCGCGAGACGAAATACTTTCTCGAAAACATCTCGAAGGTGAAGACGATCGAGGAGTTCGTCGGCAACTCCCGCCTCTTCAACTATGCCATGAAGGCGCATGGACTACAGGACATGGCCTATGCCAAGGCCTTCATGATCAAGGCCTTGAAGGAAGGCGTGAGCGACCCGCAAAGCTTCGCTAACAAACTGAGCGACAAGCGCTACGCCGACTTCGTCCAGAGCTTCAATTTCGCGGCCCATGGCGAGGACACCGCCGTGTACAGCCCGGCCCAGCACGGCACCGCGCAGCGCTACCAGCTGCAGGCGGCGCTGGTGGGAATTCCGCCCGACCATCCAGTGCTGAAGGCGCAGACCCAGGCTTTCCTGGCCGGCATCGCAAAGGTCACGTCGATTGACCAGTTCCTGGCGGACGATGAACTGTACACCTATGCGATGAAGGCCTGGGAACTCACGGACAAGCTGGGCGACAAGGCATTCGTCCGCAAGCTTCTCGAAGGCGGGACCGCGGACCGCGACAGTTTCGCCAATCAGCAGACGGACAAGCGCTATGCGGCGTTTGCCGCCGCGTTCGACTTTGCCGGGCTCGGCGAAAGGGCTACCACTTATATTCCGGCGCAGCACGGAACGGTGGACAAGTATCTGCGCCAGACGCTCGAGGAGAACGCCGGCGCCCAGAACGAGGGCGTGCGGCTGGCGCTCTATTTCCAGCGCAAGGCGCCGACATTGACGAGCGTGTACCAGATCCTCGCCGACCCTGCGCTGGCCAAGGTTGCGCGCACAGCGCTTGGGCTTCCGGACGCGGTGGCCGGAGCGGACATCGACAAACAGGCCAAGCTTCTGTCGGCGCGTATCGACCTCGACAAGCTCAAGGATCCGCAGGCGCTCGGGAAATTCCTCGCCCGGTTCACCGCCATCTGGGAGGCATCAGGTGGCGCGACCACGAAGCCGCCGCTGACCGCGATCCTGTTCAGCCAGCCAGCCGAACTCAACATCTCGACCGATGCGCTGATCGCGTTGTCGCAACTGCGGAAATAGGCCCCCGACATGGAAAACGGCTTCTACGTTGCTCTATCCTCCCAGATCGCGCTGGAAAGGCGGCTGACGACGATCGCCGACAACATGGCCAATGCCAACACCATCGGCTTCCGCGCCACGGGCGTGAAGTTCGAGGATCTCGTGGCCGGAAGCGGCCGCGAGAAGGTCGACTTCGTCTCCACCGGCGAGACATACATGCCGGACGTGTCCGGGTCGCTGACCGAGACCGGCAATCCTTTCGACTTTGCCGTGCTGGGAGACGCGTGGTTCGGGATCGACACCCCGGTGGGCACCGTCATGACACGCGACGGCCGCTTCACCATGATGGACACCGGCGAACTGGTGACGCTGCAAGGCTATCCGGTGCTCGACGCCGGAGGCGCCCCCATCCAGCTCGATCCCAACGACGGACCGCCATCGGCCGGACAGGACGGCAGCCTGCGCCAGGGCGGGCGGCTGATCGGAGCCATCGGCCTGTTCCAGTTCCAGCCCGGCCTGAACTTCCAGCGCTTCGGCAATTCCGGCATCGTGCCCGAGGGTCCTCCGGATCCAATAGTCGATCGCCAGGACGTCGGCGTGTCGCAAGGCTTCGTGGAACAGTCCAACGTCAATCCCGTGCAGGAGATGATGCGCCTCATCCAGGTTCAGCGGGCATTCGAGCAAATCTCCACGCTGGTGCGCGACGGCGAGAACGCGCTCACCGAGGCAATGCGCAAGATCGGCACCTCCTGAAGCTGAATGGACATGACACCACCGGGCATGGATACGACCACCGTCGGGCTCGCGCCGGGCAACCCGCTTCTCCTGGTCGAGCAGCTTTACCGGACCTTTGGCGATCCAGCGGGAGCGCTCCGGCGCGGCGGCAGGGTGGTGGAGGTTTCCGCCACCCATTTTCGCGTTCGCGGCCTGTCTCGGAATGCCCGGCTCGGCGATGTGGTGGAATTTCGCTGCGACAACGGCATGCGTTCCGGAGAGGTCGTGCAGATCGGCGCCGACGACGTGATCGTCGCGCCCTATGAGCGCAGCGCAGACACCACGCTCAACCAGCCGGTCTTCATCAACCGCCGCGTCATCCTCTCCCCGGACGAAAGCTGGCGAGGCCGAGTGGTCGACGCGCTCGGCCGCGCGCTGGACGACAAGGGCCTGCTGGCAACGGGTCCGGGCGACCATACGGTTTCCGCGACGCCGCCCGCGCTCTCCCGCCAGCGGGTGGAGACGCCCTTCCGCACCGGCGTACGAACCATCGATATTTTCACTCCCCTCTGCTACGGCCAGCGCATCGGCATCTTCGCCGGGTCGGGCGTCGGCAAGTCGACCCTGCTGGCCATGCTCGCCGGCGCCGACGCCTTCGACACCGTGGTCGTCGCGCTGGTCGGCGAGCGCGGCCGCGAGGTCCGCGAATTCCTGGAGGACACGATCGGCGAGGCCACCATGGCCAAGACAGTGGCCGTCGTCGCGACCAGCGACGAGAGCGCGATGATGCGCCGCCGCGCGCCGGACACGGCGATGCGGGTGGCCGAATACTTCCGCGACCGCGGCCACCGCGTCCTGCTGGTGCTGGACTCCATCACCCGGCTGGCGCATGCGCTGCGCGAGGTGGCGATAGGCACCGGCGAGCCCCCGGTCGCGCGCGGCTATCCTGCGTCCGTCTTCACCGATCTGCCGCGCCTGCTCGAGCGGGCCGGCCCCGGCGCCGGCGGCGCCGGATCCATCACGGCCATTCTGTCCGTGCTGGTAGATGGCGACGACCACAACGATCCGGTATCGGACAGCGTCCGCGGCATCATCGACGGCCATGTCGTCCTGGACCGCGCCATCGCCGAACAGGGGCGCTATCCGCCGGTAAACCCGCTGACCTCCGTGTCGCGCCTCGCGTCCAGGGCCTGGCGCGACGACGAACGCGCGCTGGTGATGCGGCTGAAGGCGATGATCTCCCGTTTCGAGGATACCCGCGACATACGGCTGCTGGGCGCCTATCAGCCCGGGACCGATCCGGAGCTGGACCATGCGATCCGCCAGGTTCCCTGGATCTACGAGGCGCTGATGCAGTCGCCTGACGACCCGGGCTCGACGGATCCGTTCACCGACCTAGCTAGATATCTGAAGAGCAAGGAGAAGCCCGTTGCCGGCGAATGAGACGGCCCAGCCGCGGATGCCGATGCGCCTGAATCCTTTCCGCCGCCGCGATCCGTCGCGGTACCGGCAGCAGGCGGGCGGCGACATGCTGATCGCCGGCGCGGGGCTTGCCCTTGCCCTGGGCTGCGCTCTCCTGCCCTGGTACGTCTTCTTCAATCAGGAGAAATTCGGTATTCGCGCCTTGAAGTTCGAAGGCCGGCAGGGCGCGGTGCCGTCGCCCGGCCCCGCCTACCAATGGGGCCGAAGCTACCAGCCGGTATCCCCCGAAGAGGTGCCGGCCATGAGCCTGGACCTCCTGTCCACCGGCACCCTGCCGCGGCGCGGCGACCCGCCGGCGGAAGCCAGTCCCCTGTCTGAACAGCCGTTTCCCGGGCAGGATCGGCCGGTCGCCGAATACCGTCTCGTCCACGTGGCCAACGGCCGCGCGATGCTGGAGGACGAGAACGGCCTCTGGGTCGTGCAGCCGGGCTCGCGCCTGCCCGACGACAGCCGCATCGTTTCGATCGCGAAGCGCGGCGATGCCTGGGTTGTGGTGACCGACCGCGACAAGGTCATCACCCTCGCCGACTGAATCCGACGCAAGGCCCACGCAAGACTGACTGCTTAGGGTTCATCGTACAAGCAGCAGGATTTCGTGCAGAACGATGCCGACGCCACCCGTGAACCTTTTCGACCTGGCCAGCCAGCAGGCCCGCTGGCTCTCGGTTCGCCAGTCCACCGTTGCCGGGAATATCGCCAACGCCAACACGCCTGGCTATCGCGCGCTCGAGGTTGAGCCGTTCGAGAGCGTGCTGGGCAGCAAGCGCGTCGTTCTCGCCTCTACCCACTCGTCGCACCAGAGCGCGGGCACCAGCCAGGCGTCCTTCGGGGTACAGGAGATCGAAAAGCCTGCCACCGTGCTGCCGTCGGAGAACACCGTCACGCTGGAGCAGGAATTGATGAAATCCGGCGAGGTCCGGCGCGCCTTCGAGCTGAACACGGCGATCGTGAAGGCTTTCCACCGCATGCTGATGACGGTTTCCAGGAGCTGATCCGATGGACCCCCTCGTTTCCACCCTCAAGGTCGCCGCGACCGGCATGACCGCCCAATCGGAACGCCTCCGAATCGTTTCCGAGAACATCGCCAACTCCCAGTCGACCGGCGGCGCTCCCGGAGCGGACCCGTATCAGAGGAAGACCATCACCTTCGCAGCCGAGCTCGACCGCACGACCGGCGCCAGCCTCGTCAACGTCGAATCCATCGCGCGCGACCGCAGCGACTTTCCGCTCGAGTACATGCCCGGACACGAGGCCGCCGACGAGAACGGCTACGTCAAGACGCCCAACGTTAACATGCTGGTGGAAATGGCCGACATGCGCGAGGCGATCCGCGGCTACGAAGCGAACCTGCAGAGCATCAAGCAGGCGCGTGAGCTGATTTCCATGACGATCGACCTGCTGAGGAACCAATGATCACAACCGCACTGGGTATATTCGACCGTATCACGCAGGCCGGCAACGCCGGTAAGCCGGCCCCCGCGGCTCCAGCCGCAACCGGCATCCCCGCCGCCACCTTCGGCAGCGTGATGGGCCAGATAACGGCGGATGCCGTCGGCACGCTCCAGGGCGCCGAGAAGGTGTCGCTGGCTGCGCTGCAGGGCAAGGCGGACACCCGCGAGGCGGTGGACGCGGTCATGAACGCGGAGCAGTCGCTGCAGGCAGCGATTTCGATCCGCGACAAGATCGTGCAGGCCTATCTCGAAGTCAGCCGCATGGCCATCTGAGGAGAACGACATGAAAGCCCTCTCGATCGCCGCCACCGGCATGAACGCCCAGCAGCTCAACCTGGAAGTGATCGCCAACAACCTCGCAAACATAAACACGACCGGCTTCAAGCGGGCGCGCGCCGAGTTCTCCGACCTGCTCTATCAGGCGGAGCGGCTGCAGGGCGTGCCCAGCCGCGCCAATCAGGGCGTGGTTCCGGAAGGCGCGATGGTCGGCCTCGGCGTGAAGACCGTCGCCGTGCGCAACGTGCACGTGCAGGGGTCGCTAATCACCACCGGCAACAAGCTGGACCTGGCGCTCACCGGCAACGGATGGTTCCAGATCGAGGGCGCCAACGGCGAAGCGCTCTATTCGCGCGCAGGCTCCTTCAACACCAACGCAACCGGGCAGATCGTCACGGTCGACGGCTTCACAGTGACGCCGGCCATGGTTGTACCCGAAGGCACCGTCGAGATCATCGTCAACAAGTCGGGCCAGGTCTTCGCCCGGCTAGCCGACCAGCAGGAACTGCAGGAGCTCGGCCAGATCACGCTCGCCAACTTCGCCAACGAGGCCGGCCTGGAGCCGCTGGGCGACAACCTGTTCAAGGAGACGACGGCCTCGGGCCCGGCCATCGTCGGCGTGCCGGGCGACCCGGGCTTCGCCACGGTTCAACAAGGCTACCTGGAGGCCTCCAACGTCGATCCCGTGAAGGAGATCACCGAGCTGATCTCCGCGCAGCGCGCCTATGAGATGAATTCGAAGGTCATCAAGGCCGCCGACGAGATGGCGGGCGTGATTTCGCAGGGCATTCGCTAAGCATGAAGACCGGCCGCTTCCTCCGCATGTTCCTCGCCGCCGCACTGCTGGCGTCGCTGCAGTTCGCGGCTGCCGCGCCGGCCGCGGCGCAGGATACGGTCGTCGTGCCGAAGCAGGTCATCTATCCGGGCGAAACCGTCACCCGCGAACTCGTCGACGAGGTCAGGTTCAACCGCAATCCCTCCATCCTGGCGACGGTGGCCGTGACGTCCGATGATGTGGCCGGCAAGGTCGCCAAGCGCACGCTGCTGCCCGGCAGGATGATCCCGCTGAAATCGCTTCGCGACGCCTATGCAGTGGAGGTCGGCTCTCCGGTCGAGGTATTCTTCGTAAGTGGCCCGCTGACGATCTCGGTGGCCGGCGTGCCGCTGCAGTCGGGCACCGTCGGCGACGTGATCCGCGTGCGCAACGTCGACAGCGGCGCCATCATCAGCGGCACCGTCCTGGCCGACGGAACCATCCGGGTGGGAGCGATATGATCCGCCGCCTCGGCATCTGCGTGGCGATCGTCTCCTGCCTCGGCGGCTTTGCCGCCGCAGCCGATTTCGGCGAGGGTGGAGCGTTTCCCGGACAGCCCGCCCCGCAGTCGGCGCGCTTCGTGGAAACGATCCCGGACCGCTCCTCCGCCCTGCCGCTGCGCGGGCTTGCCGCGCGCATCAAGGACATCGCCATCCTGCAGAGTTCCCGCGACAACCAGCTTGTCGGCTACGGCCTGGTGATCGGCCTGAAGGGCAGCGGCGACGGGTTGCGCAATTCGCCCTTCACGGAGCAATCCATGCGGGCGATGCTCGAGAACCTCGGCATCGCCACTGAGGGCGGCCGCATGCGGGCCAACAACGTGGCCGCGGTAATCGTGACCGCCAACTTGCCGCCTTTCGTCCAGTCCGGCGCACGCATCGACGTCACGGTTTCGTCGCTCGGCGACGCCACGTCGCTCGCCGGCGGCACCCTGATCATGACGCCGCTGCGCGCCGCGGACGGCGAGATCTTCGCCGTTGCCCAGGGCCCGGTTCTCGTCTCCGGCTTCAACGCCCAGGGGGCGGCGGAACAGGTCACCCAAGGGGTGCCCACGAGCGGGCGGGTCCCCAACGGCGCCATCGTGGAGCGCGAGGTCGCCCAGAAGCTCGGCGAGGTGCGCCAGCTCATCCTGCAACTGCGCAATCCCGATTTCTCCACCGCCATTCGCGTCACCGACGCGATCAACGAGTTCGCGCTCGCCCGCTACGGCCGCCGCGTCGCGGCCGAGCAGGATGCACGCACCGTCGCCATCAACAAGCCGGACGGGATTTCCACCGCGCGGTTCTTCGCCGAACTGGAGAACATCCCGGTCTATTCTGACGCGCCGGCGCGTATCGTCGTCGACGAGAGGTCCGGGACGATCGTCATCGGACAGGACGTGAAGATCGCCCGCGTGGCCATCAGTCACGGCGCACTGACCGTACGGATTACCGAGATGCCGCGCGTCGTCCAGCCGGCGCCGTTCTCGCGCGGCGAGACGGCGATCGAGCAGTTCACCGCCATCGAGGTCGAACGGCCCGACTCCAAGCTCGCCATCCTCGACGGCCCCGACCTGCAGACGCTGGTCGCCGGCCTGAACCGCCTCGGCGTGAAGCCAGACGGCATCATCGCTATCCTGCAGGGCATCAAGTCGGCCGGCGCCCTCCAGGCAGAACTCGTGATCCAGTAGGTGGCAGACATGGGCAGGTTCACCTCGTTCACACGCAAGCTTCCGGCGGCGTCGCTGCCGGCGGTGATCGGCGCGCTCCTGGCTGCCTCGTTGTCGGGCGGCCCAGGCGCCACCCAGGTTCCGGACCAGACGCTGCCGGCCGAGCCGCAACTGAGCGAGATCGAACGCTTCTGCGGCAACATCGCGGACGAAGCCCGCGATCGCCGCTACACCCTGCAGGTCGCGGAACTGGAGAAGCTGCGCACCGATGTCGACGCCCGCATCGAACTGCTCGAGGCAAAGCGCGCAGAATACGAGGGGTGGGTGACGCGCCGCGAAACCTTCATGAAGCAGGCAGAGGAAAACATCGTCCAGATCTACTCGCGCATGCGGGCCGAGGCCGCCGCGCAGCAGCTGACCGAGCTGCGCGCGGAGATGGCCGCCAGCATCCTGATGAAGCTCGATCCGCGCGTGGCGAGCGTCATCCTGAACGAAATGGACATGAAGGCCGCGGCGTCACTGGCCACGATCATGGTGACCGCGGCAAGACCGAAGGATCCCAGCTGATGCGCGCCATCCCCCTCGCCGCCGCGGCGCTGATGCTTGCTGGCTGCACGTCCAGCCTCGAGGAGATCGGCGTCGCGCCGTACATGTCGCCGGTCGGAACCGGCATCGAGCCGGCCGTCATCGCCGCGCGGGCGTACCCTGCCCCGCCGCCGAAGCGCTTCTCGCTGTGGAGCGACCGGCAAAGCCGCCTGTTCACCGATCCGCGCGCGCTTTCGGTAGGTGACATCCTGACCGTAGCCATCGAGATCAACGACCGGGCGCAGTTCAAGAACCAGAGCGACCGCAAACGCGATTCCAGCCGCAGCATCGGACTGGGAGGCAGCATTTCGAGCGGGGGCGCCGGCGGCACCGTCGACATCGAGGGGGCGCTCAGTTCCGGGACGTCCACCGCCGGCTCGGGCCAGACCGTCCGGTCGGAGAACCTCAGGCTGCTGATCGCGGCGGTCGTCACCGACGTGCTGCCGAACGGCAACCTCGTCATCACCGGCTCGCAGGAAGTCCGCGTCAACGCCGAACTTCGCATCCTGACCATTGCAGGCATCGTGCGGCCCAACGACATCGGCGCGGCCAACACCATTTCCTACGACAGGATCGCGGAGGCTCGCATCTCCTATGGCGGGCGCGGTCGCCTGACCGAGGTACAGCAGCCCGGCTACGGCCAGCAGTTCCTCGACGCCGTCCTGCCGTTCTAGGGGATAGCGGATGACGATCGCCGAAACCGAAACGCCGAAGAAGGGACCGTCCTTCGTCATCCAGATGGCGGTGTTCCTGTTGCTGACCGCAGCTGCCGTCGGCGGCGGCTGGATGACAGGGCGCATCCTCAACGGAGAGAACGCCGCGACACACGGAAGCCGCCCCGCGCACGGGGCCGAAGCGGGCAAGGACGAGGGCAGTTCAGAGGCGGCGGCGGAAAAGCTGCGCATATTCCCCCTGGCGACCATCACCACCAATCTGGCCGACCCCCAGGACGTCTGGATCCGGCTTGAGGTGGCGCTGGCGTTCCACGACAAACCCGACCCGGAAATCGCGGAGCTGGTCCATCAGGACCTGCTTGCGTATCTGCGCACGGTCAAGGCGCGCCAGATCGACGGCGCAAGCGGCTTCCAGCACCTGCGCAGCGACCTCGACGAGCGCGCCCATATCCGCAGCGCGGGCAAGGTGAAGCAGGTCCTGATCAGAACGATGCTGTTCGAATGAGAGTGCTTGCCCTTGCAGTTGCGGCGCTGTTCGCCTCGGCCGGCGCGGCCGCCGCGCAGCAGTTCGACCTGAGTCAGTTCACGGGGCCTGCAAACGGCGCCACGGTCGGCACGATCATCCAGCTCTTCGGGCTTCTGACCGTCCTGTCGCTGGCTCCCGGCATCCTGATCATGGTGACGAGCTTCACCCGCTTCGTCATCGCCTTCTCCATCCTGCGCGCCGGCATCGGCCTGCCGACGACGCCGGCCAACCTGATCCTCATCAGCCTCTCGCTGTTCATGACCTTCTATGTCATGGCGCCCACCTTCGACCGAGCCTGGAGCAACGGGGTGCGGCCGCTGATCGAGAACGAGATCTCGCAGGAGGATGCTCTTCAGCGGATTTCGGAGCCCTTCCGCGCTTTCATGGCCAACAATGTCCGCGACGAAGACTTTCAGCTTTTTGCCGACCTTGCCCGCGAACGCGGGCAGGACATCGGCGACGACCAGGCCGTGGACCTGCGCGTCCTGGTTCCCGCCTTCATGATCTCCGAGATTCGCCGCGGCTTCGAGATCGGCTTCCTGATTGTCCTGCCGTTCCTCGTGATCGATCTGATCGTGGCCACGATCACCATGTCGATGGGCATGATGATGCTGCCGCCCACCGTGGTGTCGCTGCCTTTCAAGATACTCTTCTTCGTGCTGATCGACGGCTGGAACCTCCTCGTCGGCAGCCTGGTGCGGTCGTTTGTATAGCGCCTTTCGGCAAGCCGCTGAATATTAACGATTATTAACCTCGTCGATTATCAATTTGCTAGGAAATAGCTGCCAAGTTCCCCTGGCTTGGCGGGGTTGACCTTATTGTTAGTGGTCATTGGCATGATGCCGTGCCGCCGAACCGGTTGTGCCCGGGATGTTCCTCGACAGTTTTGATTAGAAGGAACAAGGCTGATGTCCAGTCTTCTCACCAACTCGTCCGCAATGACGGCGCTGCAGACGCTCTCGCACGTCAACAAGAATCTCGCCACCACGCAGAACCGCATCTCCACCGGTCAGCGTGTCTCGACGGCCTCCGATAACGCCGCCTACTGGTCGATCGCCAGCGGCATGCGCGCCCAGAACGGCGCTCTTTCGGCCGTGCAGGACGCGCTCGGCCTCGGCGCCGCCGTCCTCGACACCGCCAGCAGCGCGCTGGAGGAGGCGATCTCCAAGACCGAGCAGATCCTCGCCAAATACGTGGCGCGCTCGACGCCCGGTACCGACACCGCAGCGATTGACGCCGAGATCACGCAGCTGAGCGCCCAGGTCACCTCGATCGCCCAGAACGCGACGTTCCAAGGCATCAACATGCTCGAGACCGGTGGCACGGCGGCGAACATCGTCGTTGGCTACGACGGGACCGCTGGCGTTGACACGATGGCAGTGGCCGCCTACGACCTCGAAGCTGCGATCGGCGGCGTAAGCGATGCCGCCACCACCGAGACGGCGCTCACGGCGATGCGGGCGGCCGCCGCCACGATCGGTGCGGCCAAGGCGCGCGTCGACTCGCAGAAGGCCTTCACCAGCAAGCTGATGGACTCCATCGACCGTGGCGTCGGCCAGCTCGTGGACGCCGACATGGAAGCCGAATCGGCTCGCCTCTCGGCCCTGCAGGTCCAGCAGCAGCTCGGCATCCAGGCGCTGTCGATCGCCAACGGAAGCTCGCAGACCATCCTGGCGCTGTTCCGCTAACAGTACCTGACCTGATCGGAACCGGGCCGCGCCATGCGCGGCCCGGTTTTTTATTGTCCTGCGCGTCCGCAGCTTGTTCAATGGTTATTGCCGGCGTCATCTAGGGCCATGCGGGGATTGCGGTGCATCGCGTTAACGTATTCCGCCGTTGCATTAACCATCCATTAAGGTTACCTGAATACTCATCCTTCTTGGGGCAATTGCACCAGAGTTTGTAGGCGGTGACCGACGAGTCACAGGCATGATGCCGCTCCGCCGAAGCCGGCCGGCCCGGCATGTTCCTGATTAGTCCCTATCCCGGAAGGAACAAGGCTGATGTCCAGTCTTCTTACCAACTCGTCGGCGATGACGGCGCTTCAGACGCTGACGGCGGTCAACAAGAGTCTCGCGGCTACGCAGAACCGGATTTCCACGGGTCAGCGGGTTTCGACGGCGTCCGACAACGCCGCCTACTGGTCGATCGCTGGCGGCATGCGCGCCCAGAACGGCGCTCTTTCGGCCGTGCAGGATGCGCTCGGCCTCGGCGCCGCCGTCCTCGACACCGCCAGCAGCGCGCTGGAGGAAGCCATTTCCAAGACCGAGCAGATCCTGGCGAAATACGTTGCCCGCGAGACGCCGGGCACGGATACGGCAGCCATCGATGCCGAGATCACGCAGCTCTCGGCCCAGATCGTTTCCATCGCCCAGAATTCCACCTTCCAGGGCATCAACATGCTCCAGACCGGCGGTACCGATGCAGACATCGTCATCGGCTATTCGTCCACGACGGGCGTGGCCCAGATGACCGTAGCCGCCTACGACCTCGAAGCCGAGATCGGCGCCGTGACCGACGCCGCGACCACCGAGACCGCACTAACCGCCATGCGGGCGGCAGCGGCCACGATCGGCGCCGCCAAGTCACGCGTCGACTCCCAGAAGGCCTTCACCAGCAAGCTGATGGACTCCATCGATCGCGGCATCGGCCAGCTCGTGGACGCCGACATGGAAGCCGAATCGGCGCGCCTCTCGGCCCTGCAGGTCCAGCAGCAGCTCGGCATCCAGGCCCTTTCGATCGCCAACGGCAACGCGCAGAACATTCTGTCGCTCTTCAGACAGTAAGAGCTCCCGGGACATCAGGCTTTTCGGGCCGCCGGCATTCCAGCCGCGGCCCGATTTCATTTTCGCACAAGCTTCGCGGACTAGGCTTCCGGTAAGCCAATACCGGGAGCTGCGCTCGTGCCTGAACAGATCCAGAGGATCATCGACAATCTCCGTGCCTTCGGGCCGCAGCGCCTTGCCGCGATGGGCGGGGTCATTGCCCTGGTCCTGGCTGTCGTGGCGACCGCCGCCATCTACCTCAATCGGCCGGCTCACGAGACGCTTTATGTCGGCCTGGAACGCGCCGATGTGAACCAGATCGGACTGGTACTGGGAGAGGCCGGCATCCGTTTCGACGTCGCCTCCGACGGAAGCACGGTGCTCGTCGAAGCCGGCAAGACCGCCCAGGCCCGCATGCTGCTCGCCGAGAAGGGCCTGCCGACCAGCACCAACGCCGGCTACGAATTGTTCGACAATGTCGGCTCGCTCGGCCTCACCAGCTTCATGCAGCAGATCACGC
This sequence comes from Pseudomonadota bacterium, assembly GCA_023435335.1. GTDB lineage: Bacteria > Pseudomonadota > Alphaproteobacteria > Rhizobiales > Rhizobiaceae > RCIO01. The sequence continues at coordinate 51,315 of JAEYRU010000109.1, forward strand.
GCGTCAGGGCGCTTGAGGGCGAAATCGCCCGTACGGTCCAGTCGATCCAGGGTATCCGCGCTGCCCGCGTGCACATCGTGCTGCCCGAGCGCGGAAATTTCCGCCGCGAGGAACAGCAGCCTTCGGCCTCCGTCGTCATTCGCGCCTCCACGCTTGACGGCCAGCGCAGCGCGCCCGCGATCCGCCATCTCGTGTCGGCGGCCGTGCCCGGCCTCAACACGGACAGGGTAACGGTGCTCGACTCGAACGGTGCACTGCTGGCCTCCGGAGATGACCCCGCCAACAGCGCGCTTACGCGTTCGATGGAGATCGAACGCACGGTCGCACAGAACATGGAAGAGAATATCCGCCGCGCGCTCTCATCCTACCTTGGCAGCGAGAACTTCAGGGCGAGCGTCCGCGCCACCGTCAACACCGACATGAGGCAGATCGAGGAAACCATCTTCGATCCAGATTCCCGCGTCGAACGTTCCGTCCAGGTGGTTCGCTCGGCCAACAGCGCCAGCCAAAAGGCCGCCAACCCGCCCACGACCGTCGAGCAGAACCTGCCGGAGGAGGACGTGGCGGCAACGGATGGAACCCAATCCAACGAGCAAAGCGAGCGGCGCGAGGAAACGACCAACTACGAGCTCAACTCGAAGCGCATAGCCACTGTCAGCAATGGCTACTCGGTGGCGAAGCTTTCCATCGCGGTGGTGGTCAACGAGGCGCGGCTCGCCGAGATACTGGGCGCCAACGCGACGCCGGAGTTGCGCCAGGCCCGCGTTACGGAGATAGAAGCGCTCGTCACCTCCGCCACCGGCTACGACCGGTCGCGCGGGGACATGATCACGGTCTCGGCGGTGGAGTTCATAGAGGACAGCGAACTGGCCGGCACCGGTGCGAGCATGTTCGAGTCGGTCGGGCGTCACACCGGGACGCTGATCAACGCCGCCGCCTTCATCGTCGTCGTGTTCCTCGTCGCCTGGTTCGGCCTTCGTCCGCTGACCGCGGCATTGGCACCGGCCGCCGCAGGCCGCATGGATGCAGCGGAAATACCGCGGGCGCTGCCGCAGCCTGGCGACCGGCAGGCGTCGGCCGAGAGCGCGGGCCAGATCCCACCGCCGGACGGGTTGCAGATGGCGCCGAGCGAGGAATTCCGCCCGCGCATCAAGCCAGCGCCGCAGGAGCGCCTCAGCCGCATGGTCGACCTGAACGAGGAACGCACAGCCTCGATACTGCGCAAGTGGGCCGCGCAGGAGGCTAGCTGATGTCCGCGCTCGCCCTGCTTGATGCCTTGCCGGATTTCGGCGCGCGACAGCGGCCGCCGCTTGCGGCCGGCGAACGCCCCCCGGAGCGAACCCCCGATCCGGCGCCACGAGCCGCGGAGCCGGCGAGAAACTTCGACGCCGATCGCATCGCTTCAGCCGTCGCGCACGCCGAAGCGGCCCTTGCGGAACGGCTCGCCGCCGAACACGCCGAGGAACGCGCCGCCCATGAAGCCCGCCATGCGCTGGAATTGCAGCAGGTCCAGAACGATCTGGGCGAAAACGCGGCCCGAATGATCGGCGAGCGGTTCGCCGAGCTGGAGAACCAGGTCGTCACGCTGGTATCTTCGACGGTAGCCCGCATCCTCGGCGTTTCGCTGAGCGAGGACGTCAAGAGCCGGGCGATCGACGAGCTTCGCCGCAGCATCGTGGCCGCCGTCGGCGACCGTGAAACGGTCCGAATCCATGTCAGGGGCCCTGTATCGCTGTATCGCGAGCTGGAGCCAGGCCTGGGCCGCTTTGCCGAACAGGTCGAGTTCAGCGAGGCCGCAGGCTTCGATCTCTCGGTGTCCGTCGACAACACGCTTTTTGAAACCCGCATGGCGGAATGGTCGTCGGCGCTCTCCGAGGTGCTCGCATGAACCGCTCCGAAACCGAGGACGGGCGGCACGAAATCGTCATCGTCCGCCGCGGCGCGCATGACGACCACGACGAGCATCACGGCGGCGTCTGGAAAATCGCCTTCGCCGACTTCATGACCGCGATGATGTGCTTCTTCCTCGTCATGTGGCTGGTCAACGCCACGAACGAGGAAACCCGCACCGCGCTCGCCAGCTACTTCAACCCGATCAAGCTGGTCGATGAGAGGGCCACCCGCAAGGGGCTCGACGACAACAATGCGGATGCGCACACATCCACCGACGAGAGCGAGGCCGAACCGACGGAGCAGAAGGCGGAGCCGGTGGCGATGCAGAAGGCCACCGATCAGAATCTCTTTGAGGACCCCTACGCGGTGCTCGCCGAGATCGCGGCCGAGACCGGGCAGCAGCAGAACATCAGCGCGAAGGGCGACGGGGGCGCGCAGGACGCCGGCCCCGGCACCGGCGCTTCCGGCGGAGATTCCTATCGCGATCCGTTCGCGCCCGATTTCTGGTCGACGCAGGTCGAGACGCCCGTCGCCGCCGAGACCGCGCAAAGGAGCGTGCCCGAAGGGAAGGTGGCCGAGAACGCGGTCGAGGATCCGGAGCGGTTTGCCCAAGCGAAGAATAACCCGTTCGCGCCCGCAATGCCGATTTCCGAGGAGCAGCCGCTGGACGAGGACCAGCTGGCGGAACTCCTCGACACCCCCCGGCCTGCAAAGGCGCCGCCTGCCGACAAGGCATCCGCGGAGCCCCCGCCGGCAGCAGCCGAAGAGACACCGCCGGCGCTACCGGAGGCCACGGAGGTCGCTGAAGGGAAGAGCGAGCTCGCCGAGCAAATCCGCACGGAACTTGCGGCCGCATTCGGCGGCACGGCCAAGCTCGACGGCATAACGGTGGAGCAGTCCGACGTGGGCGTGATGATCTCCGTCGCCGACGACATGCAGGACGGCATGTTCGAGATCGGGTCGGCGGTCCCGCGCCGGGAGCTTGTCCTGGCAATGGAAAAGATCGGCAAGACGCTCGCCGCGCATGAAGGCGCCATCGTCATCAACGGACATACCGACGCGCGCCCGTTTGCCCGGGGCGACTACGACAACTGGCGGCTCTCCACGGCGCGTGCCCACGCGACATACTACATGCTGGTGCGCGGCGGCCTGGCGGAGGAACGCGTCACCGGCGTCGCCGGCTTCGCCGACCGCAAGCTGAAGCGCGCGGACGATCCCTTTGCCAGCGTCAACCGGCGCATCGAAATCCTGCTGGGGGCACCGGGATGAGGCTTCGCCTTGCCACGCTGCCGGCGACGCTGGCTATTGTGGCCCTTGCAATCCCTTCCTCCGCGAACGCGCTCCAGCCTCATCAGCTGGTGCGTTCGCTGCAACTTGTTCAGGATCGCATCGCCGACGGCGACCACGCCGCCCTGCCGATGCAGCGAAAGATACTGGAACTGATCGACGCGCGCCTCTCCGCCAGCTCTCCCGAGGAGTTCGCGGACAACCGAAACTTCCGCGCGCTCATGATCTACGCAATGAGCGGCGGCAATCCCACGACCGTGAACAAGATTGTTTCCAACCTGATCCTCGACGACAAGGACGCCAGGTTGGGCGCCGGGCTCATCGAGTACACAAAAGGCGATCTGGGTCGGGCATCCGCCGCGCTTGCGAACACGGAGCCCGACGCAGTCCCCGCCGACATCGGGCACATCCTCGCCCTGGTGAAAGGGACGGTCCTCGCCGCACGCGATCCGCAGAAGGCGCTTGAATACCTGGACTATGCACGTCTTGTCGGGCCAGGCACCCTGATCGAGGAAGCCGCGTTGCGCCGTTCGATCGCGCTCAGCATAGAAATCAACGAGGCCGAACGGTTCCTTACGGCATCGGGGCAGTATGTGCGGCGCTTCCTGCGTTCGCCCTATGCCACCCAATTCGCCGATTCCTTCGTCGCGGGAATAACCCATTTCCACGCAACGATCGACCTCGCGCGCACCAAGACCATCGTCGACGGGATGACCCCCGAACAGGCGAAGGTCATCTACCTGCGCATCGCCCGCCAGGCGGCGATCGAACGGCTGTCGCCGCTCCTCGCGTTTGCGACCGCGGCGCTGGATTCGCACGCCCCGGAAGCAGCGGACGACCCCCGCGCGCTGCTCTACTCCGCGCTAGCGCTGGTGGCGTCGGAAAAGGTGCTGGAAATGCGCGAGCGGCTGGCCCTGATCGAAGCCGCGCGGCTCTCGGCCAGCGATCGCGTGCTGCTCGAAGCGGCCAAGGCGCTCGTCGAGGATGTCGTCTCCCTGCCCGCCACCAGTTCCATCGCGCCAGGCGGAGGGGATACCGGCGAAACGGCACCCGACATCGACGATCTCTCTCCGACCGTCGACGCGGCGGCGGCCGCCGAGACCGATCCGCCCGAGAACGATTTCACCGCGGAAACCCGCCGCCGCCTCCAAGCGGTCGACAAATTGCTCGAGGAGACTTCCCGATGAGCTTAGGTTTGATATCGGCGGGAGCGCCGGCGAGCCACACGGCACCTTCGCCCGGCACGGCCCAGGCCAAGGCCGACGCCTCGAAAACCGACAACTCGTCGGGCAAGGCGGCGGAGGAGACGGTCCACGACCGCGGAGCCAAGCCCAGGAGCTTCGGCGAACTCGTCGACAGGCGCGACGCTGACATTCCCACAAGGCACAATCCCCGGCCGGAAGTCGAGTTCGCTCCGCACCGGGGCAAGGCGAAAGAGCATTCCCCCTGGCGCCCGTTCGATCTCATGAAGCCGCAAGGGACCGCCGATCGGGATGAAGGCGCTGGCGCCACCGAAACGGGCGAGGAAACCGAAGCCGGAACCGACGCAATGCTTGCCTTTGTCCTGCCGTCCCAGGCAGCTGCCATAGCGACAGAAAAGGCCCAGGGCGCAGCGGGCGACGGCCGCCAGGGACCCCCTCCCGCGGCGTTCGGGCTCGCGAGGGTCGATGGCGATGCGAACCGCGCTAAGGAGCCGACGCAGCGGCAAGCGGCGGCCACGTCCCACGAGAAGAGGGTCGCGACCGACGCGGGTACGCGTTCGGCGCCGCAGGTCGTCGCAGCGCCGGAAGCCGGGGAGGTCAGGGCGGGGCAACGCGGCGAGCCCTTCCTATCCGAACAGGCGCGCGCGGTGCGCGCAACACCGGCGGCAAGCACCGCCGCGCTCGCGGATCGCGGCGAGCCGAAGGTAACCCTGCTTTCGACTCACGTCTCCCCCGCCCTCGCGCCGTCGTCGGCGCCGGGCTTCTCTATCACCGGGGCTGCCTTCGTCGAGGCCATGAAGTCAGACGGCGCGCTGCCGCAGCACCTGGCTGCGGCGCGGGTGCTGCCCGATGCCCTGCAGCCCTCGTCGACCAAACCTGTGACAACGCTCAAGCTGCAGCTCCACCCGGCCGAGCTGGGCGCGGTAACCGTCAAGCTCACCGGATCGGGAGAACAACTGGCGATTGAAGTCCGAGTGGAAAACGCCGAGGCCCGGCACCGGCTTTCGAGCGACAGCGAGTCGATCGTCAAGGCGCTGCGCGGCATGGGATTCGAGATCGACCGCATCACCGTCCAGCAGGCGCCCTCACCCAGTTCCACGCCGGGGGGCGCGAGCAATCGCGAGAACGGCTTTGGAGCCCAGGAAGGCCGTTCGGGAGAGCGGCAGGAGCAGCCGGCGCGACAGGAAGCGGGACAGCGACATGAGCAGAATGCGCGCGGCAAGGGCGGCGATATCGGCGACCGCAGCGAGGGTCCTGGCGGCAGCGTTTATATCTAGCGCCGCGTCACTCGCTGCCCAGGCCGCTCCGAACGGCTGCGAGCGGCACATCCTCACTGCCGCCCGAAATCACGGCATACCGGCCGGGATCCTTTACGCCGTGGGGCTTGCGGAGACCGGCAGGAAGGGCAGCCTCCATCCGCACGCGCTGAACATCGAGGGCCGCGCGGTCTTTCCGCCATCTGCCGGTATGGCGATTGCCGAATTCGAAAGAGCGCGCCGCGCCGGCCACAAGCTCATCGACCTTGGCTGCATGCAGGTCAACTTCCACTACCACGGAGACCAGTTCCGCAGCGTCGCCGACATGCTCGATCCCGCGCGCAACGTCGACTACGCCGCGCGCTTCCTGAAGCGTCTGAAGGACAAGCACGAAACCTGGTCAATGGCGGTCGCCCGCTATCACGCGGGGCCTCACAACGATCCCGCCCAGAAGCGTTACATCTGCCGGGTCATCGCCAACATGGTCGCAACGGGCTTCGGAAACTGGACCCCCCAGGCGCAGGGCTTCTGCAACCCCTGATATCATTGCGGGACAACACGGCGGCCAGCGTCAGGCTCCCCCAAGAGACCGTTCCCCGCGCCTATCCGAATCGATGCGCATGACGCGCTGCCGCCGGGACTCCTAAGAAATCGTTTACAAGATTTCGGTGTTTTGCTGAGTCCCGCCAGCAGCTACCCCTTCGATTGGTAAACATATCAACTGATTCGGAGGGCGGGCCGATGATAGTTATCGTTGACGAGCGCGAGCTCGTCAAAGACGGCTACAATTCACTTTTTGGACGCGAGGGGGTGGCAAGCGCCGGCTTCGGTTCGAACGAATTCGGCGAATGGGTCGAAAGTGTTGCCGAGGAAGATCTGAAGGCCGTCCAGGCCTTCCTGATCGGCGAGTGCGAGACCGAGAAGGTTTCACCCCGCAGGCTGCGCGACCGAACCGGCGCCCCGGTCATAGCCCTGTCTGAGACGCATTCGCTGGAGAACACGCTGCGGCTGTTCGATGCTGGCGTCGACGATGTAGTGCGCAAGCCGGTCCACATCCGGGAGATCCTCGCACGCATCACCGCCATACGTGGCCGGGCGCTGGAGCATTCCAGCCACATGCAGGTGGGCGGGCTGCGCATCTACACCGACGGTCGCGATCCCGAAGTGGACGGCGAGCCGCTGCCTCTTCCGCGCCGTGAACGGCGCATCCTCGAATACCTTGCCACCAACAACGGGCGCCGGGTGACGAAGACGCAGGTCTTCAACGCGATCTACGGGATATTCGACGGCGAGGTGGAGGAGAACGTGGTCGAAAGCCACATCTCCAAGCTGCGCAAGAAGCTGCGCGAAAAGCTCGGCCACGATCCGATCGAGTCCAAGCGCTTCCTCGGTTACCGGCTGATCGTGTGATCGCGAGCTTGCCGGCACGCGCCAGGAGCCAGTTTCGCGCAAGCTGGAAGCTCTACTCTCCCGGCATGGCCCAGGGTAACGAGGAGAAATCTCAATGAGCCTCTACGGCATGATGCGTACCGGGGTGTCCGGTATGAATGCGCAGGCTACACGGCTGTCGACGGTCGCCGACAACATCGCGAACTCCAGCACGACCGGCTACAAGCGGTCGAAAGCGGAATTCGCCACCCTCGTCATCCCGAGCGGGGGCGGGTCATACAATTCCGGTGGCGTCACCAGCACGATCCAGTACGCCATCTCCACCCAGGGCGTGTTGCAGTACACCACCTCCGGCTCCGACCTCGCGATCAGCGGCGACGGCTTCTTTGTCGTGCAGGATGCCAGCGGAAGGCCCGTCCTGACGCGGGCCGGCTCCTTCGTTCCGAACGCCAACGGGGAGTTGGTCAACGCGGCGGGCTTCAAGCTCCTGGGCTACAGCTTCGCGAATGGCACGCCCACGGTGACGGCCAATGGCTATCAGGGCCTCGAAGCAGTGACTATAAGGGATGCCGGGCTGGTGGCCACGGCATCGACGGCTGGCAAGTATGCCGCGAACCTTCCCGAAGACGCCGCCATCATCGCGGCGGCCGACCTGCCCTCCGCCAACGCCGCCACCGCGCAGTACACGGCGAAGACGTCGCTGCTTGCGTATGACAACGTCGGCGGCCAGGTGATGCTCGACGTCTACTTCTCGAAGACGGCGGCTAACACCTGGGAAGTCGCCGTATTCAACCGGGCCGACGCGACCCCTGACACCTTCTTCCCGTATGGCGCCGGGCCGATTGCGACGCAGACGCTGGACTTCGATCCGGCCAACGGCCAGCTCGACCCGCTTGGCGCCCAGAACATCACGATCCCGGTGCCGGGTGGCCAGAACGTCCTGCTGGATCTGTCTTCGATGTCGGAGCTCGCGACGAGCTTCACCCCTCTGGAAGCTTACGTTAACGGCAACGCTCCAAGCTCTATCGACCGTGTCGAAATCAGCCAGGACGGCACCGTCTACGCCCAGTACACCGACGGCACGCTGCGCGCGCTGTTCCGCATTCCGCTCGCCACTGTAGCCTCGCCGGACCGGCTTTCGGTTCTGCCCGGCAACGTGTTCTCGGAAAGCGCGGATTCTGGCGCAGTCCGTCTTGGCTTCGCGAACGAAGGCTCGTTCGGAAAGATCGAGGCCGGAGCGCTCGAGGCTTCGAACGTCGATATCGCGCAGGAACTGACCAACATGATCGAGTCCCAGCGCAGCTATACCGCCAATTCCAAGGTGTTCCAGACCGGTTCGGAGCTCATGGAAATCCTGGTCAACCTGAAGAGATAGACGCTGCCTGCGGGTTCGAGGACGAGTCTGTGATCAAGGGGAACAACTGATGTCGCTTTCGACTGCTCTCAATATCGCGCAGAGCACGCTCCTCAACACCTCGCGCCAGACGTCCGTCATTTCCCGCAATGTCTCGGAAGCCTCGAACCCGGATTATTCGCGCCGCTCGGCATTGTTGGTCACCGCGGCCAACGGTGCGCACATCATGGAGATACGGCGCGCTACGGACGCGGTTCTCCTAAGGCAGAACATCGCCGCCACGTCGGCGGCGGCTGGCCAGTCGAAGCTGGTCGAGGGAACCAACACGCTCCTGGTCGACGTCTATGGCGTCGAGCATGCGAGATCGCCGTCCACCGTGATCGGCGAGTTTTTCGAGGCGATGCAGTTCTATAGCGCGGCGCCTTCCAGCGCCAGCGTCGCCGAAAACGCACTTGAAGCGGCAAAGCAGGTCGTGCGGACGCTGAACGGCGGAACGGATGCGATCCAGTCTTTCCGTTCCGACATGGATCGCCAGATCCTGACCGCGGTGGGCGACCTGAACCGGTTGCTTGGCGACTTCCAGGCTGCCAACGAGGAGATCGTAGCGGGCACGAGGGTGGGACGGGACGTCAACAACGCGCTCGACAAGCGTGACGGACTGCTGAAGCAGATCGCCGACCTCGTCCCGATTTCCGCTATCCAGCGCCCGGACAATGACCTGATGCTGATCACGGCATCCGGCGCCACCCTGTTCGAGACGGTGCCGCGCGATGTGACCTTCACGCCGGTTGCGGGATACTCGCCCGGCACGAACGGTAATTCGATCTATATCGACGGCGTCCCGGTTCCGATGGGCAAGGGCGGCAACACGACGGCTTCCGGCACGCTCGCGGCAATGATCCAGCTTCGCGACGATGTGGCCGGCGGAATGCAGGCACAGCTCGACGAGATCGCGCGCACGCTCATCACGGCCTTTGCGGAGACCGACCCGAGCGGTGTACTGCCGGACGTTCCGGGACTGTTTACGTGGCCCGGCGCGCCAGCAATCCCGGCGGCTGGTACGCTGGAGCATGGCTTGGCCCGCACGATCTCGATCAATGCTGCCTTCGACTCTGCTCAGGGCGGAGATCCGCACCTGATCCGCGACGGCGGCGCGAACGGCGCTGCCTACGTCCACAACACGACGGGCGGCGTCGCCTATTCCGATCTGATCGTGCGTTACACCACTCTCCTCGATGAGCCGATGGCGTTCGATCCGGCGGCCGGCATCCAGGGGACTCTAAGCCTGGTCGCCTACACCGGGGAGTCGGTCAGCTGGTTCGAAAGCATCCGCCGCGATGCGTCACGCGCCTCGGAAACCAAGACAGCGCTGCTGATGCACACGACGGAAGCACTGTCGAACGCGACCGGCATCAATATCGACGAGGAACTCTCGCTGCTCCTCAACCTCGAGCACACCTACGAGGCTTCGGCGCGGCTGCTGCGTGTGATCGATGAAATGCTCAAGTCCCTGCTGAACGCGGTGTGATGACGCCATGAAGACCACCTTCATCTCCACCCAGGCGATCGCGAATTCGAACCGCTACAACCTCCTGCGCATGCAGGCCGAGATGATGAAGCTCGAGAAGGAGGTGGTGACCCAGCGAGTAGCGGATGCGGGTATCCACCTGGGGTCGCGAACCGGGATGTCGGTTTCACTCGAACGCGATCTCAAGCGCCTGCAGAGCATCATCGACGCCAATGCGCTCGGCACGGCGCGGCTCTCGGCCACCCAGGCTGGCCTTCAGTCGATGGCCGAGCAGGCCAAGGAACTTCTCACCATCACGATCGCTGCCACGAGCGGCTCCGTTGAACCGGCAATCGCCATGTCCGCCGCGCGCGCAGCGCTCAGCGAGATGACCGGCGTTCTCAACACGAACCTGAATGGCGAGAACCTGTTTGCCGGCGTGAACACCGACGTGCGTCCGATGAACGACTTCTTCGACCCAGCGTCTCCGGCCCGGGCGGCCATGGAGAACGCCTTTGCCACCCATTTCGGCTTCGCCCACACCGACCCCCTGGCGGCAGGCATCACCGCCGCGGACATGACCGATTTCCTCACAAATGTCATCGAGCCCCAGTTCCTCGGCGCCGGGTGGTCGGATTGGTCGAACGCGACCGACGAGACGATAACGGCACGCATCACGCTTACTGAAACCGCGCAGGCGTCGGTGAGCGCCAACATCGATGGGGTGCGGCGCCTGGCGATGGCCGCCGCGACGATCGCGGTGTTCTTCGAAGGCACGATCAACCGGGAAGCGCGCGGCGCCATTCTCGCGCACGGCACCTCCCAGTCTGCTCTGGCCGTGTCGGGCATCACCCAGGTCCAGTCGCAGACCGGCATCATCGAGAACCGCATCTCCTCGGCAAACGAGCGGTTGGAGATGCAGATGAGCATCTTTCAAACGAAGAACAGCGCCTTGGTGTCGATTGACCCATACGAGGCGTCGGCGCGCGTCTCCACGCTGCTTGCCCAGATCGAAACCGCCTACACGCTCACGTCGCGTATCCGCCAGCTCAACTTGGTCAGGTATCTGCCTTGATAGTGTTCCTTCACACCACCAACAGATGAGATCGTTCTGAAATGTATCAGTTCTCCTACGCAGAGGTACAGACGGACTCCGTGGCCGACGCGCGAGACCGTGAGCGGCAACTCCTGACGCGTTCCGTCGATCTCCTTGTCACCGCCCGCGAGCATGGGCCGCGGTCGGCGCAGGCGGTCGAGGCGGTGCATTTCCTCAATCGCATATGGACGACCCTTATCCAGGACCTCGGAAGCCCCGAAAACGAACTGCCGGAGGAGCTTCGCGCAAATCTCATCTCGATCGGGCTCTGGCTCCTGCGCGAGGCCGAGGAAGTGCGCCAGGGCCGTTCCAACAACTTCGAAGGATTGATCGAGGTGTCCCAGATCATCCGCGACGGAATCCAGTGAGCGGCACTTTGAAGATCACCCTGCGCGCCAACGAAAAGCTTTACATCAACGGGGCAGTGATCCGGGCCGATCGCAAGGTCTCGCTCGAGCTCCTCAACGACGTGCAGTTCCTGCTGGAAAACCATGTCCTCCAGGCGGAGGATGCTTCGACGCCGCTGCGCCAACTCTACTTCATCGTGCAGGTCATGCTAATGAATCCTGAAGGTGGCGACGTTGCCCGGCGGCTTTTCCGCGACAGCCTGCCGGCGCTGCTGGAGGCGTTCTCAGACGCGCAGATCCTGGCGACGTTGAAGCATGTGGATCAGCTCGTCTCGGAAGACCGCCCCTATGAGGCACTGAAGGCCATCCGCGGCCTCTATGCTCTCGAAGCCCGCATCCTCTACGCGAGCGACAACCCGGCGGCGCCACCGCTCGCCATGGCCGCAGGAGAATAACATGTACGTATCGCCGACCAGCAACGCCGGAATGGCAAACACGCAGGCCGCCAGTTCGGCCGGCAATGTCGACTACCAGTCCTTCCTGAAGCTGCTGGTCGCCCAGATGAAGAACCAGGATCCGACCGAGCCGATGGATGCCACCCAGTACGTGGCCCAGCTCGCTGCCTTCTCGCAGGTCGAACAGTCGATCCAGATCAATTCCAAGCTGGAGGGCATCCTCCAGGCCTCGACCTTCTCGCAGGCGGGAGACCTGATCGGGCGACACATCGAGTCCTCCGACGGCTCGGTGTCGGGTACGATCGCGGGCGTTCGCCTCTACAGCGACGGCGTCATGGCCATTCTCCAGGACGGAACCGAACTGCCTGTCTGGGCAGGCGTCGTGATCAAGTAGCCCTCCGGCGCCCCATGAACGAGGCCGACGCCCTAGATTTGCTGCAGTTCGCCATCTGGACGGTGCTGGTCGCTTCCGGCCCCGCCGTGCTTGTGGCGATGCTGGTCGGCGTTGGCATCGCGCTCATCCAGGCGCTGACCCAGGTGCAGGAGATCACCCTCACCTTCGTCCCGAAGATCGTGGCGATCCTGCTCGCCATCGCGTTTTCCGGACCTTTCGTCGGGGGCCAGGTGAACGCCTTCACAACGGTCGTTTTCCAGCGCATCGAAAGCGGCTTCTAACCCGGGCGCCGCCCGCGCACATCTTCACGCAAGCTTGGATTGCTAGCTTCCTCCGCGGTCGCGCTCGAATGCGCGAGACCGACGCTATGGCATGCGAGGGAAGATGGCGATCAGCGAGACCTTTATCGGCGTAAAGGACCCAGCCAAGAACGGCCGCGATGTCTTTTTCGCGATGGGCATCCTCGTCATCCTGGCGGTACTGTTCCTTCCCATCCCGGCCTTCCTGATCGACGTCGGACTGGCGTTCTCGATCGCCGTCTCGGTGCTGATCCTGATGGTGGCGCTGTGGATCCAGCGCCCGCTGGACTTCTCGTCGTTTCCGACGATCCTGCTGATCGCGACGATGCTGCGCCTGTCGCTCAACATTGCGACCACGCGGGTTATTCTCTCCCACGGCAGCGAGGGCACGAACGCAGCCGGCTATGTGATCGGAGGCTTTTCCAAGCTGGTAATGGCCGGCGACTTCGTGATCGGCCTCATCGTATTCCTTATCCTGGTGGTGGTGAACTTCATCGTCATCACCAAGGGCGCCACCCGCATCGCGGAGGTGGGCGCCCGCTTCACCCTGGACGCCATTCCCGGCAAGCAGATGTCGATCGACGCTGACCTCTCGGCCGGCATGATCGACGACAAGGAAGCTCAACGGCGCCGGCGCGAACTCGAGGAGGAAAGTTCCTTCTTCGGTTCCATGGACGGCGCCTCCAAATTCGTGCGAGGCGACGCGATCGCCGGCCTCATCATTACCGCCATCAACGTCGTTGGCGGCATCGCCATCGGCTATGCTCGCCACGACATGAAGATCGGCGAGGCAGCCGACATCTTCGTGAAACTGTCCGTCGGCGACGGCCTGGTGACCCAGATTCCGGCCCTTATCGTCTCGCTGGCCGCCGGTCTGCTTGTCTCCAAGGGCGGCACGCGCGGTTCGGCCGACCAGGCTGTGTTCGGGCAGTTGAGCGCCTATCCCCGTGCGCTCTACGTGGCGGCCGGCCTGCTTGCACTGCTGGGGCTGATGCCCGGGCTCCCTGCCCTGCCGTTCCTCTTCCTCGCGGTATGCATGTGCACCGTCGCCTACATCCTGCCGCAGCGGGCCAACCGCCTGGCGGCCGCAGAGGCCGCGGTAAAGAAGCAGCAGGATGAGGCAAGCGTCGAGGAAGAGCGCAATTCCATCAAGCACTCGCTGAAGACGCCGGAAATCGAACTTCTGATCGGAAAGCAGCTGTCCACGAAGCTGCTGACGGCCCACCAGGAACTAGCCTTCCGCATGAACAAGATGCGCAAGAAGTTCGCCGCCCAATACGGGTTCGTGGTGCCGGAAGTGCGGCTGACGGACGATTTCGCGATACCCACCAAGAGCTACCAGATCAAGATCCACGGCACCGTCGTCACCGAGCATGAACTGCGGGTCGGCGAGTTGATGGTGCTGGTCGGGGGCGGCAAGCTGCCGGACCTGCCGGGAGAGGACGTGCGCGAGCCGGCCTTCGGCATGCGCGCCTATTCGGTTCCGGAGATGTTCGCCGAGGACCTGAAGCGCGACAATTTTGCTTTCGCCGACAATATGTCGGTCTTGCTCACCCACCTGTCGGAGGTGATCCGCAACAACCTGCCGCAGCTTCTGTCCTACAAGGACATGAAGGCACTGATCGACCGTCTCGATCCCGAATACAAGAAGCTCACGGAGGAGATCTGCAGCGCGCACATTACCTATCCGGGGTTGCAGGCTGTGCTGAAGCTGCTGCTCGCCGAACGGGTCTCGATCCGCAACCTGCACCTGATCATCGAGGCCATTGCCGAGATCGCACCGCATGTGCGTCGCACCGAACAGATCGTCGAGCATGTGCGCATCCGCATTGCACAGCAGATATGCGGCGACCTCACCGAGGGCGGCTCGCTGAAGGTGCTGCGGCTCGGCAACAGGTGGGATCTGGCCTTTCATCAGGCGCTCAAGCGCGACGCCAAGGGCGAGGTGCGCGAATTCGACATCGACCCGCGCCAGCTCGAGGAGTTCGGCCAGGAGGCGACCAAGGCGGTGCGCGCCCACCTCGACGCCGGGGAGCGCTTCGCGATTGTCACGGCACCCGAGGCCCGTCCCTATGTGCGCATGATCGTCGAGCGGCTCTTCCCCACGCTGCCGGTACTGTCGCATGTAGAAATCGCGAAGGGCGTCGAGATACGCGTTCTCGGCTCGATTTCTTAGTGTTCCCCACCGCCGGCCTTGAAACCCTCATCATTGCGGCGTTTCTCGCCTTCTGCCGCATTGGCGGCTGCTTCATGCTGATGCCGGGTCTTTCCAGCGTGCGCGTCCCGGTGAATGTGCGCCTTTTCGTGGCGGTGGCCGTCACATTCGCCCTGCTCGCGCATCTCTGGGACCAGATCGTACCGTTCGTGGATCGTCGGCCGGCCGTACTGTTGCCGATGATCTTCTCCGAACTCGTGCTCGGCGCACTGATCGGCCTTGTGGCCCGCTTCTACGTGCTGGCGCTGCAATTCATGGGCACGGCCATCGCCACCCTCTCCGGTTTCGGCGGGGCACCCGGAATGGCCATCGAGGAGCCGGATGCGCAGGCTCCCGTCGGTGCCATGATCTCGCTGACCGCTCTGCTGCTGCTGTTCGTCTTCAACTTCCACCATCATATCCTGGCAGCGCTGGTGAATTCGTACTCGGTTGCGCCGGTCAACATGCTCTTCGATACGCGCTCCGCGCTCACGGATCTCGCCGACACCATCTCGGAATCCTTCCTCGTCGTTCTGCGCCTGGGCAGCCCCTTCGTCGCCTACGCGATCCTGGTGAACCTCGCGACCGGCTTCATAAACAAGCTGTCCCCACAGATTCCGGTGTACTTCATCTCCCTGCCCTTCGTGGTCGCCGGGGGGTTGGTCCTCATGTACTTCGCCTTCCCTACGATGCTCAGCCTTTTTGCGGACGGCTTTGCCAGCACCACGATCGAGAGGTGATACGTTGAACGGCGAGCGAAAGAGAAGATTGGCCAAGCTCGTGACGCTGCAGAAGCAGCTTAAGGCGCTCCACGAAACCCGCCACTCCGGCTACGTCGCGACGGCGAACGCCGCCGAACAGGAGGCGCACCAACTCGCCGCAAGTTTCGACGACCCGCAGTCGCTTTCGGGGCTGTTCCCGGACATCTATCACAATCGCATCGCCGGGGCCTTCACCCGACGCGACGAAAACCTCGTGAAAGCCGCTCAGGAAGTGGGTCGGCTCGCTGCCGCGTCGCTGCGCGCCAACATGGTCGAGGACGCCTACCGCGAGGTCGCGCGCCTGGTGGACGAACAGGCGGCCGACAAGGAGCGGCTCGAGATCGTGGAGCGTAAGCTCACTGGCAAGTAAGCCTGCCACAAGCTTGTTTAGGCAATATCACAGCAGGGAAACAGAAAGGGTCGAAGCCGTGGCGATTACCCCTCCGGGCGACATCGTTCTCGAGGTGATGCGCGCCGCCAGTCCGGAAAAGGCTCAGGCCGCGCGGGCGCAGTTGCAGCGGCATGCCCAGTCTGCGCAGGCATCCGGCTCACCGTTTGCCGCCGAACCGGCGGCTGGCGCGCCACGCGCCGAGCCCGGCGCGGACAATGCCTTTCAGAAGTTCGAGGCGATGGTGCTCGGCACTTTCTTCCAGTCGATGCTGCCGTCCGATGCTTCTTCCGTCTATGGCGAGGGTCTGGCGGGCGACATGTGGAAGTCGCTGCTGGCGCAGCACATGGGCGAAGCCGTTTCCGAGCGCGGCGGCATCGGCATTGCGAACAGACTGCTTTCCGACCGCTACCGGGAGGGCGAGCACGTGGTGCCTCTCGCGGGCGCGTCGGACGGTCCTCAGCGCGCCGCTCTCGACACGCAGAACAGTCTCTCGCAGGCGCTGTTGCAGGAACTGCAACGGCAGGCCACGCAGTCCCTGGTGACCGACAACGCCGGGTCGCGCAAGGCCGGAACCTAATTACACGCACGCAGTCTAGAGCCGCTCAGCTTCGGCCCCGGAGGAAAACATGTCCCAGCTTCCCGCCCCTGCACAACCGGAAGGTCCTTTCCGTTTCACAGCGGGCGACTCGTCCGGCCCCGCGCTCTCGGGCAGCCTTTCGTCGATCATCCGCCGCATCGAGGACACCATCGATCTCGAGACCGCGGCCATCCGCAAGGACACGGGATTTGACCTGGCAGCGTCGAATGCCCGCAAGAGCCGCTACCTGTACGAACTCAACAGGGCAGCGACTGGCCTTTCGCCGCAGAACCTGAGCGACGAGCACGTGGAAGGGCTGAAGCGGCTGCGCACGAAGCTGGAGATCAATGAGCAGACGATCCTCGCACACCTGAACGCGGTGACCGAAGTCGCCGGAATGCTGCAGGACGCGATCCAGCAGGCCGAGGCGGACGGCACGTACTCCGCCAGCGAATTCAACCGGGACTAGGCCAATGATCAAATTCGTGGTGGCCGCACTGTGGATAGCCGCCGTCACGGTTGGATCGGTGTACTATTCCTTCAACACGCAGCAGCAGGACGTGGCCGAGACGCCAGCTGCGAGCATCTTCGGCGGGCTCGATTACGTCAGCACCGGGATGATCTCGGTGCCGCTTCTGCGCGATAGTAAGGTGTCCGGCTACTTTCTCGCGCGGCTGGTCTACACGGTCGAGCCGGAAAAGGTGAAGAAGCTGGCGGTGCCCGTCGACACTCTACTGATGGATCAGGTCTACGCCTACCTTTATGCCAACCCGCATATCGATTTCACCCAGCGTACGAACCTGGACCTCAATGCGCTTCGCGAAGGAGTGCGAGACAGCGTCAATGCTCGTGTGGGCGAGAAGCTGGTGCATGAGGTACTGATTGAACAGCTCGACTTCCTGACCCGCGAAGACATCCGTGAGAACAGCACCCGCCGCCGCGAGGTTGCCGCCGACGCCAAGAAGTCAGGTGCCCAGCTGGGCGGGCACTGACGTCGGCGTCAGGAGAAGCGCGGCTTGCGCTTCTCCAGGAAAGCCGCCAGGCCTTCCTTGGCGTCCGAGCCGCTCTGCGACAGCGCGGCGCTGAGGCTTTCCGCGTAAAGCCCGTCGGCGCGCGACATGTCGTTGATCCGGGAGATTGACTGGACGATCAGGTAGTTCACCAGCGTGGCGTTGGCAGCGATTTCAGCGGCCAGTTCCTCCGCCTTTGAAATACCCTCGCCCTCGCCGACCAGATAGTGCGCGAGCCCGAGCCTGTAGCCGTCTTCCGCATCGTATGTGCGCCCGGTCAGCATCATCTCGGTCATCCGGTCGGGGCCAAGAATACGCCCTACCCGCACGGTGGCGCCACCTCCGACGAAGATGCCGCGCTTGCCCTCCGGCAGCCGGAAGACGGCCGACGGCTCGGCGACGCGCACATGCGCGACAGAAGCGATCTCGAGTCCCCCGCCCATCACCGCACCGGTGAGCACCGCAATGACCGGCACGCCGGAGAACTGCATCTTGTCCATGATTTCGTGCCAGGCGCGCGAATGGCGCAGCACCTCCTGCACCTCGCGCTGAGATTGCTCGGCAAGGTCGAGGCCAGACGAGAAGTGTCCTCCCTCGCCGCTGAGGATTATCACTTTCACGCCCTCTGGAATCGCGGCGATGAAGGCTCCCAGAGCCTCGAGCGTCGGTTCGTTGATCGCGTTGCGCTTGTCCGGTCGGTTGAAGGTGAGTCGGGCCACCGGCCCCTCCACCGATACCAGGAGTGGCTCGGCCGCTGACGCCGCGTCGGCGCGCGGCTTACGAATTTCCGACATCGGGGATTGTCCTCACCAAAGCTTTGCCGCAACGAATTAATTGTTCTATACCATAACAAATTGCCGCCTCACAAGGCGACGACCCGTTTCCCGGGCCGCTGAAAGTCGCTAGACTTTCCGGCAGTCATCGGCAGGGCCCGCAGAACTGGAGGGACGAGCCGCGCGATGCGACAGGATGAGACGACCGCCACGATTGACGGCGAGGAGAACACCTCGGCGAGAGGTACGACGCCGTTCAGCGCGCCGGAAATGGGCTCTATCATCGGCTACAAGCTCCGCCGCGCCCAGCTCGCCGTATTTCAGGATTTCATCGAGAGCTTCGCGCGCATGAAACTCCGCCCCGCCGAATTCTCGGTGCTGGCGGTAATCGCGCGCGCGCCGGGCCAGAAGCAGTCCGAGATCGCCGCCCAACTCGGCATCAAGCGGGCAAACTTCGTCTCGCTGATGGACGGTCTGGAGCGCCGTGGCCTGGCCGAGCGGCGCAAGGCCGAGGGCGACAAGCGCTCGCATTCGCTTCATCTCACGGCCGAGGGAGCGCGATTCGTCGAGGAGATGGTCTCGGTATGGGCCGCGCACGAGCAGAACTTCGTCGACAAGCTCGGCGGTGCGGCCGAACGCGACCGGCTGATCGCCCTCCTCGACCGCATCGTGGCAAACTAGCATTCAGCCGCGCCTGGCCACGATCACGCGTGCGGGCGCAGGCTCGACATAAAGGTCTTCCGCCAGTTCCGCGCGCGCCGCCAGCACGGCGCGCTGGTTGATCGAGCCCTTGTCGGTCACCTCGTTGTGGTCGAGCGAAGGCGGCTGGTCGAGCACGATGGCGCGTGCAACCAGGTTTGAGCTGCCCGTCGACTGTGCCGCCAGCGCATCGAGCCTCTCCTGGAAGACGGCCCGCAGCTTCGGGCTGGCGGCGAGTTCGGCTTCGCTTGCCTGCGCGAGTTCGGGAGCAATCTGCCGCGCCGCATCCGGGTCGAGGAACAGCAGCGCTCCGATGTGATTGCGGTTGAGGCCGGTCAGCACGGCATCACGCACATAGGGTGCGAAGGCCCGCACGATCGCCCCGCGCACCCCGGCGAAATTCACCCACGTGCCGGTCGAGAGCTTGAAATCCTCGGACACGCGGCCGTCGAACATGAAGCCCTTGTTGACGTCTTCCGGGTCGACGAACTTCAGCGCGTCGCCGATCCGGTAGAAACCTTCCTCGTCGAAGCTTTCGGCCGTCTTGTCAGGCATGCGCCAGTATCCGGGCGTGATGCTGGGGCCCTTCAGCCGCAACTCCAGCTTGTTGCCGTCCGGCACCAGCTTGATCTCGAGACCCGGCGCCGGCAGACCCACCTCGCCCGCCCGGTTCACCGGCCACGTGGTGGTGAAGGCGAACGGCGCGGTCTCGGTCGATCCGTAACCGGTGATGATCATGATCTTCTCGCCGGTCGTGCGCACGGCGAGATCGTCCAGCGTGTCCCACACATGCTGCGAAAGGCCGGCGCCGGCGTATTGCATAAGCTTCACCCGCGAGAACAGGTTCTGGCGCAGCCTGTCGTTCGACCCGAGGTGCGTGGCCAGCATCTCGTAGCCCTTCGGCACGTTGAAATAGAGCGTCGGCGCGATCTCCTCGAGATTCCGGACGGTGCGGGCGATGCCGCCGGGCGTCGGCGTGCCGTCATCGATGTAGAGCGTGCCGCCATTGAAGAGAGCAATGCCGAAATTGTGGTTGCCGCCCGCCGTGTGGTTCCACGGCAGCCAGTCGACCATCACAGGCGGCTCGTCGCGCAGGAAAGCGAGCGAATCGGCGATCATCACCTGGTTGCAGGTGATCATGCGCTGCGTATTGATCACCGCCTTGGGCAGGCCGGTCGAGCCGGAGGTGAACAGGAATTTCGCAACCGTATCGCCGTTCACTGCGGCGTGGGCTTCGGCGACCAGCGGCCCCGCGGGCGTGGACAGCAGCGTGTCGAATGGCACGGCCCCCGGCAGCGGATGGCGCGCGTTGACCAGTACCATCCCGGGCTTCATCACCGCTTCCAGCGCGTGCGCGAAGGGCGCGCCGTCGGCGGCGAACACCATGCCGGGCGTCAGCAGATCGAATATATGTCTGAGCTTGCCGAAATCCTTTGCGACCAGCGAATAGGCCGGCGAGACCGGCGCGTACGGAACGCCGGCGCGCATGGCGCCCAGCGCCAGCAGCGCATGTTCCATGCTGTTGCCCGAAAGCACCACGATCGGCCGATCGGCCGACAGCCCGAGGTCGAGCAGGTACTGCGCGATCGAGCGCGAGCGCTCTGCTGCTTCGGCATAGGTCAACCTGCGCCACTCGCCGTCCGGCCCACGGTCGGCGATCAGCACCCGATCCGGCGCAGCCGCGGCCCAATCATCGAGCGTATCGACGATCGACCGCGGATGGCTGCCGAGCGCTCGCCGCGACCGCACATAAGCCGCGCCCCCGCCGCCGAATTCGATGTCGGCTTCGAGTTCGCCCATATTGACGCTTCGCATGCCCGGCAGATCGACAAGCGGCATCCCGCATCCTCCCGATATTGTTATCTCTCATAACAATATCGGGAGGACTGTTCAAGCGGTCACGCGCGTCCCGCAGGAACGTCCGCTCCCTATTCTCCTTCGCTCGGTCCGATTTCCGCGAGCAACTGTCCCATCGCCACGAGACCGCTGAAAACGTGGATCCTGCGCACCCTGCCCGCCGCGAGGGTCGCGACGGTCGTCTCCATCTTCATCGCCTCGATCACCGCGATCGGCGCTCCGGCCTCGACGACATCGCCTTCCGAAACCAGCACATCCCGCATCAGGCCGGCGAGCGGAGCCACGATCCGCGACGTGTCCGCGCCCGGCCCTCGCCCTGACAGATGGTCCGGCTCGCGGAACACATGGACCTTGCCGCCCACGCCCAGCCAGAGGCCGTCCGCAGACCGATGGGCCCAGGCCCGCCGCGCCACCCCATCCACGCTGAACCGGACCTCCGGACCGTCGATGATGGCGTTCTCCACCGCGGCTGCGCCACCGTCGATACGGATTTCCGCCAGCCGTCCGCGGCGGAACTCGAGGTCTGCGCGCACCGGCCCGAACCCGGCATCGAGTTCCACGGTGCAGACGGCGATCCCCGTCGAGCGGAACCAGTCGCGCCCCTCTCCCAGCGCGACGACAGCCGCCGCGAGCGCATAGTCGTCGCGGCCCGGCCGCGCCGCGCGCACGATGTCCGTCTCCCCGGCGATCCATCTGTCGATCGTATCGGTGGTGAATGCGCCGCGGGTGAATTCGTCGCTGCCGGCAAGGTCGTTCAGGGACCCCAGATTGGTGCGCACTCCGGCGATCTCGGTCCGCTCGAGCGCCGAGCGCAGCCTGCCGACCGCGTCGCTGCGATCGGCCCCGTGCACGATCACCTTCGCGATCATCGGATCGTAATGCGGAGTGACTGTCGACCCTTCGCTGACGCCAGCATCGACACGTACGTCGGCCGGCGGTCTGAAATGCACGATG
Organism: Pseudomonadota bacterium; assembly: GCA_023435335.1. Lineage (GTDB taxonomy): Bacteria > Pseudomonadota > Alphaproteobacteria > Rhizobiales > Rhizobiaceae > RCIO01. Next base: position 73,010 of record JAEYRU010000109.1, read on the forward strand.
CGGCCCGCCTGCGGCAGAAAACCTGAATAGGGGTCCTCGGCGTAGAGCCGCGCCTCGATCGCGTGCCCGGAGAAGACGATGTCCGCCTGACCGAGCGGCAGCGGCTCGCCGCGCGCCACGCGGATCTGACATTCCACCAGGTCGAGCCCCGTCACCATCTCCGTCACCGGATGCTCGACCTGCAGCCGCGTGTTCATTTCCAGGAAGTAGTGACTGCCGTCCTGCGCGACTATGAACTCGACCGTCCCGGCGCCGACATATCCGACTGCCTGCGCCAGCTTCACCGCATCGCCGCAAAGCCTTTCGCGAAGCCCGCCGGCCGCGAAAGGCGACGGTGTCTCTTCGATGATCTTCTGGTGTCGCCGCTGCGCGGAGCAGTCGCGTTCGCCCAGATGCACGACATTGCCGTGTGTGTCGCCGAAGACCTGCACCTCGATGTGGCGGGCGTCCCCGATCAGCCTCTCCAGCAGCAGCCGGCCGTCGCCGAAGGCGCTTTCCGCCTCGCGTCGTGCGCTTTCCAGCGCCTCGGCCAGTCGGGAGGCGTCGCCGACGCGCCGCATGCCCCGCCCGCCCCCGCCGGCCGCGGCCTTTACCATCAGCGGGAAGCCGAGGCTAACCGCCTCCCGGGCGAGGACCTGCGGCGACTGGTCCGCGCCGGCATAGCCGGGCACGATCGGAACGCCCGCCTCGCCTGCGATGTGCTTGGCCTGCGCCTTGTCGCCCATTGCCGCGATAACCTCGGCCGGCGGTCCGACGAAGATCAGGCCTGCGTCCGCGCAGGCTTCGGCGAAGGCCGCGTTCTCCGACAGGAACCCGTAGCCCGGATGCACGGCGTCCGCGCCGCTGCGGCGCGCCGCATCAATGATCGCGCTGATGTTCAGGTAGGATTCCGCGGGCGCCGCACCGCCGATCCGCACCGCTTCGTCCGCCGCCTTCACATGCAGCGCGTCCCGGTCGGGGTCGCTATGGACCGCCACCGTGGCGATGCCCATCCGCCGCGCAGTGCGGGCGATGCGGCAGGCAATCTCGCCGCGGTTGGCGATGAGCAGTTTCTTCATGTCTCAGCGTTCGCCCGGCGAGCGGTTCCCCGTGCCAGGGAGCGTGCCCTCCAGCTTGGCGATGATGCCGAGCATGACCTCATCGGCGCCGGCGCCGATCGAGATCAGCCGCGTATCGCGGTAGGCGCGGCTCACCGGGTTGTCGAGCGTGTAGCCCATGCCGCCCCAGTACTGCAGGCAGGCGTCGGTGAGTTCGCGCGCCAGCCGGCCCGTCTTCAGCTTGGCCATCGAGGCGAGCCTGGTGACGTCCGCGCCTGCCACATATTGCTCGATCGCCGACCATGTCAGCGCCCTGAGCGCTTCCACCTCGGTGCGCAGCTCCGCCAGGCGGAAATGCACCGTCTGATTGTCGAGCACCGGCTTGCCGAACACCTTGCGCTCGGAGGTGTATTCGATGGTCAGGTCGATCAGCCGGTCGAAGCTCTTGAGCGAGCTGGCCGCCGCATAGAGCCGCTCTTCCTGGAACTGGAGCATCTGCATGGTGAAGCCCATGCCTTCCTGCCCGATGATGTTTCCGGCCGGCACGCGAACCTCGTCGAAGAAAAGCTGCGCGGTATCGGACGAATCCATGCCGATCTTCCTGATCTTCTGCCGGCTGATGCCCTTCGCATCCATCGGCACCGCGATCAGCGACTTGTTCTTGTGTGCTGCTCCGTCGGACGTGTTGGCTAGCAGGCAGCACCAGTCCGCCTTCATGCCGTTGGTGATCCACATCTTGGTGCCGGAGATGACGAGGTCGCCGCCGTCGCGCCGCGCCGTCGTCTTCACCGCCGCCACATCGGAACCGCCGCCGGGCTCCGAGACGCCGAGGCACCCGACCACGTCGCCGGCGATGGATGGTGCGAGGAAATTGCGTTTGAGCTCGTCGGAGCCGAAACGGTTCAGCGCCGGCGTACACATGTCGGTGTGCACGCCGATCGCCATCGGCACGCCGCCGCACTCTATCAGTCCGAGTTCCTCGGCCATCACCATCGAATAGGAGAAGTCGAGCCCCAGGCCGCCATAGGCCGGATCGTACTTGATGCCGAGCAGGCCCAGATCGCCGAGCTTCTTGAACACCTCGTGGCTTGGAAACTCTTCCGCCGCCTCCCACGCGTCGACATGCGGGTTGATCTCCTGCTGGACGAACTTCGCCACCGTTCGGCGGATCTCGTTGTGTTCCTGGGTGAACTGCATGCGATCCTCCTATCCGCGCGCCACGCCGAAAGCGTTCGGCCGCAGCAACCGGTCGTCCCCCTCCGCCGCGATGGCCAGGCAGAGGCCGAGCACGCGGCGCGTATCGCGAGGGTCGATGATGCCGTCGTCCCACAACCGCGCGGTGGAAAACAGGGCGGTCGACTGTGCGTCGATGGCCCCCTTTATCGCCGCGCCCTGCCGGCCCAGCGCCTCTTCGTCGAGCGCCGCGCCCTCGCGCGCCGCCTTGCCGCGCGCCACGATCTCCATCACCTTGGCGGCCTGCTCGCCGCCCATGACCGCCGTACGCGCAGACGGCCACGCGAAGATGAAGCGTGGCGAGAATCCGCGCCCGCACATGCCGTAGTTCCCCGCTCCGAACGAGCCGCCGATGAGCACCGTGAATTTGGGCACGCGCGCCGTGGCGACGGCCTGGATCATCTTGGAGCCGTGCTTGATGGCGCCGTCGCGCTCCGCCGCCGACCCGACCATGTAGCCGGTCGTGTTCTGCAGGAAGACCAGCGGCGTGCCGGTCTGGTCGCACAGCTGGATGAACTGCGCCGCCTTGAGCGAACCCGACGGCATGATCGGCCCGTTATTGGCGAGGACGCCAACGCGGCGGCCCTCGATGGCTGCATGGCCGCATACCGTGTCGGGCGAATACTCCGCCTTGAATTCGAGAAAGTCCGAGCCGTCCACGATGCGGGCGATCACCTCCTTCATGTCGAACGCCGCCCGTTCGTCGGCCGGGACGACCCCCATCAGCTCTTCCGGGTCGAGTGCCGGCGCGGGCGCGGGCGACTGGGCACGAACCTCGTCCCAGTTGAGAATGCGCATGATCTCGCGGCCGATGGCTATCGCCTGAACGTCGTCCTCCGCGACATACTCGCCGAGACCGGTCACGCGGGCGTGCAGGTCCGCCCCGCCCAGTTCCTCGTCCTCCGCGTCCTCGCCGATCGCCGCTTTCACCAGCGGCGGGCCGGCCAGGAATATCTTGGAGCGCCCACGTACCAGCACGATGTAGTCCGACAGCCCCGGCAGGTAGGCGCCGCCGGCCGTCGAAGAGCCGTGCACGATTGCGACCTGCGGGATGCCGGCGGCCGAAAGCCTCGCCTGGTTGGCGAAGGAGCGGCCGCCCTCGACGAACATCTCGGCCTGGTAGTTGAGGTTCGCGCCTCCGCTTTCCACGAGGTGGATCAGCGGCAGACGGTTCTCGAAGGCGATCTCGTGCAGCCGCAGCACCTTCTTCAGCCCGATCGGCGGGATCGTGCCGCCCTTGATGCCGCTGTCGGAGGCCGAGACGACGCAGCGTTTTCCGGCAACGACGCCTATGCCGGCGATTGTGCCGCCGCCCATGATGTTCCTCGCGCCATCGTCGTCATGCATCTTGTAGCCGGCGAGGCTGCCGATCTCGAGGAACGGCGTGCCGCGGTCGAGCAGGCGCTCCACCCGCTCGCGCGGCAGTATCTGCCCGCGCTTTTCGAACAGCTCGCGTTTCGAGGCGGAGTTGTCGCGCACGGCCTGCTCCAACCGCCGCACCTCAGCCAGCTTCTCCTCCATCGCCGCTGCATTGGCCGCGAAGGCGGCCGAGCGCGTATCGAGCGCGGAGCCGAGGACCGGCATCACCCCTCGCCTTCCGACAGCACGGCCGGTATGGCCGCGCG
>JAEYRU010000156.1 GCA_023435335.1 Pseudomonadota bacterium
GGAATGGCCCAGGTCACGTTCCGGCCAGACCCGGTCGCGGACAAGCTGCTTCAGGACCTTTGCCTCGGGGAAGCCGCCGTCGCGCTTGCGCTCCCAGATGCTCTCGCCGTCGAGCGTGATCTCGAAAGTGCCGCCCGTACCGGGCACCAGCGCCACCTCCCCGATATCCTGTCCGAAGGTGGACAGCAGCTCCTGCGCCATCCAGGCCGCGCGCAACAGCCAGTTGCACTGCGTGCAGTAGGTGATGACGATGCGCGGACCCGCTTGCTTCACGTCCCGGCCCCTGCCTCGCCTAGGCCGCGCTGAGCTTGGCCATCGTCTCTTCGTCGACCTCGAAATTGGCGTAGACATTCTGCACGTCGTCGTCGTCGTCCAGCGTGCCGACCAGCTTCAGGATCGATTGCGCCCGCTCCTCGTCGACCGGCGTGTTTGTCTGCGGCTTCCAGATGGTCTTGACCGATTCGGCTTCGCCCAGGGCCGCCTCGAGCGCTGCGGTCACCTCGCCGATATTCTCGAAGGCGCAGATGATGGTGTGCCCCGATTCGTCCGACTGGATATCGTCGGCGCCGGCCTCGATGGCCGCCTCCATGACCTTGTCGGCATCGCCGGCCGACACCGGATAGAGGATCTCCCCGACGCGGTCGAACATGAAGGAGACCGACCCGGTTTCGCCCAGCGCCCCGCCCGCCTTGGTAAAGGCGGCGCGCACGTTGGAGGCGGTGCGGTTGCGGTTGTCCGTGAGCGCCTCCACGATGATGGCCACGCCGCCCGGTCCGTAGCCCTCGTAGCGGACTTCCTCGTAGTTTTCGGCATCGCCGCCCGACGCCTTGTTGATCGCGCGCTGGATATTGTCCTTCGGCATGGACTGCGCCTTGGCGTTCTGGATCGCCAGCCTCAGCCGCGGGTTCATGTCGGGATCGGGAACGCCGACCTTGGCGGCCACGGTGATCTCGCGCGCGAGCTTGGAGAACATCTTCGACTTGACCGCATCCTGGCGGCCCTTGCGGTGCATGATGTTCTTGAACTGTGAATGGCCGGCCATGGGACCCCTGTCGCAATCGAAAAATGTCGAGAATGGCGCGCCTTATAGTGAAACGTCGCCAAAACGTCCAGACGAGACGCCTCCGGGCTCCAGGCGCCGCTCGCGCAATCGTGAACTCTCCGAGGGCGGGTATGACTGGCGGCCCGCCATGTCATGCTTATCGTTGGGGAGGGGCCAGTCGACACGGGAGTCCGCATGCGAATCGAGATCGCTGTCCTCGCCCTCCTTCTCACCTTGACCGTACCCGGCATCGCGCAGCAAGACGACGATCCGGTGCCGAGCCAGTGCGTGGCGGTGGCGCAGTCGCTGCCCAGGGTGATGTTTGCGAACTTCACGCCGGTCAAGGCCGAAAGAGGCCCGGTCACCATCACCTATGCCGGGCACGCCACCTACGTGATCGAAACGCCCGCCGGCGTGCGCATCGCCACCGATTTCTCCGGCTACCACGGCGCAAGCCCGCTGCCGCGGGTGGTGACCATGAACAAGGCGCATTCCGGACATCACACCTACAATCCGGATCCCGGCATCGAGCACGTGCTGCCAGGGTGGAACCCGGAAGGCGGCCCCGCGAGGCATGCGCTGGTCGTGGACGATGTCTACGTCCGCAACGTGCCGACCGACATCCGCAGCTTCGGCGGCGGCATGGAGAAGGACGGCAACTCGATCTTCATCTTCGAGGTGGCGGGCCTGTGCATCGGCCATCTCGGGCATCTGCACCATAACCTTACCGACGCGCACTATGCCGCGATCGGGCGGCTCGACATCGTCATGGTTCCGGTCGACGGAGGCATGACCCAGTCGCTGGCCAACATGAGCGAGATCACGACGCGGCTGTTCTCCTCGATCGTGCTGCCGATGCACCGGAACGCCACCCCGCTGGGCGAATTCCTCTCCCGCATGGGCGAGGGCTTCGCGGTCGACTATCGCGACGAGCGCTCTTTCACCGTATCGATGCGCGACCTGCCGCGCCGTCCGACGATACTGGTCCTGGACGGAGTGTGATCCGCCTTAGTGGCCTGTCTCCACTCCGGCTGCCGTGTCGGCGGCCCGCTTGCGCCGCGCCAGCATGTTGAGCCCTTCGACCAGAGCCGAGAAGCCCATCGCGGCGTAGATGTAGCCCTTCGGAACGTGGAAGCCGAGCCCGTCGGCGATCAGCGTCATGCCGATCATCAGCAGGAAGGCCAGCGCCAGCATCACGATGGTCGGGTTCTTCGCGATGAAGCGCGACAGCGGTTCGGCCGCGAGCAGCATCACCGTCACCGCGCAGATGACCGCGATGTACATGATCGCGATCTCGTCGACCATGCCGACAGCGGTGATGATCGAATCGATCGAGAACACCAGGTCCAGCAGCAGTATCTGGAAGATCGCGCCCACGACCGAGATCTGGACGACCTTTCCGACCATGTTCTCCTTGGGATCCTCCGGGTCGACCGAATGGTGGATCTCCTTCGTGGCCTTCCAGACCAGGAAGAGGCCGCCGGCGATCAGGATCAGGTCGCGCCACGAGAAGCCGTGGTCGAACAGCGTGAACAGCGGATCGGTCAGTTGCACGATGAACGAGATCGCGGCCAGCAGGACAAGGCGCATGATCAGGGCGGCGCTTATGCCGATGCGGCGCGCATTTGCCTGCATCGCCTGCGGCAGCTTGTTCGTGAGGATCGAGATGAAGATGAGGTTGTCGATGCCGAGCACCACCTCGAGCACGACCAGGGTGAGCAGCGCTACCCACGCAGTCGGGTCGTTCAGCCAGTCGAAATGGCCGGCAAGAAACTCGATCATCGTCGGAGTTCTTTCCTGAAACGGGGCGGACCAGCGAAGAGTTAGGGGGGTGATGCCCGCTCGTCAACGTCAGCGCCAGAAGGCCGGCACCGTCTCCTCCAGGCGCGGCCCGAGCCGCAGCGGGGCGATGCGCTCTGCAAGCCCGGTACGGTCCGAGATGTCGAGGCCGACGCCGCAGATCGTGGCCGGACCCGTCGCCGCCTCGAAACGGCCCTTGGCGACCTTGGACAGGAAGCGGTTGAGCGGCTCCTCCTTGTCCATGCCGAGCGAGGAATCGTAGTCGCCGCACATGCCGGCGTCCGAGATGTAGCCCGTGCCGCCATTCAGGATCTGGTGGTCGGCGGTCGGCTGGTGCGTATGCGTTCCGATCACGGCGCTCGCCCGTCCGTCGACGAAGTGGCCGAAGCACATCTTTTCCGAGGTGGCCTCCGCATGGAAGTCGATCAC
>JAEYRU010000177.1 GCA_023435335.1 Pseudomonadota bacterium
AGCCGGCAGGTCACGGTCATCGACCGCACGGGCATCTGCGAGGGGACGAGCTCCGGAAATGCCGCCGCGCTCGCCTTCTCCGACGTGCTGCCGCTGGCGCAGAAGGGCGTAATGCGGCAGCTGCCGAGATGGCTCGCCGACCCGCTCGGGCCGCTCGCCATCCCGCCCGCCTACCTCCCTTCGCTGCTGCCGTGGCTGTGGCGCTTCTGGCGAGCGTCGAGCCCGCGCCACCACGAGGCGAGCCTGGCGGCGCAGGCGGGGTTGATGCGGGTCGCGGAGGCGGAGTGGACGTCGCTGATGCAGCGCTCCGGCACTAGCCACATGCTGCGCGAGGACGGTTCGCTCGAACTTTACGAGGGCGAACGGGAATTCAAGGCGTCGCTGCCCGGCTGGGCCGCGCGCGAGCGCTACGGGATCGCGTTCCGCCATCTCGCCGGGGAGGAACTGGGCGACTACCAGCCCGGCCTGGCGAAGAGCTTCACGCACGGCACATTCGTGCCGGGCTGGAAGACGGTGGCCGACCCTCAGCTTCTGGGCAAGGCGCTGTGGGCATACGCCGAAAGCAAGGGCGCGCACTTCCGCGCCGGCCGCGCGGAAGGCCTTGAAACCGAGGGCGGCAAGCCGGTTGTCAGGTTCGCCGGCGGCGCCACGGTGGCGGCCGACGCGGTGGTGGTCGCCGCGGGCGCCTGGTCGCATCTCCTCGCTCGCCAGGCGGGCGACGCCATCCCGCTGGAAACCGAGCGCGGCTACAACACGACGCTTCCCGCGGACGCCTTCGACGTGAAGCGGCAGCTCATTTTCTCCGGCCACGGCTTCGTCATCACGCCGCTGGAGACGGGCCTGCGGGTCGGCGGTGCGGTGGAACTGGGCGGGCTCGACCGTCCGCCGAACTATGCCCGCTCAAGGGCCATGCTGAACAAGGCAGTGCGCTTCCTGCCTGGATTGAAGACCGAGGGCGGGCGGGAGTGGATGGGCTATCGCCCCTCGCTGCCGGACTCGCTGCCGGTCATCGGGAAAGCCGGGGGGATGCCCCGCGTCTACTACGCCTTCGGCCATGGACATCTCGGCCTCACCCAGGCCGCCGCGACCGGCCGGCTGGTGCGCGACCTCGTGGCCGGCGAAGCGCCGCCGGTGAGCCTCGCCCCCTTCTCGCCGCAGCGTTTCTAGCGCAAGGATAGAGCATGTCGCGCCACTCCTTCTTCTGCATCGACGGCCACACCTGCGGAAACCCCGTGCGGCTGGTTGCCGGCGGCGGACCGCTGCTCCAAGGCGCGACCATGATGGAGCGGCGCGCACATTTCCTGCGCGAGTTCGACTGGATCCGCACCGGATTGATGTTCGAGCCGCGCGGCCACGACATGATGTCGGGGTCGATCCTCTATCCGCCAACGACCGAAGACGGGGACATCGGCATCCTGTTCATCGAGACCTCGGGCTGCCTGCCCATGTGCGGGCACGGCACGATCGGCACGGTGACCTTCGCCATCGAGCACGGACTGATGCGGCCCAAGACGCCGGGACGGCTCAACCTCGACACCCCGGCGGGCCGGGTCGTTGCCGAGTACCGGATGGAGGGCGAATACGTCGAGGAGGTGCGCATCACCAACGTCGCCTCCTTCCTCCATTCGGAAGGGCTGGAAGTCGACTGTCCGGTGCTCGGTCCGCTGCAGGTCGACGTCGCCTATGGCGGGAACTTCTACGCGATCGTCGAGCCGCAGGCGAACTACCGCGACATGGCGGACCATAGCGCGGCCGATCTGATCGCGTGGAGCCCGGTCCTGCGCGAGCGGCTGAACGCGGCCTATAAATTCGTCCATCCGGAGAACCCCGGCATAAGCGGCCTCTCGCACCTTCTCTGGACCGGTGCCCCGACGCATCCGGAAGCGCATGCGCGCAACGCCGTCTTCTACGGCGAGAAGGCGATCGACCGGTCGCCCTGCGGCACCGGAACGTCGGCCCGCATGGCGCAGCTCTACGCCAAGGGCAGGCTGAAGGCCGGCGACGATTTCGTGCATGAATCGATCATCGGCTCGCTCTTCCGCGGCCGCGTGGAGCGCGAGACGAGCGTGGGCGGCGGCAAGGCGATCATCCCCTCGATCGGCGGCTGGGCGCGGATGACCGGGACCAGCACGATCTTCATCGACGATCGCGACCCGTTCGCCCATGGGTTCGTAGTGCGATGAGAGGCCCGCGCGCAACGCCTCCGCACCTTCGCAATCGGCTGCGCCCGGTCGCAGGCCAGGCGCAATCATCGACGAAGGATCGGCGTTGCGGCACAAAAATCAGCGGGACAGGCATCGGTTTCGCTCCTATAAGTCAAGGACATTGCGCGGGCGCGATGCTAGCTTCCGCCATCATTTCGGGCCCGCCGCGGCCAAGCAATGCACCGGAGGGGCGCCGTCCGCCCGGCCGGAACCGCAATATTGACATTGCAGACCGCGGTCGAAAAGTTAGGCCCAGGGGAACAACAAGCGGGAGCGCCTTCCGGCGACTCCCCCGGGGAGTAGCGTTGAATGGAATATTTTCTCCAGCAGCTTATTAACGGGCTGACGCTGGGGTCGATCTACGGGCTGATCGCGATCGGCTACACGATGGTCTACGGCATCATCGGGATGATCAACTTCGCCCACGGCGACATCTTCATGATCGGCTCGTTCATAGCGCTGACGGTATTCCTCATTCTCACCAGCGTCCTCGGTTTTGCCTTCCTTCCCGTGGTGCTCTTGATCGTCATCATCGTGGCGATGCTCTTCACGGCCGCCTGGGGGTGGTCGGTCGAGCGCATCGCCTACCGGCCGTTGCGCGGCTCCTTCCGGCTGGCGCCGCTGATCACCGCGATCGGCATGTCGATCGTCCTGCAGAACTTCGTTCAGATCACGCAGGGCGCGCGCGTCAAGCCGCTGCCGCCCCAGATCCAGGGCGGCGTCACCCTGATGCAAGGCTCGACCGAGGCCGGCACCATCGTGGTGCAACTCTCCTACATGCAGATGATCATCATCGTGACTACCGTCGTGCTGATGACCGGCTTCACGCTGCTGATCGCGCGCACCTCGCTCGGCCGCTCGCAGCGCGCCTGCGAGCAGGACCGCAAGATGGCCGCGCTGCTGGGCGTGGACGTCGACCGCACCATATCGCTCACCTTCGTCATGGGCGCGGCACTGGCCGCCGTCGCCGGCTTCATGTTCCTGCTGCTCTACGGCGTGATCGACTTCTACATCGGCTTCCTCGCCGGAGTTAAGGCGTTCACCGCGGCCGTGCTTGGCGGAATCGGCTCGCTGCCCGGAGCCATGCTCGGCGGCCTGCTGATCGGGCTCATAGAAGTGTTCTGGTCCGGCTATTTCTCGGTCGAATACAAGGACGTCGCTGCATTCTCGATCCTTGCCATCGTGCTGATCTTCCTGCCCTCCGGGCTGCTCGGAAAACCGGAAGTGGAGAAGGTCTGATGGCAGCCGACAGCACCGCAGCGCCCGCGTCGGACCTGAAGCCCGTCGGCGCGCAGATCGAGGACGAGAAGCGGCGCGCCGCGACCCAGCCCGGCAACGTCTCCTCTTTCAACTGGCAGTCCGCCCTGCGCAATGCGGCGATAGCGGCATTCATCACCGGCGTGCTCGCATTCTTCTTCATCGGCCTGCGCACGGATATCGCGCCGGGCGGCCTCGTCATCACCTATCGCTGGCTGGCGCTCACCTTCACGGTCGCGGTCGTCTTCTTCGGCCGCCTGCTGCTCGAGGCCTTCGTCTTCCAGGCAGGGCCCGCGCTTTCTCGCGCGTTGGCCGGCGCGTTCTTCGTTGCCGTGGTCGCGGCCATGATGGCCTACGACGTACCGGGCTCCCGGCAGATCGAGCGCCTTCTGGTCGGGCTCGGCCTCGGGGCGGCGGTCGTGGCCGTTCTCTATCTCGTCTCGTCCTACGCGCGACGCAGCAGCCGCGCCGTTCCGGCGACGAGGCAGGTTGCCGCAAGCCCGGCGAGGGCCTGGCTGGCCCGGTCCACGGGCCTGGTTCTCCTTGCGGTGGCCGCGACGCTGCCCTTCATCATCACCACCTTCTTCGCCGGACAGCAGCGGCAGTTCATCGACCTCGCAATCCTCATCATGACCTACATCATGTTGGGCTGGGGCCTGAACATCGTGGTCGGCCTCGCCGGCCTGCTCGATCTCGGCTACGTGGCTTTCTACGCGGTCGGCGCCTATTCCTTCGCGCTGCTCTCGACGCACTTCGAGTATATCGGCTTCTGGACCGCCCTGCCGCTCGCCGGCATGCTCGCCGCCCTCTGGGGCGTCATCCTGGGCTTCCCGGTGCTGCGCCTGCGCGGCGACTACCTCGCGATCGTCACGCTGGCCTTCGGCGAGATCATCCGCGTCGTACTCCTCAACTGGTACGATTTCACCGGCGGTCCGAATGGCATCTCGGGCATTCCGAAGCCCACCTTCCTGGGCATGGATTTCACCCGCGGCGAAGACGGCGTGGCGGCGTTCCTCGGCATCGAGTTCTCGACCATCCACCGCTTCATATATCTGTACTACATCATCTTCATCCTCGCGCTGATCACCAACCTGGTCACCATCCGCCTGCGCAAGCTGCCGGTCGGAAGGGCCTGGGAGGCGCTGCGCGAGGACGAGATCGCCTGCCGCTCGCTCGGCATCAACACTACCAATACCAAGCTCACGGCCTTTGCCATCGGCGCCATGTTCGGAGGCTTCGCCGGCTCCTTCTTCGCCACGCGCCAGGGCTTCATCTCGCCGGAAAGCTTCACCTTCCTCGAGTCCGCCATCATCCTTGCGATCGTCGTGCTTGGCGGCCTCGGATCGCAGATCGGCGTGGTCATCGCCTCCGTTGTGATGATCGGCGGCATCGAGATGCTGCGCAACATCGGCTTCATGGACCGCATCTTCCCCGGCGTCGATCCGGTGCAGTACCGCATGCTGATCTTCGGCCTGGCCATGGTCGCCATCATGGTATGGAAGCCGCGCGGCCTGGTCACCACCCGCGAGCCTTCCGCCGTGCTCAAGGAAAGAAAGAAGATCGGGGCCGATCTGGTCGCGCAGGGAGAAGGTCACTGATGGCGAGCGCTGCGATAAGCGAACCCGTGGCGGACACGACCGTTCCGAGGTGGGAGCGCGACCCCATCCTCACCGTCGAGCACCTGACCATGCGCTTCGGCGGACTGGTGGCGGTGGGCGACCTCTCCTTCAACGTCGGCCACGGCGACATCACCGCGCTGATCGGGCCGAACGGCGCCGGCAAGACGACGGTCTTCAACTGCGTGACCGGCTTCTACAAGCCGACCGAGGGGCGCATCGTGATGCGCCACGGGCCGGGGCGGCAGCAGGAGGCCGTGGACTGGGTCACCGCGAGCGGCTTGCGCTACCGCGCCGGGGCCGATGGCGCCGTCTTCCTGCTCGAACGGATGCCCGATTTCGAGATCTCGAAGAAGGCGAAGGTGGCGCGCACCTTCCAGAACATCCGGCTCTTCGGCGGCATGACCGTGCTGGAGAACCTGCTGGTGGCCCAGCACAACCCGCTGATGGTCGCCTCCGGCTTCACCGTGGGCGGCATACTTGGACTGCCCGGCTACCAGCGCGCACAGCAGGCGGCGATCGACAAGGCCGTCTACTGGCTGGAACAGGTCAGGCTGATCGACCGCGCCGACGACCCGGCCGGCGACCTGCCCTATGGCGCGCAGCGGCGGCTGGAGATAGCACGCTGCATGTGCACGGACCCCCAGCTTCTCTGTCTCGACGAGCCGGCGGCGGGCCTCAATCCGCGCGAGTCTCAGGAATTGAACGAGTTGCTGCAGTTCATCAGGCAGACCGGCACCTCCGTGCTGCTCATCGAGCACGACATGGGGGTGGTGATGGAGATCTCGGACCACATCGTCGTCCTCGACTACGGCGTGAAGATCTCCGATGGGGACGCCTCCTTCGTCCGCTCGGACCCCAAGGTGATAGCAGCCTATCTCGGCGTGGACGACGAAGCCGAGATCGACGTGCCGGAGGTGCGCGAGGAGTTGGAGGCGGTCGAGGAAGAAGCCAGGCGCAAGGGCATCGATACGAGTCTGTCCCGGCCGGCGGGAGATAGCGAATGAGCGCACCGCTTCTCACCGTCAGCGGCGTCGAGACCTATTACGGCAAGATCGTCGCGCTGCGCGGCGTCGACGTCGAGGTCAATCCCGGAGAGATCGTCACGCTGATCGGAGCCAACGGCGCCGGCAAGTCGACCCTGATGATGACGATCTGCGGCAACCCGCAGGCGCGCACCGGCCGCATTGTCTATGACGGCATCGACATCACCAGCATGCCGACCCACCAGATCATGCGCCTGGGGATTGCGCAGTCGCCGGAGGGCCGCCGCATCTTTCCGCGCATGACCGTGCTGGAAAACCTGCAGATGGGCGCCTCGCTGGTCGCGCCGGAGCATTTCGACGGCGACCTGGAGCGCATCTACGACCTGTTTCCGCGCCTCAAGGAGCGCGCCTCCCAGCGGGGCGGCACGCTGTCGGGCGGCGAGCAGCAGATGCTGGCGATCGCCCGCGCGCTGATGAGCCGGCCCAAGCTTCTTCTGCTCGACGAGCCTTCGCTCGGTCTTGCTCCGCTCATCGTCAAGCAGATCTTCGAGGTCATCCGCGAACTCAACCGCACCCAGGGGCTGACCGTGTTCCTGGTCGAGCAAAACGCGTTCCACGCGCTCAAGCTCGCCCACCGCGGCTATGTCATGGTCAACGGACTGATCACCATGAGCGGCACCGGCGCCGAATTGCTGAAGCGCGAGGAAGTCCGTGCGGCCTATCTCGAAGGGGGGAGGCACTGAGCATGGAAAAGGAAATGGCCCTACTGTGGGAAGTCTCGGCCTGGGAATTCGTGTTCGTTACGGTGATCCTTGCCGGCGGCGCGGCCTTCCTCACGGGCCGGGCGGTCGCGCGAGCCTGGGAGGGCGAGGGCCGGCTCGTCTTCTACATGGTGCTGCTTGCCGCCGCGACGCGCTTCATCCATTTCGCGCTGTTCGGCGGCTCACTGCTATCGCTGCAATATTACCTGGTCGACTTCGCCGTGATCACCGTCATCGCCATCCTCGGCAAACGGATCACGCGTGCGAAGCAGATGTCCAGGCAGTACAGCTTCGAATACGTCCGCAACAGCGCCCTGAGCTGGGCGAGGAAGGGCTGACGGCATTTACGATTTCCGCGTGGAAGCCTTTATTTCCTTTTGGAATTGGGCTTTCATGCCGGTCAAGCGGGATCCAGATCCCGCATCGCGGGCACGGGAACACGACACCTAATCCGGGCCGCTTTGGGAACAGCAGGTGTTTAAAGGGAGCTACCATGAAAAAAGTTCTTTTGGCGGGTGCCGCGCTCGGCCTCCTGATGTCGGGCCAGGCATGGGCTGACATCAAGATCGCCACCGCGGGCCCGATGACCGGACAATACGCCTCGTTCGGCGAGCAGATGAAGGGCGGCGCCGAGCAGGCCGTGGAAGACATCAACGCGGCCGGCGGCGTGCTGGGCGAGAAGCTGGTCCTGTCGGTGGGCGACGATGCCTGCGATCCGAAGCAGGCCGTTGCGGTCGCCAACCAGATGGCGGGCGAAGGCGTGGTCTTCATGGCCGGGCACTTCTGCTCCGGCTCGTCGATCCCGGCTTCCCAGGTGTATTCCGAGGAAGGCATCGTCCAGATCTCGCCGGCTTCGACCAACCCGGACTTCACCGACAAGCGTCCCGGACCGGGCGTGTTCCGCACCTGCGGCCGTGACGACCAGCAGGGCGACGTCGCGGGCAAGTTCCTCGTCGACAACTTCGCCGACAAGAAGGTTGCCTTCGTCCACGACAAGACCGCCTACGGCAAGGGCCTTGCCGACGCCACCATGGCCGCCTACGAGGCCGCTGGCGGCAAGCCGGCCATGTACGAGGCCTACACGGCCGGTGAGAAGGACTACACCGCGCTCGTTTCGAAGCTGAAGCAGGAAGGTGTCGGCGTTCTCTACGTCGGCGGATATCACACCGAGGCCGGCCTGATGGCCCGCCAGATGCGCGAGCAGGGCATGGACACCGTGCTCGTCTCGGGTGACGCGCTTGTGACTGACGAGTATTGGGCAATCACCGGCGAGGCCGGCGAAGGCACGCTGATGACCTTCTCGCCCGATCCGCGCA
>JAEYRU010000197.1 GCA_023435335.1 Pseudomonadota bacterium
GGAGACTTTCGTCTCGAAGGCGGGCGAGGATGCCGCGCTGCGCAAGGCGACCTACGAGGAATCCCTCGGCTGGTACGACGGCATCGTAGCGGACATGTTCGCCTAGCACGCAAGTATCGGTGGCGGCGCTCCGGCCTGCGAAACCCGAGGCCGCCACCCCCTCTCGGACTGCCATATGGTCCCCGCATCCGCCCTATGAGGATTCGTTGTCGCCCGCGACTTCCGCAATGAACCTGCCGGTTCGCTCGACGATGAGATCCTTGTCGTTGTCGAGCGTCGCGACGTGATAGGAATCTTCGAGCCATAGAATCCTGGCGTCTCGCGAGCCGATGTGTTGCAGGATCAAGGGTCCGTTCGACGGTGGCACCACATGATCCTCACGCGACTGGATCACCAGGGTGGGACAAACGATCCTGTGCAGAAGGTTGCCGGTTGCTCCCATCAGCGTATTCGCCTCTCGCACGCAACTGACAGGCACCTCCGGGTAGGCTAGCTCGACGACACCTTCGGCCTTGATGTCGGAGCCGATGCCCGCAACGCGGTCGGGAGCGTTCCTTGAGAGAACCAGTTCCGACATCTCCGCACCCAGCCTGCCGCCGCATCCGTTGATCGGCACGATGCCGGCGACGAGACCGGGAAACCGGGCTGCCAGGTTGAGGCATAACGTGCCGCCCATGGAGAGCCCGGCGACGAAGACCTTTCCGTGAGAAGCGGCCATCTCCTCGAGCGCCGCTTCCGCCGTCGCCAGCCAGTCGAGATAGCCGGTGGTCGCCATGTCGTCTGGCGAGGTTCCGTGCCCGGCGAGCCGCGGTCCGTAGACGAAGAAGCCGAACCTGCGGTGCAGTTGCTCGCCCAGGTAGCGCATGCTCTGCGTCGTGCCGGTGAAGCCGTGCAGCACCAGCACGGCAGGCCGCCCTTCGGCTTCGAAGCGGAACGCTTCCGCGCCCTTCATAATTTCTGACAATCGTCCCTCCATGTGTTTGCGCGTCCCCGTCAGCTCTTCCGCTGCACGGAGTACGCCGCCGCGGCGACGCCGATGATGATCCCCTGCAGCATCAGCTTCGCCGGTTCCCCGAGGCCGAGGCTCGTGAGGAGGTTGAAGCTGAACGTCAGCATGAGGGCCGCGACGGTCGGGCCGAGCACCCCTCCCTTGCCCGAGCCGAATGTGACGCCGCCGAGGATTACGGCGGCAAGCGAATTGAGCGCGAGGTCCCGGCCGAGGTCCATGCTGCCGACGCCGACGAAGCCGATGAGCAGGAACCCGGCGAACACCGAGAACAGGCTCGACATGACATGCACGACCGTGACGACTCGGACGTAGGGTATTCCCGAAACCCAGGCGGCGCGGGGGTTGGCGCCGATGGCGTCGATGTAGCGGCCGAAAACCGAGCTGCGGATGAATATGGCGACGGCAACGAGCAGTGCGGCCCAGATGACAAGGACAACCGGCACGATACCGATCTTCAGGCGAACAATCTCACGTAGGATATCCGGAGCGTTGCCGGGCGAGCGAAGCTGGCTGAAGGCGACCGCGACACCGGTGAGCACCAGCGTGACCGCCAGCGTCACGATCACGGACGAGGCGCGAAGCCGGGTGATGAAGAACGCGTTGAACAGACCGACAGCGATGCCGAAGGCAACGGCGATCAGCAGCAGCACCGGCTCGGAATAGGGCAGAAGGCCGCTGGTCAGGATATAGCTGACGCCAACGATGACGCCTCCAATCGAAAGATCGAGGGACAGGACGCGCATGCAGAGCGACTGGCCCAGCACCGCGATCCCTAACGGGATTGCCTGCCTCGCGATCAGCAGCAGCAGCATTGGCGAAAGCAGCGCAGGGCGCATGAAGTAAGCGACGACCAACAGGATGACCATGGCCGCATAGGCGAACGGCAGCGAGAGCAGCGTCCTTCCCGCCGCCCGCAGCCATAGCCCGGCCGCGCCGGATGTCGATACGGCGTCCCCGCTCATGCGCCGATCGCCTCCCGGCGCTGCAGTCCGATCGCCACGAGGAGGAGCGCCCCGGTTACCGCGGCCCGCAGGAACGGGGAAATGCCCAGGAGGTTCATGCCGTTGGATATCAGTCCGAGCGTGATCACGCCCGCGGCGATGCCGAGCACGCTGCCGGTGCCTCCGGCGAGTTGGACACCGCCGAGCGCCATGGCGGTGACCGTGTCGAGCGAATAGGGATTGCCCATCGTCGCATCGCCGGCGCCGACGCGCGCCGTCAGGAAGATGCCTGCGACCACCGCGGACAGGGAGCAGAGGACGAAACAGGCCACCTTCAGTCGGGTCACCGCAACTCCGTTGCGTCCCGCGCTTACCGGGTTGGCTCCGACCGCGTAGATGCGCAGCCCGAACCGCGAACGGTTGAGCAGGTACCAGGCCAGCAGGACGGCTCCGGCGCACCAGAACAAGGCGGCGGGCATGCCGGCGACCTGCGACACCGCCAGCGTCCGAAGATAGGGGGGAGCCGCGCCTCCGGGAACCGGATGGAGCAACAACGCCACGCCCTGCACGAACGTCATCGTCGCCAGGGTCATGACCAACGGGTGAACCCTGAACAGGGTGACGCCGAAACCGTTGATCAGCCCGACGGTCGCACCCATCGCCAGCGCGAGGGGTACCCCGCAGGCCGGGTCCGCGGTCACGAGGATCGCGCTTGTCAGGCTCATGACCGAACCGACCGAAAGATCGATGCCGCCGGAGATCGCCACGATCCCCTGGCCGAGCGAAGCGATCATCAGCGCGGTGATCTGGCTATTCACATTCGCCAGGTTCTCCAGGCTCCTGAACGTGCCCGACGAAAGGCAGAGCAGGACAAAGAGAGCCAGAGGGAGCGCCAGGACGATCGGCGACAGGCCGGTGCGGCGGGATTTCCGCGCAAGGTCAAGCATCGGCGTGCAAGCCTCCTTCGGCGCGCCCCACCAGGGCGTAGCGCATTACCTCCTCCTCGGTGGTTTCCGCTCCCTCCAGTTCGGCCACGATTTCATTCCGGCGCACGACGAGAATGCGATCGCAGAGGCCCAGCAGTTCCATAAGCTCGCTGGAAACGGTGAGGACGGTGCCTCCGCCGTCCGTGAATTCGCGCAGCAAGCCGTAGATCTCCGCCTTGGCCCCGACATCGACCCCTCGGGTCGGCTCCTCAAGCAGGAGCACATCGATCCCCGCCGCGAGCCACCGGCCGATCATCACCTTCTGCTGGTTGCCGCCGGAAAGCTCTCCGACAGCCTGGCGCGCACCGACGGAGCGGATATTCAATCGCCGCATCAATTCGGCGATCACATGGTGCCGTCCCCTCACCAGCTGCCAGATCGGCAAGCGGCGCAGCGTTCCAAGAGTGATGTTCTCGGTGATCGAAAGCGGCAGATAGAGCCCTTCGGTCTTCCGATCCTCGGGAACGAAACCTACCCCAGCCCGTACCGTCTTTACCACGTCGAGTCCGAGCGTCGATGGGCCAGCCTCTCCCCCCTTGATGACTGTTCCTCCCGTCGGCGGCTCCAGTCCCGACAGCGCGCGAATGATGTTGCGCTGTCCCTGGCCTTCCAGACCCGCAAGGCCCACGATCTCTCCGCGTTTGAGTTGGAACGTCACGGCCGGGCCGTGCTCGCGGACCTGCAGGTCCTCGACCGAAAGCGCAATTGGCACGGCCGAGGGGCGCGCCGGCCGCGCCGGGAAGAACGTCGAGAGCACGCGCCCCACCATCAGCGACACCAGATCGTCGCGGTTCAGCGCCTCTGTCGCACGCGTCTCGACGTGCCGGCCGTCCTTAAGAACGGTCACCCTGTCGCAAAACCGGAAGATCTCATCGAGGCGGTGACTGACGTAGAACACGAGCTTTCCCGCTGCCCTGAGGGACTCCAGAAGCTCACCGAGCCTGTCCACTTCCACTGCGTTCAAGGCAGCCGTCGGCTCATCGAAAATGTAGATATCGGCATCGACCGAAACGCCCTTGGCAATCTCGATCAGATGCAGATCGGCGACGGAGAGGTCTCCGCAGTAGGCATCGACGTCCAGGCGGCTTCCCAGCCGGGCCATCATCGTTCGGGCCTGTTCGCGCATCAACGCGCGGTTGATCGCACCATGGCGGGTCGGCTCGCGACCGAGAAACAGGTTCTCTGCTACTGTTAGATTGGGGAGAAGGGTAAGTTCCTGGAAAATCGTGGAGATGCCGAGGCGCCGCGCATCCGCAGGATTTGCTGGCGCGACCGGCGTTCCACGCAGCCGTATCTCTCCGCTGTCCACCGGGAAGAGTCCGGCCAGGAGATTCATCAATGTCGATTTGCCGGCGCCGTTTTCGCCCGTAACGGCGTGAACGGAGCCGGCGTCGCAGTCGAAGGAGACATCGCAAAGCGCCAGGTTGGAGCCGAAACGCTTCGTGATCTTGTCGAATGAAATCATGGTGGCTGGACAAACCGATGCTGTCGGAAGCTCTCGGCCCGCACACCCTCGGGGTGCCGACGGCAGGATTTCCGCGAAAGGGCGGACTACTTCGCGAACATTTCCTTGATCTTGGCGTCCGGCAAGGTCGACGTGACCCAGAAGGCGTCGTTGAGATCGGGCCGGTAGTAGTCGTCAAGGTTCTGATTGGTGATCGGAGCCGGAGAGGAATAGTAATGGGTGTGCAGCGACTTGCCTTGCAGCAAGGCGACCGCCGCACGCACCGTCGCGGGTCCCAGCCCGGGCGTGAAGATCGGCGCAGCGCCGTCGATGCCGGCGTCCTTCCATGCGCGAAGGAAGCCGTTGTTGGACTCGCCCGTCATAGGCACCAGCGGCTTGCCCGCCTCGGCGAATACGTCGATGCAGGCGCGCGTCATGTCGGCGCCTGAGAACCATATTCCGTCGACTGGCTGGCCTGAAAGCACGAGGTTTTCGCAAAGCTGCTTGCCCTTGGCGTAGTTCCAGTCGCCATAGACCTCCGTGCCGATCTTGATATCGCTTCCTTCGATAGCCTTACGGAAGCCGTCGTAACGCTGTTGCTCCTCCTCGACCCCCGCGATTCCCCGAAAAACCCAGATCGTGCCCTGGCCGCCAAGCTTTTCCCTGAGAAAGCTCCCGCCAACCTCGCCGAAGCCCTCTCCCCCGCCCATGACCTCTACCGTCGTGGCCAGCACGTCGCCTCCGGTGCCGAAATTGACGACCGGGACTCCCGCCGCCAGCGCCTTAGCCACCTGGTCCTTGACGAGTGCCGGTGCAAGTGGCGCGACGATCAACGCATCTACCTTCTGGGCAAGAAGATCCTCCAGGTCGGCAACCTGCTTGGCAGGCTGCCAGTTCGCCTCGGTGAAGATGAACTCGCCAATGTCCGGGTTGTTGGACGCCTCGCTTTTCATCTCCTCGATCATTTGGACGATCCAGGTGTTGCCGACGCCTACGAACGATACGCCGATCTTCCAGGGCGGATCCTTCTTGAACTTGTCTGCAGCAGTCATGTCAGGCGAGGTGGCCTGAAGCAGGCTGGGCGGCAGCAGCTGAACGTCGTCCTCCGCCATCGCCGGCGCCGTCGTCGAGGCAACGATGCCGACGAACAGGGTCACCGCACTTCTTTGCAACAGTCTGGTCATTTGATCCTCCCGGTACGGGCCTGTGGATATGGCCCTGATAACAAGCCGCCACGCGACACTCTCTCCCTCACCTGACCGGAAACTGATAATATGATCCAATCAAGTGACCAAATTCATATGATCATGCCTGCCAGCTCGTCAACGGATTTCGGTTCGTACATCGGAAAACCGTCAGTCACCGCGGCAGGGAGGCAGTGGACAGGAGCGTGCATCGCACGGAGTGCGTACGAGTGCAGGATCGCATAAAAGACCTCAGCGCTTGGCGTGGCACACGGATTCGCCCGGGAAGGCATCGGCATGGCAGGTAGGGAAGCACTCAGAATACGCAGGAGCCCGGTTCGCCCCCAAAGCACCGGACGTCGTGAGCAGATCATCGACGCTGCCCTGACGGTGATGATTACGAATGGCGTCCACAACGCTACCACGCGCAGGATTGCCGAGGCGGCCGGTGTCAATGTCGCGACGCTGCACTACCATTTCCACGACAAGGAAGAGATCATCTTCAGTGCCATGGAGGAGTTGGCGTCACGCTATCGGAATACGCTGTCGACGCGCTTCACTCAGCCGCAGAACCTGCATGACAGGATACACGATCTCCTGTGGTTCATCTGGGGTGAGATCGAGCAGGCGCCTGGCGAGCAACTCGTCCTGCAGGAGATGACCCTCTATGTCCTGCGGGTGTCACATGCCGAGCATCTGGCCGCCCAGAAGGAACGCGAAATCAAGTCGTTGTACAGTGTGTCCCTTCGCCAATGTCGCGACGTCGCCCCCCAAGACGACCCGCAGATCGACGAGTTGACCGATTTCATCTACGCCTGTTTCGTCGGCATCCTGAATCAGTGGCTGGCGACAAGGGACCGGCCCTCGCTCATGAGGACGACAGGCAATCTGATCGAGGCCACGCGGGCCTTGGCCCGCAAACTGCTTCCTCATTGCGAGCATTGACGTTGTTGGAGGATTCCCGCGCCGCGCATCACAGGGCCGGGACCTGACTCGGCCTGGGCCCCACTCCCCAGAAACGGCTGAGTCAGACTTCACATGGCGCTTTATTCATATCTGAAAGGCTGATACACAACCTGGCGAATTGCCCGCCGGAGGCCCATGTCGAACCAGATCGTCGTGATCGACCCGCTGGAGCGGATCGACCTCTTGAAAAGCCTCGCGAGCGAAGTGCGCATACGCATCCTCGAGTTGCTCAACAGGAGCGGGCCCAAGAACGTCAATCAGGTGGCCGAGGACCTGGGGCTTCCTCAGTCGACGATTTCGGCCAACATTCAGGTCCTCGTCGACGCCGGGCTGGTACAGACCAAGTCCCAGAAGGCGCGCAAGGGCAGCCAGAAGCTCTGCTACGCGACCTTCTCGGAGCTTCTGATCGCCTTCAAGGAGCCCGGAGTCGGGCGCGACAAGGATACGATCGAAGTGGCGATGCCGCTCGGGCTGTACACGCGCTGCGAGGTCTCAGCGCCCTGCGGACTTTGCTCGAAAGACGGCGTGATCGGACTGCTCGACGTGCCCGACACGTTTCTCGACCCGGACCGGATGCGCGCCGGCCTGCTTTGGTTCACCCGGGGTTTCGTCGAATACCAGTTTCCCAACAACGCGACGCTCGCCAACTCCAGGGTGGCCGCGCTCGAGCTCGCACTCGAACTGTCATCCGAGGTGCCGGGCACGTCGAAAAACTGGCCGTCCGACATCACCATCGCGATCAATGGCCAGGAGATCGACACCTGGACGGCGCCGGCGGACTACGGCGACAAGCGCGGCAAGTTCACGCCCGATTGGTGGAAGCTGGCGGGCTCCCAGTATGGAGACTTGAAGAACTGGCGCGTCACCTCCGAGGGCACATTCCGTGACGGCCGCAAGGTCTCCAATTGTGCGCTGTCCGACCTCAAGCTCGATGCGCACCGTTCGATACGGATCAGGATCGGCGTCAAGGACGACGCCAGGCACCCCGGCGGCATGAACATATTCGGCAGCGGCTTTGGCAATCACAGCAAGGACATCGTCCTGCGTCTCACCAAGGCCTGACCGCGACTTTCGTACATCGCATACGTCTCGCGCACTTGACGTAACGCCCATGCGCGCGTCAAATAAACCCGAAACTCCGATATAGACCGGGTTTGCGGATGCTGATGCGGCCGCGGGAGGGGACATGAGAGCACGGGTCACGGCCAGCGCGGCCTATACGATCGCGGAGATTGACAAGCGCCTCTACGGGTCCTTTCTCGAACATCTGGGCCGCGCGGTCTACACGGGGATCTACGAACCTGGCCACGAGCAGGCCGATGCGCAGGGCATGCGCAAGGATGTGATCGAGCTCGTGCGCGCGCTCGACACGCCGATCTGCCGCTATCCGGGCGGCAATTTCGTTTCCGCCTATAACTGGGAAGACGGTATCGGGCCGAAGGAGGGCCGGCCGAAGCGACTGGACCTCGCCTGGCGCACGACCGAATCCAACCAGGTCGGCATTCACGAGTTCGCCGACTGGGCCCAGAAGGCTGGCACCGAAATGATGCTCGCCGTCAACCTCGGCTCGCGCGGCCTCGACGAGGCGCGGGCCTTCGTGGAATACGTCAACCATCCCGGCGGCACCTATTGGTCGGACCTGCGCGCCAGGAACGGACGCAAGGATCCGTGGAACTGCCGGCTCTGGTGCCTCGGCAACGAGATGGACGGCCCCTGGCAGGTCGGCCACAAGTCGGCGGCCCAGTATGGCCATCTCGCCAACGAGACGGCCAAGGCGCTGCGCGGGCTGGACCCGACACTGGAACTCGTGGTCTGCGGCTCTTCGCACTCCAACATGCCGACCTATCCGCAATGGGAAGCAACGGTTCTGGAGGCGACCTACGACCAGGTCGACTACATCTCGCTGCATATGTACTTCGAAAACTACGAGAAGAATACGCAGGAGTACCTCGCCCTGCCTGCGAAGCTCGACCGCTACATTGGCACGGTCTCGGGCGTGATCGACTACGTGAAGGCCAAGAGCCGCTCGAAGCGAGATGTGAGGATCTCCTTCGACGAATGGAACGTCTGGTACCATCAGCGCAGGCAGGACGCGGAACGCATGCGCACGTGGGACTGGCCGGAGGCCCCGCGCCTTTTGGAGGATATCTACAATTTCGAGGACGTGCTGCAGGTCGGCTGCATCATCAACACCTTCATCCGCCGTTCGGACGTGGTGCGGATCGCCTGCATCGCCCAGCTCGTGAACGTGATCGCGCCGATCATGACGGAACCGGGAGGTCCGGCCTGGCGGCAGACGATCTACTGGCCCTTCATGCTGGCTTCCAGGCACGGGCGCGGCACGGCACTGCAACTCGCCGTCGACGTGCCGACATATGATGCGGCGGTCGCGGACAAGGTGCCCTGGCTGGACATCGCGGGAACTTATGACGCGGATGCCGGCACGCTGACATTCTTCGCGGTCAACCGCCACGCGTCCGAAATCATCGAGACCGACATTGCGCTTGAACGCTTCGTGGCCAAGACGGTCGAGCACACGATCATCCGCCACGACGATCTCGAGGCGACGAACACGATGCTGGCGCCAGACAACGTCTCGCCGAAGAAGGCTGCCGGCGCCACGCTCGGCGGCAAGGGCGTCGCGCTGACGCTGCCGCCGCATTCGTACTCGATGGTCCGGGTTATGCTTCAGGCATGAGTATCCGGAACTCCGATACATACCGCCAAGTCGGTTGCACTGGTGTGTGTTTGGTGTAGCATGAGGTGTGCGACAGCGGTTCAATCGCTGCAAACGGGAGGAAACGGACATGAACTTTCGAAGGTTGATGGCGACCGTCCTGGTCGCCACCGGCGGCCTGTGGGCCGGTGCGGCGCATTCCGAGGAAACTGTCGTCTGGTGGGATTTCCTGGGCGGCGGCGACGGCGTGCGGATGAAAAAGCTCATCGAGGATTTCAACGCAGCCCATACCGGCAAGATCAAGATCGACGCGACGACGCTGGAATGGGGCACGCCTTTCTATACCAAGGTGCAGACCTCTGCCGCCGTGGGCGAGGCGCCTGACGTGATGACCTATCACGCGAGCCGCATTCCGCTTGCCGTGAGCCAGAACATCCTGGACGAGATCACGCCCGCGGACTGGGAGGCGATGAAGCTCGGCGAGGACGACTTCGCCGCTGCGACCTGGGACGCCGTCTCGATCGATGGCAAGCAATACGCCGTCCCGCTCGATACGCACCCGATCGTGCTCTACTACAACCGGGACCTGCTAAAGAAGGCCGGCAAGCTCGACGCCGACGGCAAGCCGATGGGTCTCGGGTCCGGGGACGAATTCAATGAAACGCTGAAGGCGCTGAAGGACGCCGGCGTCGCCTTCCCGCTGGCCTCGGTGACGGGTAGCGGCAACTTCATGTTCCGCACGATCTATTCATTCATGTGCCAGCAGGACGGCGAATTGCTGACCGACGGCGAATTCCTGAAGGGCGACAACGCCGACAAGCTGAAAAATTCGCTCAGCGTGCTGGCCGACTGGACCAAGGGTGGCTTCCAGTCGACCTACACCAACTATCCGGCCACGGTCGCCCTTTTCACTTCGGGCGAGGCGGCGCTGATGATCAACGGCGTCTGGGAAGTGCCGACCATGACCGACATGGCCAGCCAGGGCAAGCTGTTCGACTGGGGCGCGATTGAGCTGCCGGTCATCTTCGACAAGCCCTGCACCTATGCCGACAGCCACACCTTCGCCATCCCGAAGAACAGGGGCAAGGAGCTTTCTGCTGAAAAGCGCGCGGCGGTGCTGGAAGTGATCTCGTGGATCGACAACCAGTCGCTGTTCTGGGCAACGGCCGGCCACATCCCCGCCTACAAGGGGGTCACGGATTCGGCCGAATACAAGGCGATGGAGCCCAACGCGACCTATTCGACGCTGACGGCCAACATGATCTTCGACCCCAAGTCAAAGCTGGCCGGCATCGCGGGGCCCATCTATGACGTGATGGCGACGCATTTCGTGCCGGTTCTGAATGGCGAGAAGGATCCGGGCGAGGCTGTCGAAGCGATCAAGGAAGAGTTGAACGCACTGTAACGCCCTCCCAAGCGAGGGGCCGTCCCGGACCTGCGGGGCGGCCCCGATTCCGCGAGGTCACGCATGCTGCGCAATCGGCGCAAGGACTTTCTGATCGCGCTCGTGCTCATCGCGCCGTTCGTCGCGACATACGCCCTCGTTTTCATCTACCCGACCATCCAGATGTTCCGGATTTCCTTCACGGACGCGCCACTTATCGGTGAGGGTTCCTGGGTCGGCGTGGAGAACTACACCCGTCTCCCGAAGGACCCGCGCTTCCGGACGGCCTTCTGGAACACTGCGTATTTCGTCCTGCTGTCAGTCGCCCCAGGCACCCTGATCGCGCTCGCCATATCGCTCGGCATCGCGCGTCTGCGCGGCCGGGTGCAGGCGCTCGTGCTGGCGTTGTTCTTCCTGCCCTACATCCTGCCGGTCTCGGTGGTCTTCCGCATCTGGGAGTGGACCATGAACTTCCAGTTCGGCATCGGAATGCATGTGCTCGACTGGCTGGGGCTGCGGCGTCTGCCAGTCTTCGAGACGTCCACCTGGTTCATGCCGGCCGTCGCGGCGGTGACGATCTGGTGGACGGCAGGGTTCTCGATCCTGTTGTTCCTGGCCGGCTTGCGCGCCATTCCCGTCGAGATCTACGAAGCGGCCGCGCTGGACAACGCCTCGCGCTGGGCGACCTTCCGCAGGATAACCTGGCCGCTTCTCTGGCCCGTGACCGCGCTCGTCTTCACCATTCAGTTGATCCTGCAACTGAAGATATTCGACCAGGTCTACCTGTTCACCTGGGACACGCGGCCGAACGACAACCTCGTGCTGGTCTACTACATCTTCCAGCGCGCCTTTCAGATGGACCAGGGCGGGCGAGCCGCGGCCGCGGCCGTAGTCCTGTTCGTCATGGTCGTGGTGGTCGCCGTGGTGCAATTCCAGGTCCTGCGGTTGGCGGGAGGTCGCAAGCGATGAACGCGCAGGCCGCACAGCGCTGGAACCTCGCCGGAGCGCTGATCACCTTTGCCACGATCGTCTGCGCCATCATCTGGGCGTTTCCGCTCTACTGGGGCGTGATAACGTCGCTGAAACCCGAAGACGAGGTGATCCGGCCATACATCGAACTGTGGCCCGATACGCTGACCTTCCAGCACTACGTCTTCGCCGTCACCAACACGCAGATCGGCGCCTGGTACGTCAATTCGATCGCCGTGGCCGTCGGAGTCACGGTGCTGACGATTGCGACCTCGATCCTGTGCGGCTATGCGATCTCGCAACTGAGATTCCCCGGCCGGGCCGCCTTGTGGTGGCTCATCCTGGCAAGCTTCATGGTTCCGGGCCAGGCGCTGATCATCAATCATTTCGTGCTGGTTGCCGATCTCGGGCTGATCAATACCTGGGCGGGAATCATGCTGCCGCAGTTGATCCACCCCGTCATCATCATCGTGTACAAGCAATTCTTCGATCAGGTGCCGCGTGATTTCCGCGAGGCCGCGGTGATGGACAACGCGTCCGAGTTCGCCATCCTGTTCAAGGTCTATCTGCCGATGAACTGGGGCGTCACGACTGCCCTGGCGATCGTCTGCTTCATCTGGACCTGGAACGCATTCCTGTGGCCGTTCCTGTCCGTGACGCGTACGGAAATGATGACGATCACGGTTGGCATCACCCAGGTCAACGACAGTTTCGGCATCTTCTACGCCCGGCGACTGGCAGCGGCGGTTCTAGCAGGTCTGCCGGTCGCGCTGGCCTACCTGCTGTTCCAGCGCCGGGTGACCGAGGCGATCACGCTTTCGGCCGGCATCAAGGGCTGAGGCTGAGCCTACTCAGTCGCGTGCCAGGTCGAGCCGTCGGCCGCGAAAAGGTGCAGCGCAGAGGGGTCGAAGCGCAGACGCACCGCGCCGCCCGGCTCCACGGTCGAAAGACCGCGGTCCTGCGCGGTCACCTGCGTGCCGTCGGCCAGGCGCGCATGCACCAGCGTGCGCTCACCGAGGCGTTCCACCACGGTAGCGGTGGCCGTCGTTTCGCCGCCATCGGCGACGACACTCAGCGCCTCGGGTCGCACGCCAAGTTCGCGCCAGTCGGTGCCGGCGGGGGCGCCCCGCAGTTCCACCAGCGAGCCGTCGGGGAGCTTTGCATTCAGCCGGTCTCCCGACCCGGAAAGGGTGATGGGCAGGATGTTCATGGCCGGCGAGCCGACGAAGGTGGCGACGAAGCGCGAAGCCGGTTTGGAGTAGACCTCCATCGGCGTGCCCACCTGCTCGATGCGGCAGTCATTGAGAACGACAATGCGGTCGGCCAGGGTCATCGCCTCGACCTGGTCGTGGGTCACGTACACCATGGTCGACTTCAGTCGCTGGTGCAATTCGGCAAGCTCCACGCGCGTGCGCGCGCGCAATGCCGCGTCGAGATTGGAGAGCGGCTCGTCGAACAGGAAGGCCTTCGGCTCCTTCACGATCGCGCGTCCGATCGCCACGCGCTGGCGCTGGCCGCCTGACAGTTGCGCAGGACGGCGCTGCAGAAGGGATTCCATCTCCAGAATGCGTGCGGCTTCCGCGATGCGCCGCTTGATCTCGTTCGGGGCGATGCCGATGTTCTTGAGCCCGAATGCCATGTTCTCGGCCACGGTCATGTGCGGGTAGAGTGCGTAGTTCTGGAACACCATCGCGACGTTGCGCTTGCCGGGCGCAAGGGTCTCGGAACGGACGTCGCCGATGAGGAGCGCGCCTTCGTCGATGCGTTCCAGGCCGGCTATCATGCGAAGCAGCGTGGTTTTTCCGGAACCCGAAGGACCGAGGAAGACGACCAGTTCCCCGGAAGCGATATCCAGGCTCACGTCGCGGATCACCTCGACGCTGCCGAAGCGTTTCGAGACTCGCGAGAGCGAGATAGCGGCCATCCTGTTGCTCCTCCGTTTGTTCCATCATTCCGGATAAGTATCCGATGTCAAGGTTCTCAAGGCCAGACTGACGCGACGATAGTCGAGGCGACCATCCTTGGCATGGCCCGGCGGCGACGGCACGTCCGCAAGAGGGTGTCAGCCAGAAACCCACGTGAACTGCGGACCTCGATTCCAATACTGTGGCCCAACAAAAGCGATCCGGTTAAGGGGGCTTCCAAGGTATGCGCCCCCATCGCCTCACCACCCCTGTCCAGCGGAACGCATCAATGGCTGCCTTGAGACACAGAAACCGTTGACTCCAGCGGCAAGCCTGCATACCAATTCTGGCCCAACAAATGACCTGACGTTGCGGCAGGGGATCGGGGATGACGCTCGCCAGCGAAGATCACGGACGGCAACCGGACTTGTCTCCGGCGCACGGCTCAGCCGTGGATGCCGTCGTGCGGCAGATACGCGGGCTGATCGCGGACGGCGGGCTGAAGGTGGGCGATGCGCTGCCGACCGAGCGCGAGCTGTGCATCCAGTTCAATGCAAGCCGCAACACCGTGCGCGAGGCGATGCGCATTTTGAAGGCATACGGCCTTGTGGACGTCCGCCCGAAGGTGGGCGCCACGATCACCGACAACCGCATGTCGCGGGCCTTCGAGCTCTTCTCGTTCAATACGATGGAGATTAGCCGCAAGACGTTTTCGGACGTGCAGGCACTGCGCGACCTGCTCGAGGTCGGATCGGCCGAACAGATACTCGACAGGCTGGGCGACAGCGACGTGGAGGAACTGAAGGCGATCAACGACCGCATGGCAGGCATACACGACCTGCAGGAGGCGTCCGAAGTGGACTACTCCTTTCACTTGCGGCTGATCTCTATCCTCGACAACGCCGCCCTTGTCGACGTCTACAAGGTGATGAAGCCGGTGATCCTGCGGATCATGCAGAAGGGCAAGACCCGGCGGACATTCAAGACCGAAACCTATTCCGAGCATGAAGGCGTTATCGATGCGATGGCGGCGCGCGACCGTCTTTCCTTTCAGTACAGGCTGCGCGCGCACCTGATGACCGGTTTCAAGCATTTCAGCGAGGAAATGGAGGCCACGGCCTGAGGAGGCAGGCGCGCGGTTCCATGAGGGTGAAGCAGAGCCGAAAGCTTTCCATCCGGTCCACGGACCGACTCAACAAGGGAGGAAATGCCATGAAGACACTTCTGAAATACACCACGGCCGCGGCCGCGATTGCGCTCATGACGCAATTCGCGTTCGCCGGCCCCAAGGTCGTATCGGGACCGGGGGCGGACGCCGAATGTTTCGCCCCATGGGCGGCCGATACCAAGTACCTTCAATGGGATGCCCAGCCGGGACCCTACAAGGTCGCCATCGTGAATGGCTTCGTGGGCAACACCTGGCGCATCCAGATGATCAAGACAGCCAAGGCGTTCGCCGAGGACCCCGCGATGAAGGACAAGATTGCGGAGTTCAAGGTCGTATCGACTGGAACCGACGCCCCGGCGCAACTCGGCGCGATCGAGGACTTCATCAACCAGGGCTTCCACGCAATCGTGACGATCGCCGTTTCGCCCGACGGCTTCGACCGGGTGATCCGCCTGGCCGACCGCAACAACGTCGTGCTGGTTCCCTTCGACAACGTGCTCGACACCGACGCGGTGATGCAGGTCAACGAGGACCAGCTGGCTATGGGCCGCGAGTGGGCCGGGTTCGTGGTCGAGCAGTTGAAGGCTGCGGGCAAGACCTCCGGCAAGCTGCTTGAAGTGCGCGGCCTGCCCGGCAATTCGGTCGACCGCGACCGTTCGATCGGCATCCACGAGGTGCTCGACCAGTCCGGCGGCAAGTGGGAGGTCGTGCAGGTCGTGGGCAACTGGGACGACGGCACCGCGCAGAAAGTGACGGCAGACGCCATCGCCGTGCACGGCCAGTTCGACGGCATCCTGGCGCAGGGCGGCACGACCGGCGTCGTGCAAGCGATGATCGATGCGGGCCACCCGATGGTGCCGATCGCGGGCGAGTCCGAGAACGGCTTCCGCAAGCTGGTGGCGAAGCACTCCGCCGACGGCCTGAAGGGGATTTCCATCGGCCAGTCGCCCGGCCTGGTCGCGATCGCAATGAAAGCGGCGGTGTCGGCGCTCGAGGGTAACGTCATGCCGCAGCTCATCTCGGTCCCGCTGCCGATCGCGACCTACGATCAGCTCAAGGACGGTGAGAACTACTGGACAAATCTGCCCGACAATTTCTTCACGGTGAACGAGTTCCCGCCCTGCGGCGTGAACGTCTCCGGACCAGCCATCATGGCGCAGTCCGAAGCCGACGTGAAATAAGCCAACCCGAACGGTTCAGGGCGGCCCCGCTGTTGCCGGCGGGGCCGCTTTGCCGGAAGATGAGGCCGGTTGCTCAACCGGTGATAGCGCTCGCATGAACGACGCCATTGTCGAATACCGCGGCATCTCCAAGTATTTCGCCGGCATCCGGGCCCTGGAGAATGTCGATTTCGCCTGCAGGACAGGTTCCATCCATGCGATCCTGGGCGAGAACGGGGCCGGCAAGTCCACTCTCATCAAGATCATGGCGGGTGTGCTCCGGCCAGACGCCGGCGAGATGTTCCTGGCCGGCCAGCCGGTCGTCTTCCCGCAGCCGCAGGCGGCCAGCGCCGCCGGCATCGTGTGCATGTTCCAGGAACTGTCGCTCGTCCCGGACCTGTCTGTCGCCGACAACATATCGATCTCCGGTCCGCCGCGCCGGTTCGGGCTGATTGACCGGCGCGCGCAGGTTGCGCGCGCGGAGCAACTGCTGGCCCGAGTCCACTGCGAAGATATCGACCCGAACGCCCTCGTGCGCGAACTGTCGCTGTCGCGACGGCAGATGGTGGAGATCGCCAAGGCGCTGGGCCGCGACCCCAAGGTCCTCATCCTCGACGAGGCGACCTCGGCGCTGACGTCGCGCGATGTGCAGACCGTCTACGACCTTCTGGCCGACCTGAGGGAGCGGGGCGTGGCGAGCCTGTTCATCTCGCATCGCATGCATGAGGTGGACGCACTGTGCGACACGCTTTCTGTCTTCCGCAACGGGCGACACATCGAGACCTTCGCCAAGGGGGCACGGTCCGAGCGGGAGATCGTCAAGCTGATGATCGGGCGTGACGTGGAGGCGCAGTTTCCGCCCAAGCCGCCAGTGAAGCCGGCGGCCGAGCGCGGCGAGCCGCTGCTCAGCGTCACCAACCTCTCCTGGCAGGACCGGCTGAACGGGATCGACATCTCCGTGTCGCGCGGCGAGATCGTCGGCCTCGGCGGTCTCGACGGCCAGGGGCAGAAAGAACTGCTGTTGGCGCTGTTCGGCGTGCTGCGGGACGTGGAGGGGGAGATCCTCATTGGCGGGCGCCAGGGTGTTCCCGCCTCCCCCGCCGCAGCCAAGTCCACGCGCACGCGCATCGCCCTCGTGCCGGAAGATCGCAAGACCGAGGGCCTGATGCTTGGCATGCCGATCGCCGACAATCTACTCGCGGCGTCCTTCGGAAGGATTTCCCGCGGCCCGTTCATCGACCCGGCGCTGGCCGCCAAGGCGGTCGAGGACGGCGTCGCGCGGCTGCGCATCAAGCTCGGCTCGGCGACTGACCCCGTCATGACGCTGTCCGGCGGCAACCAGCAGAAGGTGGTGATCGCCAAGTGGCTGATGAACGACCCCGACATCATCCTGCTCAACGATCCCACCCGCGGCATCGACGTCGGGACGAAGCAGGAGATCTACCGCCTCATGCGTGACCTCGCCAACGCCGGAAAGGCGATCCTGTTCTATTCCTCCGACTATGCCGAGCTGATTGGCTGCTGCGACAGGGTCTCCGTCCTGTATGCGGGGCGCGTCGTCGCGGAGAAGGAAGGCGACCAGATCACCGAGGAAGGCCTGATCGCCGCTTCCCTCAACATCGACGTCGAGGCGGCATGATGCATCAGCCCGCGTGGAAGAGGTGGCTGCTGCAGAATCTCGGCTTCGCCACCGCCCTGCTCCTGCTTGCGGCACTCTATCTCTCGTACAACCTTCTGCATCCGCGGGGCTTTTCGTCGGCGGTGGCAATCCAGAACGCCAACGAGACCGCCGCGATCGCCTTCGTGGCGATGGCGCAGACCTTCCCGGTTCTCCTGGGAGGGCTCGACCTTTCGGTCGGCGCGGTCATGACCCTGACCAACTGCATCGCCTCCGAACTGGTGTACGGCTCGCCCGCCCAGATCATTCTCGGCATGGCCCTGACGCTGCTCGCGGGTACTGCTTTCGGGCTACTCAACGGCTGCATCGTGGTCTATGGCCGCATCCAGCCGATCATCGCGACTCTCGCGACCGGCGCGATCGCCATAGGCCTCGCCCTGCTGATCCGGCCCAAGCCCGGCGGCCGTGTCGACGGCGACCTGAGTTGGGCGCTCACCAACTCGGTCTGGGATTTTGCCGACACCTACGGCATCGCCGAGGGCGGCGATGCCTGGTGGCTGCGCCCTTTCGCCGATATCCCCGTGCCGGCCATCCTCATCGCGCTCGTGGTGCTTCTCGTCTGGGTTCCT
The DNA here is from genome assembly GCA_023435335.1 of Pseudomonadota bacterium. Classification (GTDB taxonomy): domain Bacteria; phylum Pseudomonadota; class Alphaproteobacteria; order Rhizobiales; family Rhizobiaceae; genus RCIO01. The sequence continues at coordinate 18,040 of JAEYRU010000197.1, forward strand.
TTCCGCCGCTCCGTGACCGGGCGCACCGTCTACGCCATCGGCTCGGCCGAGGGCGCTGCGTTCATGTCCGGCCTGCCGATCGCCCGGGCCAAGATCGCAGCCTTTACGCTCGCCGGCTTCTTCGCCGCGTGCGGCGGCCTGTACCTGGCGATCCAGACCTCGTCCGGCAATGCCGACATCCAGCAGGCCGGCGCCTACACGCTGAACTCCATCGCGGCAGTCGTTCTCGGCGGAACCTCGCTGCTCGGCGGCGTCGGCAGCGCCGTGGGCAGCCTCGTCGGCGCGATGATCCTGCGGGTCATCGCCTTCTACTTCCGCATCCTCGACATCGACCCGCTGCTGCAACCGCTGATCGAGGGGGTCGTCCTTCTGGTCGCGATCTCCTTCGGCGCGCTGCGCGTGCTGAGGGTGAAGAACAAGCTCGATCTGTTCAGGTGATCCGCCATGCGACTTCTCCTCTCTCCGGAAAACAAGCCCATCGCGATCGCCTCGCTGTTCATCCTCGTCATCCTGCTGGCGGGCACGGCCTATACCCTGTCGACCACCGGCAACGCGCCGCTGCTGTCGCCGAACTATCTGCTGCTGCAACTGCAGATCGGCTCGTTTCTCGGCATCTGCGCGGCCGGCATGATGATGGTCATCCTGCTCGGCCATATCGATCTGTCCATCCCGTGGACCCTGACGGCAGCCGCCATGATGGCGACCGCCGTCGGCGGCGAGATGGCGCTGCCCGCCGCGCTGGCGGTGGGCCTTGCGGTCGGCCTTTTCAATGGGTTCGGCGTCGCCTTCCTGCGCATCCCGTCGATGATCTTCACCCTTGCCGTCGACACGGTCCTGCGCGGCCTGATGGTCGCGCATACCGGCGGCTTCGCCCCGCAGGACTCGGCGACGCCACTCATGCTGTTCCTGGCCAAGGACCGGATACTGGGCATTCCCGTCGCGATCTTCGTCTGGGCCGGCGTATCGACCGTCATCGCGATCATCCTCACGCGGACCGGGTTTGGCCGCTCGATCTACGCGACCGGCTCAAGCGAAAGGGCAGCCTATCTCTCCGGCATCCGTACCCGCGGCGTCATCGTCGGCGCGTTCGTGGCGTCGGCAATGTGCGCCGCGATCGCGGGCGTGCTGCTGGCCGGCTACTCTGCCAAGGCCTATCAGGGCATGGGAAACGCCTTCCTGCTGCCGGCGATCGCAGCCGTGGTGCTGGGCGGCACGCATATCCTCGGCGGCCGGGGCCGCTATGCCGGCACGCTGGTCGGCGTCATCCTGATCGTGCTTCTGAACTCAGTGCTGTCGATCACGCAGATGCCGGAGGCCGGCCGCCAGATCATTTACGGAACCGTCATCGTCGGCATGCTCCTGGTCTATGGGCGCAGCCAGCGCGTGACGTCCTGAGGGAGGATGCCCCATGCCGGGAGAGCACTACGAGATCCGTGACGAGCGCTTCGCGAAGCTGATCCACGGAAACGCCAATCTCGAGACCCTGTGGACGGGCGGGCGGTGGACGGAAGGGCCGGCATATTTCGCCGCGGGCCGCTATCTCGTCTGGTCGGACATCCCCAACGACCGGATCATGCGGTGGGACGAGATGAACGGCCAGGTGGCCACCTTCGAGCAGCCCTGCCGCAACCGGAACGGCCACACCGTCGATCGCCAGGGCAGGCTGATCGCCTGCGAGCATCGCGGCCGCTGCGTCAGCCGCTACGAGATCGACGGATCGCGGACGGTGATTGCCGACAGCTATGGCGGAAAGCGCCTCAATTCGCCCAACGACGTGGTGGTCAAATCGGACGGATCGATCTGGTTCACCGACCCCTCCTACGGCATCGACAGCGACTATGAAGGCGACGCCTCGCCAATGGAGCAGGACGGGCGTCATGTTTACCGCATCGATCCCGCCGGCAGCATCACCCGCGTGATCGACGACATGAAGCAGCCCAACGGCCTCGCGTTTTCGCCCGACGAATCCGTTCTCTACGTGGCCGACACCGGCAGGACGCATTTCCCCGACTGCGCTCCGAAAATCCGCAGATATCCGGTCGCTGCCGACGGCGCATCGCTGGGTCCGGGCGAGGATTTCGTGACGTGCGACGCCGGACTGTTCGACGGCTTTCGCCTCGACACCGGCGGCAACATCTGGTCCTCGGCGGGCGACGGCGTTCACTGCTTCGCACCCGACGGCACCCTGCTGGGCAAGATCCTCATCGACGAGGTCGTGGCCAATGTCTGTTTCGGGGGACCGAAGCGGAACCGCCTCTTCATCTGCGCCACGACGAGCCTGCGCTCGATCTATGTGAACGCGCAAGGGATTGCATGAACGCGATCCTCGAATCGCCGCATCTATGCGGCTAGCCGTCCTCGGCGAGAACCTGCCTGTTCCTGTTGATCGATGGAACGAGCGCTGAGGCGACGATCACCGCGGCCGTGCCAAGCAAGGTCAGCGTCAGCGGCTCGCTCAGGAACGTCCAGACGTTGCCCCGGCTGAGGATCAGGCCGCGTTGAAGGTTATCCTCGAGAATTCCCCCGAGAACGAGGCCGAGCAGCACGGGCGCGGGCTCGAACCTGAGCTTGTAGAGCACGTATCCGACGAAACCGAATAGGGCGACCTGCACGACGTCGGACGGTTGCGATTCCACGGAATAGATGCCCAGGCAGCAGATCAGCACGATCATCGGAAAGAGGAGGTGATAGGGGACCTTCAGGAACTTCACCCATATCCCGATCAAGGGCAGGTTGATGATGACGAGCATCAGATTGCCGATCCACATGGAAGTGACGACGCCCCAGAAGAGATCGGGGCGCAGTTCGATCACCTGCGGACCGGGAACGACCCCGTGCAGCGTCATCGCACCGCCGATCAGCGCCATCGTCGCGGTCGATGGAAGACCCAGGGTCAGCAGCGGGACGAAGGTTGTCTGGGCGGCGGCATTGTTGGCGGACTCGGGTCCCGCGACGCCCTGTATGGCGCCCTTGCCGAACTTCTCCGGCGTGCGCGATATCCGCTTCTCCATCACATAGGAGGCAAAGGACGAAAGGGTGGCGCCGTTTCCGGGAATGATGCCGACGATGCTGCCCAGCAGCGAACCGCGCACGATCGCGCCGCCGGATTCCCGCAGGTCCTTTCTGTCGGGCAGGAGCCCCCCGACGATGCCTCCCACAAACGGCCTCGCCTCGGGCGTCTCTAGATTGCGCAGGATCTCGGCGATGCCGAACAGGCCCATCGCGACGATCGCCACGTCGAATCCGTCATAGAGCACGTCGGAGCTGAATGTCAGTCGGGGTTCCCCCGTCACCGGATCGGCGCCGACCAGCGCCATCACGACACCGATGAGCAGCATGCAGAAACCCTTCAGCACGGATCCGCCGTTGAGCACGATGGCGAGTGCAAGGCCGAGAACCATCAGGGCGAAGTAGTTTCCGGCCGTGAAGCTCAACGCCAGTTCGGACAGCGGGATTGCGATCGCCGCCACGACGAGGGTGGCGAAGGTCCCCGCCACAAAGGAGCCGATCGCCGCGATGCCGAGCGCCTTGCCCGCCCTGCCTTGCCGCGCCATCGCATGACCGTCCAGCGCCGTCACCACCGATGAGGATTCGCCCGGCATGTTTACGAGGATGGCCGTCGTCGACCCACCATACTGGGCGCCGTAGTAGATGCCGGCGAGCATGATCAGCGATCCGACCGGCTCGGCATTGTATGTAAGGGGCATCAGGATCGCGATCGTCGCCAGAGGCCCGATTCCCGGCAGCACGCCGATCAGCGTGCCGACCAGCGCGCCGATCAGGCAAAGCAGCACATTCTGGAAGGAGAGGACGACGGAGAAGCCGAGCGCCAGATGGTCGATCAGCTCAGCCACGCCCCTTCCCTCCCCGTCCGAAGATCACAACGTAGAGGGCGGCTGCGAAGGCTCCGTAGGCGGCACAGGCGATCCGGGTGGCACCGACGGAGCCGATCGAGCGCGGGATGACGCCCTCCAGGAACCTGGGGAAGATGGGAACCCCGAGCCCCAGCAGATCGGCAAATATGAGAAGCAGCACCGCGGTGAGTGCGAACGCCGTCACCAGCAGTTCTCCCGGGCGCACATGGGGCGTGGCGCATCCGGCGACGAACACGGTGAGTGGACCGACCACGGTGAGCCCGAGTTGCGGGGTGGTTACAATCCCGAAGTTCCCGCCCCGGATGAAGATGGCAAACAGCACCACGGCAATGGCTATGATGGCCGCCGGCCTCAACGCGAGTTCCAGGCGATCGGCATCCTGGTCGCGCTGCAGCAGCCCTTTCGCCAGCACCGCGCATCCGGCGATGAACAGCAGGGCGGATAGCGCTTTCGGCATGGCGCCGGCCTCGATGCGGCTCATCTGGCCGACCGCGAGTTCGATCGCTCCGTACCAGATCAGAACGGCGATGAAGACGACGACCGCGCCTCCGATCACGTCGATGCGGGCATAGCGCGGAACAGCCTCGGACCGTGGCAGATCTGCCGCTTGTGACATGGTCCCCACCTTCTTCAGTATATCGGCGCAGGATGCGGGCCGAGCTGCCAAATTCGGCAACCCGGCCGGCTGGGCTCGAGAGATCCTATTCCGACGCGCCGGCCTGCTCGATGAGCGCCTTCCAACCGGCGACCTGCCTCTCCATGAACTCGCGCGTCTGGTCGACGTCGTAGTCCCGGAACTCGATCGCGAGTTCGGCATAGCGCTCCTTCGCCTTCTCCGTCTGGAGCGCCTCGCGCGTCTTGGAGTTGAGGTACTCGACGATCTCCCTGGGCGTGTCCTTCGGCGCGAAGATCGCGGTCCAGGAGTCGACGAAGTAGTTCTTCACGCCTGCTTCATCGATTGTCTGCACATCGGGCAGAGCCGCAGACTTGTCCGGACCGGTCATGACGATCGGGGTCACGCTCCCGGAGCGGATGAAGGGCATTGCCGAGGAAATGTCGAGGATCGCCGCCGAGGCGCGGCCGGCGATGACGTCGGTCAAGGCTTCCACATTGCCCTTGTAGGGGACCGGGATCATTTTCAGGCCCGCGTGCAACTCGAGGCCCTTGCGCGCGAACTCGCCGACCGCCGTCCAGCCCGCGTAGGTGAGTTCGCCTTCATGCGCCTTCCCGTATTCGATCAGCTCGGGCAGCGTCTTGATGTTCAGGTTGTTGGCGACCACCATCACGTAGGGCGTGTAGCCCGTGAGCGCCACCGGCTGCAGGTCCTCGAGCGGCTTGTAGTCCGCCGCCTTGTTGGTCACCGGATTGATGGCGATGGTCGAGGCCACGCCCATGACGACCGTGTAGCCGTCCGGCTCGGCCGCGATGCCCCGCTTCGTTCCCGCGATGCCCGCCGTGGCCGGAACGTTCTCAACGATGACGCGCTGGCCGATGATTGGGGCGATAGCCTCGCCCCAGATGCGGGTCTGGGTATCGGAACCGCCGCCCGCGGCGAAGGGAACGACTGCCGTGATTGGCTTGCTGGGATAGTCCTGAGCCAGCGCACCCTGCGTAGTCGATGCGAAAGGCAGCAATGCCGCCGCGAGAAGAGCACTGAGCATCGACCGCCGTCCGCGGCGATCTGTTATGAGCGACAATTCCATCTGTATTCCTCCCTGGTCGACTTTTGATCCGCCGCGAGGGTACGGGATCTGAGGCAGCAATACGGGCCGAACCGGCGCAGCGGCGATGAAGACGGCCAAAGACTAGTTCAAAGATCCGGTCGCCGGTGTCCTCCCAGACCATTGTTTCACCCTGTGAAAACACGCCAGCTGGCGAACAGGCAGTACATTGCTTCCCCGGCCCTGGCCGGCCTAACGCTGTGCGCCCATGACATCGAGGATGGCGCCGGTCACCAGGGACGCCTTGTCGGAGAGCAGCCACACGATGGCCTCGGCAACCTCCTCCGGGCGGCCGGCGCGGCCGAGCGGGTTCTTGGCGGCAAATTCCTTGACCCTGTCGGCCTGCCCGGCCTTCGCATGGATCGGCGTGTCGATCATCCCGGGGCGAATGGCATTGATGCGAACGCCGTCCCTCGCGACTTCGACTGCCAGGCCTTTGGTCATGGTGTCGACCGCTGCCTTGGAACCGGCATAGTGAATGAAACGGCCAGGCGATCCGGTCAGCGCCCCGATGGACGAGATGTTGACGATGCTACCGCCCTTGCCTCCGAACTTCGTGGACATCCGCCTGATGGCCTCGCGGCATGCGATGAGGACGCCGACCGTGTTGACGGCAAAGAGGTCCATCGCTTCCTGGAATTCGTAGCTGTCCGCCGTGCGGTGCCTGGGGCCGTTTACGCCGGCGTTGTTGACCAGCCCGGTCACGGGTCCGAATGCCCTGTCGGTTTCCTCGAACATGCGAATGATGTCGGCTTCCGAGCCCATGTCCGCACGGATCGCGACAGCCTTGCCGCCGGCCTTCTCGACGTCGGCGACAACTCCCAGCGCCAGGTCCTCCGAACTCTTGTAGTTGACGACGACGTGCGCGCCGGAGGCGCCTAGCAGGCGCGCGGTCGAAGCGCCTATGCCGCTGCTCGCGCCTGTTACGATGAAAACCTTCTGCATGTGTGCCTCGTTCGTTGACGTCGTTCGGAGAATGCCGGCAGACGCGATCGCCGGGATGCCCCTCTCGCGGGTCCCGGCCCTGATGCAACTCTCTTCCCTGCGGACAACATGCGACAGCGACCCGCGCCGAAACAGGCTGAAGGCGGCGGGTTTCAGTGCGTGAAATTCGTGGGATATCGACCGGGCGGGTCCCGTACAAACCCCGGCCGGGCCGCCGGGTCTAGCTTGCCGGAAGACCGGAAGTCAGAAGGCCACCGGAATCACTGTCCGGCGGACGCCGCAAGCACCCCACCTCGAGATCGTGCTGCCAGCCGGCGGGGTGCGGCCAGCATTGGCAGGCCGCATTCTGGACCTGCCCCCGGCGAGGCCTGCCTCATGGCTTCATGACAACCTTGATGCAGCCATCCTTCTTGTCGCGGAAGGACTTGTAGAGTTCCGGTCCCTCCTCGAGCGAGGCCCTGTGCGTGATGACGAAGGAAGGATCGATCTCGCCGTCGACCACCTTCTGCAACAGGGGCTCGAGATAGCGGTGCGTATGGGTCTGTCCCATCCTGAAGGTCAGCCCCTTGTTCATCGCCGCCCCGAAGGGGATGTGGTCGAGCATGCCGATGTAGACGCCGGGCACCGAGATGGTGCCGCCCTTGCGGCAGGAGAAGATCGCCTCGCGCAGCACATGCGGCCTGTCGGTGCCGATATGCAATGCTGCCTTGGCCTTGTCGAGCATCGCGTCGGCGCTGGCGCCGGCGTCGGATTCGGTGCCCACGCAGTCGATGCAGCGGTCGGGACCTCGCCCGCCCGTCATCTCCATCAGGGCCTCGTAGACCTTCGCCTCCTTGAAATCGATTGTCTCGGCGCGGCCGTGCGTGCGCGCCATCGCCAGCCGCTCGGGCACGCCGTCTATGGCGATGACCCGGCCGGCTCCCATCATCCAGGCGCTCTGGATGGCGAATTGGCCAACAGGTCCGCAACCCCAGACAGCGACCGTGTCCCCCTCCTCGATGCCGGCATTCTCCGCAGCCATCCAACCGGTGGGAAAGATGTCGGAGAGGAACAGCACCTGATCATCGTCCATCCCGTCCGGCACCTTGATCGGGCCGACATCGGCGTAGGGGACACGCAGATATTCCGCCTGTCCGCCCGCGTATCCCCCCAGCATGTGCGAGTAGCCGAGCAGGCCGGAGGGCGAGTGTCCCATCACCTTGATCGCCTGTTCGGCATTGCGGTTCGAGCGGTCGCAGAGCGAGAACAGCTGCTTCCTGCAGAAATAGCATTCGCCGCAGGCAAGGTTGAACGGCACGACCACGCGGTCGCCCACTTTGAATTTCGAGTGACCTTTGCCGACGTCGATGACTTCGCCCATTGTCTCGTGCCCGAGCACGTCGCCCGACTCCATCGTAGGCATGTAGCCGTTCATCAGGTGCAGATCCGACCCGCATATCGCGCAGGAAGTCACCCTGATGATGATGTCGCGATCGTCTTCGATCACGGGATCGTCGACCGTGTCGCAGCGTATGTCGCCCTTTCCGTGCCAGCAGAGTGCCTTCATTCGCCGTATCCTTCTTCGCGTTGCCGTGTGGAGTGGAGAGCCCCTCGTTGGCCTGCCTCGACCGGCAGACCAGGCCTCTCTTCAACGAGCTGGGGGTGGTTCGAAAGCCGAACCGCGGCATCAGAAGAAGGTTCCGGAGCGAGCGTGCGGGATTTCTGCAGGCGCGTGCGAGGTCTACGGAACCGGGTTCGACGTCCTTCGTTGAACTGCGGCGATCACGCCCATGTGAGCAAACTCACCTCAGTTCCGAAAGGGAAAGAAATGGCCAAGGAAAAGACGCTGGAAGACCTCTTCCACGACACGCTTAAGGACATCTATTACGCCGAACGCAAGATCCTGAAGGCGCTGCCGAAGATGAAGCGTGCGGCCCAGTCGGCCGAACTCAAAGCCGCCTTCGACAAGCACAAGGAAGAAACCGAGACGCAGGTCGAGCGCCTGCAGCAGGTGTTCGAGATCATCGGCAAGCGGGCCCAGGGAAAGACCTGCGACGCCATCGAGGGCATCATCTCCGAGGGCGAAGAGATCATGGACGAGTTCAAGGGCACGGCAGCGCTCGATGCCGGGCTGATCTCCGCGGCCCAGGCTGTCGAGCACTACGAGATCACCCGCTACGGCACGCTGAAGCGCTGGGCGACGGAACTCGGGATGGCGGACGCCGCCAAGCTGCTCGACGCCACGCTCCAGGAAGAGTCCAAGACCGACAGCGACCTCACCAAGCTCGCCGACGCCTCCGCCAACGAGCGGGCGAAGGCCAAGAAGGCTGCGGCCTGATCCGCAAAGGCCCCGGGACGTCCCGGGGCCTTTCTTCTGCAAACCCTACTCTTCAAGACGAGCCGCACGATCGGTCTCGGCGCGCACTCGCACGGGCCTGGGCCGCGCCTCCGCGGCTGGCGACAGCTGGTTACTGTCCGGGAGCCGTGCTTGGAATTCCTCCCCCAGTGCTTGTCTGCGGGGTGGGATCCCGGTCTTCTTCCGCGCTCTCCGCCCCCTCCGGCGTTTCGATCACGTTCCCGGCCGGGTATGCGGACGTATCCTCGCTGGACGTGGCGTCGGGCTCCGGCTCGCCGCAGGCGGCAAGGGACAACGCCATGACGAGCGCTGCGGCTTTCAGAGAATGGATACGGAACAGTTCAAGCATGCTGGCACCTTCGGCTTTGATCTCCCAACCGAGCGCCGGGAACATTGTTCCGCTAGGGACTTCCGCCGCGTGGAGATGATTGGCCTCGCATGCCAGCATCAGCGGCAGCGCCCTTCACGAGGCGGGTTGGCGCATCGGCGCCGCCATTTCACCCGAGTTCCTCGGTCGGACCATGCCGCTCCGGCAGTTGCTTCACGAACATCCGGTGCGTCTTGTAGCGCGTGCCGCCGGCGGCCTCTGCTACCTGGATCATCTGCGCGTTCGTCTCGAGGATCAGGCTCATCTCCGCATGCAGGTAGCCCTTGTCCAGCGAAGCCATTGACTGCAGGTACACGAGCCCCCAATGCACGCCCTGTTTTCGGTAGGGCTCCAGCACTCCCATGGCTGTGAAACGGACAGACTTGATCCTCCTTGGGCGTGCATACCAAAGGAGCTTGAGGAACCCGAAGGGAAAGAGCCGCCCGTCGCGGATCTTGATGGTGGCCTCGTTGATGTTGGGAAGCGCTATCGAAAAGCCGACCAGTTCTCCCTGAGCATTCTCGGCGAGATAGATCAGGTCGCAGTCGACGATCTGGATGAGCTCGTGCACCAGATGCATGAACTCATCGTGTGTCGACTTCGTCCAAAGCCAGTTCTTCTCCCAGGCGTCGCTGTAGACCCGCCAGATGCGCGCAGCCTCCTTGTGAATGTCCGCCTTCGGTAGTCGGCGAAAGGTGCAGGCGCTCGCATCGATAAGGCACTGGCCGCTTTCCAGCAGCCATTGGGGAGCCTTTTCTCTCTCGATCATGTAGCAGTAAAGATCGACGTCCCTTTCGAAGCCCTGACTTTCCACCAGTCGTTGGTAATAGGGCGGATTGTACGCGATCATGACAAAACTGGGCTTGTCGAAAGCGTCTATCTGCAGGCCGAGTTCGCCGTTTACATTTGGGCTGAAGGGACCACGGATCCTGTCGTGGCCCCAGATGCGCGCCTGATCGTGGACGGCGGCGAAAAGAGCCCCGGCGACCTGATCGTCATCGACGCATTCGAAGAACCCGAAATGGGTGCAGGCTTCCTCGAACGTTTCGCAGTGAGCAGGGTTGTTGATCGCCGCGATCCTGCCAACCGGTTCGTTGCCACGATAGGCAACGAACAGCACACGTGTCGCGCGCCGATAGAATGGGTGCTTGTCCGTGTCCAGCGCCTCATGCTGCTGCGAGCGCAGGGGAGGAACCCAATAAGGGTTCTCCCGATGGAGCCGATAAGGAATCTCGATGAAGTCGGCGTATTCACGCCCGCCCTCGGCAGTCCGCACGACCACCTTGCTTAACTGTTGCAGCATACTTGCCCGCCAGACTCCATGTGGAGATTAACCGGCCGGAAGAGTCCCGCGGCCACGGGTTGCCATCGCTCTTTCAGGCGGCCTATCCCTGCATTGACTCAAATCATTTTCAAGCCGGCCCGGTGCATGTAGCTATATGTCCGCTCACCTCGAACACACAGCCTCAATGCGCATTTCATTTCGTCTGGCCATCGCTGCCCTCGCGCTGCTGGGCATGTTGGCGTCGCCGGCTCGCGCGGCGGCTGATCCTCAGATATTCTTCGAGCGAACACAGGTTAGGCTGGCGGCTATCGCCGCCGCCCCCGCAAACGCTCGCCGGCGCGCCTGCGAAACGCTGGTTCTGGACGTTTTCGATATCACGACGCTTGCACGCACGGTGGCCTCCCCCGGACATTGGAGCATCATGCGTACGGAAACGCGCGAGGAGTTGGCCGACGCCGTTGCCGCCCGCCTTGCGAGGGAATGCGTCGCCATGGTCGATCGAGCGAACCCCGGTCTGGCCAGGATAGGCAGGATACGCGAAGTCCCGGGCGGCCTGCGGCTGACGGTCCTCATGCCCGACGACCAGGGCAAGGAGCGGGTCGTCGTCTGGTCGTTGAGGACCGGCGGCCGGCTCGGCTGGATCGCAATCGACCTCTCCATCGACGGGCGCGCTGCGGCCGCCACTCTTCAGCAGGATTTCGAGGCCGCCCTGACGGCAAGGCCTGGTCCAGTCAGCAGCGCCGTGGCGTATTTCGCTTCCATGGGAACGAAATGAAAGAAACGGAATTGCTGCGGCTGGAAGGCATAAGGCGGGTCTTCGACAAGGGCAGGATCGTCGCACTTGCCGGCGTCGACATCGCCTTTCAAGCAAATCAGAGCGTTGCGCTGGTCGGCCGTAGCGGTAGCGGCAAGTCCTGCCTGCTCAACATCGCCTCCGGTCTCGACCGCCCTGATGCCGGACGGGTCTTCTGGAAAGGTCGTCAAATCTCCTCCCGGCGCGACTGGTCGCTCTTGCGGCGTGCCGAAATCGGCATCGTGTTCCAGGAGTTTCATCTCCTGCCCACGCTGACGGCACGGCAGAACGTCGAGCTGACGCTGGTGGGCTCCGCTGTTTCTCCTCCCGAGCGGAACCGTCGCATCGAGAGCATGCTCGAGCGGGTCGGCTTGTCGGAACGAATGGACAATCTGCCCTCCGAAATGTCCGGTGGGGAGCGCCAACGGGTGGCCATTGCGCGAGCTCTGGTACGCGGACCGACGATCCTGCTTGCGGACGAGCCGACGGGGAATCTGGATAGCGGCAACGCCGAGTCCGTAGCGGGCCTGCTTTTCGAACTGTATCGGGAACTCGGAATGGCACTGGTAATCGTCACGCACGACCATGCACTGGCGGCAAAATGCGAACGTCTGGTGCAGTTGGCCGACGGCCGTATTGTAGGCGACAACCCGGAAAGCGCGGCAGCGGCATGACACTGGTCGGATTCGCCATGAACAACCTGTCCCGCAGGCCGGCCCGAACTACACTGACGATTCTCGGAATTGCCCTCGCCATCGGTACGGCCGTGGCGCTTCTGGCGCTTGGGCGTGGCATCACCGAAAGTCTTTCGCAAAGTTTCGACGAGCGGGGCACCGAACTCGTGGTGGCCCCCCGCAACATCGTCGACGTCACGGGGATGCGCCTCCCTGAGGCTATGGGGACGGTCCTGGCCTCGATCGAAGGGGTGGCGGAGGTGACGGGCGAACTCGTCGCTTTCACGAGCACCGGCGCCGGCCAGCATGTGCTCGTGACGGGATGGCCTGCCGACGCGCCCGATTGGGATGGGGTGCCGATCGCCTCCGGCGGTCTCCCGACGGCTGGGAGGCACGAGGTGATGCTGGGCGACGTCATCGCTGAAACTCTCGGCGCGAGCACGGGAGATCGCGTGGAGTTGTTCGACGAGGAATTCCTCGTGTCCGGTATCACAGGTTACGGGACCGCTGTGAATCGGGGAATGGCCGTCATGCATCTTCCCGTTCTCCAGGAAGCGGCTTTCCGTGAAGGACAGGTCAGCTACTTCTCGGTGAGGCTGCGGAGCGGACTTGGGCCAACAGGCGCCGCGGCAGTCCGCGAACTGATTTCCGCCGCCCTGCCTGTCACCGTTTCCGACATGCAGGAATTGGCCCAGGAGCTCCAGAGCGACCGCAACATCGCGGTGTTGCAGGCAGTCTCGAAAGCAATATCCGTTGTCGCCATCGTCATGGGGGCGCTGAACCTGTTGGCCACGCTGCTGCTCTCGGTGCAGGAACGAACCCGCGAGATCGGCATGCTCGCCTCGATCGGATGGAGTGACCGTCTGGTCATAGCGCTAGTGGTGCTCGAAGGCCTCTTCCTGGGACTGGCCGGCTGCGCGGGCGGCATTGTCATCGGAATAACCGCAGCGTCGTTCTTCAGTGCGATACCCGCCCTTGGCGACATCATCGCTTTCACGCCGCGCGCCTCCGACATTGTCCTGCCATTGCTTTTCGCCATCCCGCTCTGTGCGGTTGGTTCCGCCTATCCGGCATGGCGTGCCGTCCGGATGCTCCCTGCCGAGGCGTTGAGGCAGGCGTAGTGCTCCGTGACAATGAGCCTTGTTCGGCATCGGCAGGGATTGGCCGCTTGCCTGCGGCTGGGGGGGGAGCCTTCGCAAGTTCTTCCGCTAGATCTGTACCGCCCGGTGTCTGTCCGAAGCTTCGCTTGATGCACGTCAATGCGTCCATGCTGCATTCATGACGATATTGTCTTCGCAACACTGAACGGAGACATCCACAATGAGCCGGGTAAGCTGGTTGGTGGCAGCCGTAATGCTCACCGTAGCGCCTGTCATGACGCAGGTCGCGGAAGCGGGAGACTGCACGGGCCGAGTGGTGGGCGTGAAGCCCCTCAGTCAATACAACCACGCGTCGGGTAGCGGATACCTCGCAGTGCGGACGGGACCGGGGAGCACTTTCCGCCAGATCGGAGAAGTGTATGCCGGAGACGAGGTGTCCGTGTACGACCGAAACGGCAACTGGCTCGCTGTGACCTGTATGTCCGGGCGTTGCACACGCCCGTTATGGGGCCAGCCCAGCCCGTCCGGATGGGTTCATAAGAACTATGTTCGGGCCAGGGGCGTCTGCCCGTAGCAGCACAGCGATCCGGCGTCGTTCCGACGTCACTCCGGCGTCCGCTCTCGACAAATCCTATCCATCTCACCGGGTGTCGTCGCGCGAGAAGAGCGATATTCCCGCGGACGCCATGGAGACCAGCTCTTGTGGTTGCATAATCCTTCCGTGCAGAGACTCCTTGGCGGAGGCTTGATCGAGCGGCTGGCGTTCGCGGCCGTGGTCCGTCTGGAGATGCTCCATATGGGCGCGCACAAGGATCCCGCGATCCTTGCACGGATCCGCGACATGCGAAAAAGGTGCCGGTCGCTCACCACCGCGAACGAGTCCTTTCTCATCCACTCGATCGCACGCGCCCAGAGCCGGCTCGACGGAGCAATGGCGGAGGTCGGATGCTACGATGGTGGAACGGCGCGAATGATCTGCGAGGCAAAGGGATCACGCCCGCTGCATGTCTTCGATACGTTCGATGGCCTTCCCGAACTCACCGGGGATGAAAAGAGTACCCATACCGAACACCAATACACCGCGAGCTTCGAGAAGGTGCGGGAGCTGCTTTCGCCATTTCCCGGCGTGAGCATCCACAAGGGGCGCTTTCCTGAGACGAGCGGGCCGATCGAAGACCTCAGGTTTTCGTTCGCCCATTTCGATGTCGACCTCTACCAGGGCACCCTGGACTGTCTCGACTTCTTCTACCCTCGCATGCTGCCCGGTGGCATCATACTGTCGCACGACTATTCGGTCCTCGCAGGCGTGCGACAGGCGTTCGACGAGTTTCTGGATGGACGGCCGGAAGACATCATCGAACTACCGACGACGCAGTGCATGATGATCAAACGCTGAATCGTGTCGGAAGACTGCTTGGGTCCAACGGACGAATGTCAGAATAGAAGAACATCGGGCTTTTGTTTCGGACTCTCGGGAAGGACGCCGCCTCCAAGGCTGGCGGGCAAAGCCCCGGTCACAACTCCGCGTGCATGTCGCGGAAGAGGCGGGGCGTCACGCCGAAGCGGCGCTCGAAGGCATCCGCAAACCGCGAAGCGGGAGCAAGCCCGATCCGCGCCGCGACTGCCTTGAGCGACAAGCCGCGCTGCAGCAGCATGCGCGCGGCATCCAGCCTCGCCGTCTCCACGAAACGCGCTGGGGTCTCGCCGGTGACGGCGACGAACTTGCGGTGAAAGGTCCGTTCACTCATGCCGACGCGCTCTGCCAACGAAGGTACGTCGAGCGGGCCGTCGAGATTGGCCTGGATCCAGCCCGTCAGATCCGCAAACGGACTGTCGCCCCTTACCTGTGCCTGGAGGACGGGGCTGAATTGCGACTGGTAGCCGGGACGCCTGGCGTAGAGGACCAGCCGCCTCGCGACCTCCCCCGCGATGGTCGCGTTCAGATCACGGGCGATCATCGCCAGCGCCATGTCGATGCCGGTGGTTACGCCTGCCGAGGTCCAGAGCCGGCCGTCGACCACGTAGAGCGCGTCGGCATCGAGCGTCGTCTCCGGAAAGGCCTGCGCGAAAGGCGTACACGAGTCCCAGTGGGTCGCCACGCGATGTCCGTCCAGCAGGCCAAGCGCTGCCAGCACGAAGCCGCCGGTGCATACCGAACCGAACCGTTCCGACCGTGCAACGATCGGGGGAAGCGCAGCCCGCAGGGTGGTGTCGGCAATGGCAGGGAGCAGCCGCTCCTTTTCGGCCCCCACGACCAGCAGCGTGCGGACGCACCCCGGCTGCAGTTCTCCTATCGGCCGCGTCTCGACGGCGACGCCGCTGCTGCTCTCGACGAGCCCGCCCGACGCTGAGGCGGAGATGATTTCGTAGAACGCACGCTGGCCCCGCTGCACCAGCGCGCGATTGGCGCCGTTGAAGGCCGAAGCGGGGCCTGACAGGTCGAGCAGTTCGAAGCCCGGGTAGAGGATGAATACGACCTCATGCATTGGCAGAAAATGCCACCATTTTGTCATTTCCGCCAGATGGAGCGCCCCTTACGCTTCTGACATCAGTTCGCTCAGGCTGCGCCCGCTGCGGGCTGATCCGGATCCATCGGTGTCGGAGGCTGCGGCCATGTTGAAATCCATCCTGATCTGGGGCGGTGTCGCTCTCGTGGCTCTGGCCCTCGCCGGCTTCGGCGGCTGGATATTGAGCCTGCCCTCGGCGGCGGCCTCAGTCGAGGCGCCGCTGGTTCCACCGGAAGAGGCAGAGTCCATGCTGGCCTCCCTCAAGCCTTCGAAACGGGATCGCCCGCTGGTCGCGGTGGTGGGCATCAACGACGCCACGGAGACAACCGACTACCTGGTGCCTACCGGTATCCTGCGTCGGGCCGATATCGCCGACGTCGTCATGCTGGCGACAGGCCCGGGGCCGGTGAAGCTCTTCCCGGCACTCCAGGTGGAGCCGGACGCGACGATCAGGGAGTTCGACGCCGCGCATCCCGAGGGGGCCGACTACGTGATCGTGCCCGCCATGAGCCGCGACGACGACCCTGCGGTACTCGCCTGGCTGAGGAGCCAGGCCGAAAAGGGCGCCCGGATCATCGGCGTCTGCGCCGGTGCCAAGGTAGTCGGTGCGGCCGGCCTGCTCGACGGCAAGCGCGCCACGACCCATTGGTACTACCTTTCCGAACTGCTCGACCGCAACCCGACGATCCACTATGTCGCGGACCGGCGCATGGTCGGAGACGGCAGCGTTACGACGACGACGGGCATAAGCGCCTCCATGCCCATGATGCTGACGCTGATCGAGGCGATAGCCGGCCGCACCAGGGCCGAGACGGTGGCGCGCGGCATCGGTTTCGATCAATGGAACGCCCGGCATGCGAGCGCCCCCTTCAAGCTGACCCGGCCTTTTGCAACGACGGTGCTGGCCAACCGCTTGGGCTTCTGGAACCGCGAGGAGATCGGCGTCCGGCTCGATCCCGGCGTTGACGAGGTCACGCTTGCGCTTATCGCCGACGCCTGGTCGCGGACCTATCGATCCAGCGCCGTCACGTATGCCGCCTCGAATTCGGTTGCGACGGCCAATGGCATCCGCCTCCTGCCGGACCGCAACGCTACCGACGGTGCCGGGCAAGGCTTCGGCGCCGATTTCCTGGACCATCTGCCGGTCGCGGCGCTGGATCGCACATTGGAGGCAATTGCCGCGCGGTACGGCGAGGCGACGGCTGACGTCGTTGCCATGCAGCTCGAGTATCCACGGCCCGAAACCGCGCGTTGACCTACCTGCCGGGGCAGGCTGATGGAATGCCACCCCCGAGCGTCCATAAGAAATAGCGCAGGGCATGTCGGGACCGCTTCGGGCCGTTCGTCCTCGGTACTGAGAGCAGCGCTCAACCGAAAAAAGCAGAGGAGACGGATATGAACAGACTGATGACCTGCCTGTGGTTCGACCACGGCGAAGCTCGCAAGGCGGCCGAATTCTACGCGTCCATCTTTCCTGACAGCCATGTCGACCGGCTGAATGCCGCGGCCACAGATTACCCCGGCGGGAAGGAAGGCAATGAACTGACCGTCGAGTTCACCGTGCTCGGCCAGCGCTTCCTGGGCCTGAATGGCGGTCCGGATTTCAAGGCCAACGAGGCAGTGAGCTTCCTGGTTCTGACGGATAACCAGGAGGAGACCGACCGCTACTGGGACGCCATCGTCGGCAATGGTGGCGCCGAGAGCGCCTGCGGCTGGTGCAAGGACCGCTGGGGTTTCTCCTGGCAGATCACGCCGCGGCGGCTGCTGGAGCTGACGACCAGCTCCGACCGCGCCCAGGCCAAGCGGGCGATGGAAGCGATGATGACGATGAGGAAGATAGACATCGCGGCGCTCGAAGCCGCAGCCGCCTAGCCAGACTGAAGGAGGTTGAAATGGCCTATGTCGACGGTTTCGTAATCGCAGTGCCTACGGCGAACAGGGAGAAGTTCCGCGAGCATGCGACGCTGGGTGACAGCGTGTTCATGGAGCTTGGAGCGACCCGGATCGTTGAATGCTGGGGCGATGACGTGCCCGGAGGGGAAGTCACCGACTTCCGAAAGGCCGTGCAGGCCAAGGACGACGAGATCGTTGTCTTCTCGTGGATCGAATGGCCCGACAAGGCGACCCGTGACGCCGCTCACGCAACCATGATGGACTGGATGAAAAACCCGGAAAAAGCGGACCCGCGGATGGATCCGGCGAAGAACCCCATGCCGTTCGACGGCAAGCGTCTCGTCTTCGGCGGCTTCTCGCCCATCGTGGACCTTGGAGCGGCTCCGAAAGGCAAGGCCGCCTGAGGCCTGCGACCTGCAGCACCCTCCCCGCGGCTGCCGTGCCGCCCGCGGGAGGAAAACATCGATCCACGGCTACCGATTCCGGTCCGTTTGTCTTAGTAGGCGGGCGGGAGGTGCAAAGGATGCAGGTCGAAGTCGTGTTGCGCGCAGGCGCGGGAGTGGGCGAGTCTCCGGTCTGGTGTGACCGGCGCAAGCTCCTGTGGTGGGTCGATATTCCCGCGGGGATGCTCCACGCCTTCGACCCGGGGGATCGGACCAACCGAAGCTGGGGCATGGGGCAGCCGATCGGCTGTGTCGCCTTGACGACCGGCGAGGAGCTTCTTGTGGGGCTCGCGGACGGGATTTACTTGTTCGATCCAGGCAGCGGCGCGCGCAGGTTGCTGGCGCGGCCGGAAGCCCACCTCCCCGGCAACCGCCCGAACGATGCCGCGATGTCGCGCGACGGCCGGTTTTTCGTGGGGACGATGGCGCAGAAGCCAGACGGCACGCCCCGCGGGAACCTCTATCGCATCGACCCCGACGGCAGCACCCATCGCCTGCTCGACGGGCTCCATGTGCCCAATGGCCTGGCGGTCAGCCCGGACAACCGTACCCTCTACCTGTCCGACTCCTGGGCCTCTGTGCGTCGCATTTGGGCTTTCGACCTCGACGGCGGGGGCGATATCTCGAACCGCCGGCTCTTCTTCGACACCGCATCGCGGGCCGGGCGTCCCGACGGCGCATGCGTGGATGCCGCCGGTGGTTATTGGAGCGCTGCGATAGATGGCGGCGAATTGCTGCGCCTCACTCCGGACGGCGAGGTCGACAAGGTGGTTCAGCTTCCGCTCCGCAAGCCGACGAAGCCCTGTTTTGGTGGACCCGACCTTTCGACCCTCTACGTCACCTCGCTGAGCGGCGGTGACGAGAGTGAGGATGCCGGAGCGCTCCTCGCCGTGACTGCCGGCGCGCGCGGCCTGTCCGAGCCGCGCATGAGGCTGGAGACGTAGCCTACTCCGCTGCCGCCAGCACCTTCACGTCAGCCACCTCCAGAGCAGCCTTGAGTTCCTGGGGCGGATCACGGTCGACCACAAGTTCGTGCACCTCGGTGAATGGGCAGACCTGCACCAGGCCCTTCTGTCCGAATTTCGACGCGTCCGTGACGACGAGGCGGCGCCGGCCGCGGCGCAGCACCGCGCTCCCGAACTGCGCCTCCTCAAGTTCGTAGTCCATCACGCCGGAATCCGCGTTGATTGCGCCTGCGGAGATGATGGCATGATCGACGCTGAAGCGATTGACGAACTCGATGGCCGAGAATCCCAGCGCGGCGCCGCTGTCGCTGCGCAGCTCGCCACCGGCCATATAGACCTTGTTGCCGTTCACCGTGGCAAGCGTCCGCGCGATATCGGAGGAGTTGGTCACCACAATCAGGCGCCGGTGCCCCAGCAGCGCGCGGGCGAGAAAACTGGTCGTCGTGCCCGTGTCGAGCATCACGGACTCGCCGTCCCGGATGGTCGAGGCCGCCAGCCGGGCGATCGCCTCCTTGGCCTGCCGGTTCTCGCGCATCCGCCGCTCGAACGGCGCCTCGCCCACAACCGACGGAAGCCCGATCGCCCCATGCATGCGGACGATCTCGCCGCGCTCGGCAAGCGGCTTGATGTCGCGTCGAACCGTTTCGAGGGACACAC
>JAEYRU010000229.1 GCA_023435335.1 Pseudomonadota bacterium
ACCTGCGACGTCTGCCACGGCAAGCGCTACAACCGCGAGACGCTGGAGGTCACCTTCAAGGGCAAGTCGATCGCCGACGTGCTCGACATGACGGTGGAGGAAGGCGTCGACTTCTTCGCCGCGGTGCCGGGCGTGCGCGACAAGCTTGTCACGCTCAACAAGGTCGGCCTCGGCTACATCCATATCGGCCAGCAGGCCAACACGCTGTCGGGCGGCGAGGCGCAGCGCATCAAGCTCGCCAAGGAGCTGTCCAGAAAGGCAACGGGAAAAACACTTTACATATTGGACGAGCCGACCACCGGGCTGCATTTCCACGACGTCGCCAAGCTGCTCGAAGTGCTGCACGAGCTGGTCGAGCAGGGCAACACGGTGGTCGTCATCGAGCACAATCTCGAAGTCATCAAGACTGCCGACTGGGTGCTCGACCTCGGCCCCGAGGGCGGCGACGGCGGCGGCGAACTGGTGGCCTCAGGCCGGCCGGAAGACCTGGTCGCCGAACCGCGCAGCTACACCGGGCAGTTTCTGCGCGAGCTGCTGGAACGCCGGCCGGGACGGAAGCGGGAAGCGGCGGAGTAGCTGAAAGCCGCGCCCCCAGAAGCGGTGAGTTGGTCGGCTCACGCACACCGGAGGAGATCGCAGCCAAAACCCGCCGCCGCACGGGTCGGTCCAGCCGGTTGGCCTTGCTCGATGGTAGAATGTCTATATTTTTGCACGTCCAACGACCTGAAAGCCATTGTGCATGTGGACAGTGCATTTAGACGCCGCTGCGAGACGAAAAATCATCGATCTCAAGAACGTCGCTGTAGCAAATTTCAATAGCTCGCATTGGCTTGAACTGGGCGCACTGACCAATCAATACGACAGAGTGGAAAACCATCCTCGGCTACTGCGAAGCCTGAGCTTCAACGACGATGACTACGACGGCTGCGCGATTCAAGTTCTGACGGCAATTGCAGAGGCCGGAGAGGACAATCTTTCCGAGATGGAGGATTATATTACTTCCCGTTTCGGAGGAGGTGGAACCTCTATTTCTAGCCGCCCAAAAAGTGGACCCCGCATCTACTTTCAACCATCGGTATTCTCGGTCCCTTCGGAAGCGCCGGATCCGAACCTCGTCTCAGCTATGATGCCATTTACTGGCCCATTCAATGGCGTCTATAGAGCGATCCAACAGGCGAGTGAACAGTGCGGAATGCGCTGCGAGCGCGCTGACAATATTTGGAAAGACTCGGCAGGAATTCAGGACGTCTTCGGGTTGATTTTCCGATCTGCTATCGTGGTTTGTGACTTCACCGGAAAGAATCCGAACGTGTTCTACGAGGCCGGAATCGCTCATACTCTCGGCAAGCACGTCGTACCGATAACGCAGTCGGCGGATGACGTGCCTTTCGACCTGCGCCATCACCGATATCAAGGGTACCTGAACAACGGTGAGGGCCTAGCAGCGCTGGAATCAGCGCTTGCCGAGAGATTGCGTACGCTGAAGAGTTGATGGACTCGGTTGAGTCTGGCTTGGGGGGACGAGACGGTGTTCAACCTCATTATGGCGGGCAATGATTCCGGATGGGATGTTCCGCTGAACACGCCTCATCACGAGACCTTTTTGCTATCGCGTTTTCTTGAGTATACCGACCCCACCATCGCGGCCGGACTAAAGCCGGTCTCTGCCGAGAAGCTAGCGTTCCTAGAGCAACTCCCGGCAGTTTTTCTTAGCGAACTTGACCGAGACGAGAACGGCAACGCCATTTTCCGAATTCGTTTAGGCAATGTTTCCAATCTGTCCGTAGTGGCCGGCGAAATTCACTATACCTTTCAGCTAACTAACAACTACGGTTCGGTTCAGGTCGAAGACAGAGAAGCATTCCGAAAAGCGTTCAGAATGGACGCGTTCGAACTTCATAGGACCCATTGGGCCATCAAATCGGCGGATCTGGCCGCCGCCATGCAAGTCGTGACAGCCCAAGTGCCGGCGGTTGCCATTGTCCAAACACCGCAACCGCCGCAGCCGGGACAGCAGCCCGACATTACCGAAATTGACAGCCTGGATGCGTATATGGGCCACGTCCTTGGTCTCACGGAAGAGCCGGGAGAAGAGATATTCTACCGTGGGCACTCTAGCTTCAAATACTTGCTGGCGCCGTCGCTTTTCCGGACGAATAGAAGAGGCGCGTACACGTATCTTCCAAAAGAAGAGATCATGGTACGGGAAATTCTGAGCGTACAGGATGCTCAGTTTTCGAACGATCGCTCAATGTTAGATAGGCTCGTGCGGATGCAGCATTTCGGTCTCCCGACGAGACTTCTTGACGTCTCCTCGAATCCGCTAGTAGCTCTCTACTTCGCTTGCTCTCAGATCGAGAAGGACGAGGCCGGCAATGAGTTAGATGGTGAGGTTATCGTTCTTCGGACTCCAAGCGCAGATGTGCTTCATTTCGATTCGGACCGCGTCAGTTGCATCGCCAACCTCAGCCTCATGAAGGAGGAGGAGAAGAATGCAATGGACCTCAAGATGGGCCAGGATGCCTTTAACGATGCGGATGTGGTGAAAAAGCTTCTTCATTTCATCAAGCGCGAGAAGCCCTATTTCGAGCCCCGTATAGTGCCATCCCATCTCCAGCAGATTCTTTTTGTCCGAGCCCGGAACACCCACGAACGAATGATCTCACAATCAGGGGCTTTCCTGCTGTTCGGAAAGGATGCCATCATGCCAGAAACCGGGCACGGCAACCTCAAGGTGTCTCGGATACGGATCAGTCAGAAGGCAACCATTCTAGCCCATCTTGACAAACTCAATATAAAAGCCAGCACGATCTATCCGGGGATTGAAAAGGCGGCCAGCGATATCGCTAAGAAGCACGCGGTAAGCTAGCATTTCCATTAGTTGCAGACTTCATACCAACGGTTGTGTCGGAAACGTGCCCGCCACCGCCCACACCCTCACCGGCGCAGTTGAACTGCACAGCTGACGCCGCCCGATAGGGCTCCCAGGTGCCTTACGTCGTAGGAACGGGATCGCCCCGCCTCCCCATGGAACCCTCGCCCTTCCGCCCGAGTTTCATGCGCGACAGCCCTCACCCACCCGCAGGAGACTCCCCATGGCCGACACCGTCACCCTCACCGACCGCGAAGCGATCCGCGACTGGGCGGCCGCGCGCATGGGCTCGCCCGCGGTGGTCGACGTGTCGCCGGAGGCCGGCACCCAGGCGCTGCTGCGCATCGTCTTCGACCAGGCGGCCTATCTCGACAACGACCAGGCCGAGCGCCCGGTCAATGCCGGCGGCTTCGAACTGGTCGAATGGGACGAGTGGTTCGAGAAGTTCGACGAGGCGGAACTGGCGCTGGTGGTGGCCGCCGACCAGCCCGGCGTGCGCGACAGCTGGCACGAGATCGTGCGCCGCGACGACGCGGAAGATTGACCTCGCGGCAGCGCATGACCCATCGCCCGCGCCGCAGATCCTTCCCCGCCGGCCTTGCCGGCATGACACGTTCAGAACCGGTCAGCCCGCCCGTCCCCGGGCTCAGCGCCAGGGCGAGTGACACGCCCGCCTCGGCCCGCGATAGGGCTGGAACGTATCGGTCGGCACGTCGTAGGAGCGATAGCGCGCCGCGCACCAGGCCACGTGAGAGGCCGGCACGGCGCGGTGCACATGCACCACCCTGCCCCGCACGACGGCGCCCGGCAGCGGCCGCGGCGCGGCGTAGATCGGCACCGGATAGCCGGTCAGCCGGTGCGGATAGCCCGGCACGTGGTGCGGATGCTGGCGGTAGTAATGCCCGGGCCCGGTGCCGGCCCACGGCTCCTGCTCGTACCACGGCGCGACCGGCACGGAACCGTAGAGGATCAGGTCGGCCGCGGGGTCGTATGACCACCCACCCGCGCCGGCCGGCGCTGCCTGGAACGCGGCGAGCATGGCGGCCGCCGCAACAATCCGCACACCCTTCATGGCAGGCTCCTGCGCTGTCGTTTCTGCTCAACAGGCGGCCCCGCCCCCCGGGTCCGCCCCGCCCCCCGGCCGGGGTAACCAACCGCCAAACC
>JAEYRU010000022.1 GCA_023435335.1 Pseudomonadota bacterium
AAGCGGGGCCAGCGCCCCGCTTCGTCTTTGAAGAGGTTGTGCCTTGCTTATCGATCAACTGCGGGAGGAAGCCCGCTCCGCTCCCGAAAGCGGCATCGTGGCCGTTGCCAACTATGGCTGGGGGAAGCCGGGCCTCATACCGTTGTGGGCAGGCGAGGGCGATCTGCCGACGCCTTCCTTCATAACGGACGCGGCCGCGCAGGCGCTTGCCGGCGGCGAAACCTTCTACACCCGCCAGCGCGGTATTCCGGAATTGCGCGAAGCGCTGGCGGCATACCACTCCCGCGTCTTCGGCAAGCAATTCGTGCCCGACGAATTCTTCGTCACCGGCGGCGGCATGCAGGCGATCCAGATCGCCCTCGACGCCACGGCAGGCAAGGGGGACGAGGTGATATACCTCTCGCCGGCATGGCCGAACATCGCGGGCGCAGCCGGCGTTGCAGGCGCAACGCCCGTGCCGGTGCAGCTTGCGGCCGGCGACAATGGCTGGATCTGCGACGTGGACGCGATCGAGGCCGCGATCTCGCCGCGCACACGCACCATTTTTCTCAATTCGCCTTCAAATCCGACAGGCTGGACCGCCGACGGCGAGACGCTGCGCGCGATCCTCGACCTCGCCCGCCGCAACGGCCTGTGGATCATAGCCGACGAGACCTACAGCCGGTTCTACTATGGCGGCGACCGGGCACCCTCGCTGCTCGATATCATGGACGAAGAGGACCGCATCATCTTCGTCAACACGTTCTCGAAGAACTGGGCGATGACCGGCTGGCGCATCGGCTGGATCCAGGCCCATCCATCACTCGGGCAGGTGTTCGAGAACCTGATCCAGTACTCGACCTCGGGCGTGGCGCAGTTCATGCAACGCGGCGCAGTCGCGGCGCTCGGCGAGGAGGGCGATGCGTTCCTGAGGTCGCAGGTGGATCGCGCCCGCCAGGCCCGCGACATCATATGCTCGACGCTCGCCGACACCGGGCGCGCGCGCATCATGCCGCCACAGGGAGCGTTCTACCTCTTCTTCTCGGTCGATGGCGTGAAGGATTCGTTCAGCGCCGCCTTCGAGATCATCGACAAGGCGAATGTCGGGCTGGCCCCCGGCACGGCCTTCGGGAACGGTGGCGAGGAATGGTTCCGCCTCTGCTTCCATCGGCGGCTCGATCACATCGAACAGGCCGCCGAACGCCTCGCCGGCTGGATCAGGTCGCGCTGAAAAAGGCGTAAGCTATTCCTTACGGAACTCTATCTCGCCGGCTACCACCCAGCTCTGCTTGGCGCGGTCGTAGAACTGGCTCTGCACCAGGAAGGCGCCGTCCTTGGGCGCGGTGAGGAAGGTGCGCAACTTCAGCATCTTGCCGGAATTCTCCATTTCGGCTTCCGACACGATCATGCCGTCGACGACGCGCAGTCGCTGGTTCACCACGCCCTGTGCGGCGACATTGCCAAGGAATTCGCCTGTAAGGGCTTCGCCGCTCGCCTTGAGTGTGCCGGCGAGGTTGCGCGTACCCTGGGTCGAGCCGCAGCGACCCTTGTTGACGAGCGCGACCTGGGAACTGTCGAAGACGGCCGAGATCTTGCAGGAAACCCGCATGGGCTCCGATTGCGGATTGGGGCGAGCCTCGCCGCTGCCGCGCCAGTCTCCCTGATAGGCAGCCAGCAGCGACGAATTGTCCGCAAAGGCGGCGCTCGCGCCCCCAAGGGCAGCGATACCGGCGGCCGCTGCGACGGCGCCAAGTCGTAGGATGCGCTTCACCATCAGGCTCTTCTCCCAAACTCCTCAAGCTCGGGTTCCGTTAAGTCTCCGAAGTGTCAGGATCAAGGCGGGCAGGAAGGCGAGGTTTGCGATCAGCGCGATGGAAAGTGTGGCGATGATCAGGAAACCCAGATTGACCACCGATGGCAGGCTGCTCAGGACCGTCCCAATCGAGCCGGCGACGAACATCAGCGATGCCGATATCAGCGCGGGTGTAACCTCTTGCAGCGCGGCGTTCATGGCGTCGTCATCCCGCATGCCTTGTCCCGTATTGGCGAGGAAGGCGTTGATGACATGTATGGCGTTGTCGATCGAGATGCCGAAGGCGATGGTCAGCGCGATGACGTGCGGGATGTCCATCGGCTGGCCGATGGCGGCCAACGCCGACTCGATGAACAGGACCGGAATGAGGTTGGGCGCTATTGCCGCCGCCGCGACCAGCGGCGCCCGCGAGGCAACGGCGACCACGCCGACGCCCAGGATGATCGCCAGGATGAGGCTCTGCCGCAGATCGTTGACGATCGCCGGAATCTCGATCGCGGCCAGGATCGGATACCCGGTGACCTCCGCCCCTCTTATGCCTTGTGCCTCCAGCGCCGCCACCACGTCATAGGCGGCGACCATCGCCGTCTCCGGCTGCATCCCATACGGCGCGGCGCCCGTGACAAGGAAGCGGGACCTGTCGGCGGAGATGAAACGGCCGCGCAGATTGTCCGGAGCCTCGTCCATGGCCGCGGCGATATCGTCGGCGGCGAGCCCGGCCTTGCGCAGGCGCGCGAGTGAGAAGACGCGGTCTCGTCCCAGCGCCTCCCCGAAAGCGTCCTCGGCCCTCTCCAGCGCCTGCAAGGCGACGTCGTCGGTCCACGCCGATCCGGCGGGGACCGGCAGAGTGAGGTAGATCGGCGCCACGCCGCCGAAGATTTCCTCGGCGAGCTTTTCGCCCTTCGCGGCTTGCGAATCCCGCGGCAACTGGTTGACGATCTTGTGTTGTTCGGAAACGGTGAAGTGCCCGATCGAGAGGACGGCCATCGCACCGACCGCCACGGCCGCAATTGCCACGGGCCGCCAGTTGGCGAAGCGCGATACGATAGGTCCGACCGCTGCGAAGAAGGGCTTTCCAGTTACCGCGCTTGCCCGTTCCCCGAAGTAGTAGAGCAGCAGCGGCGTCGCCACCATGACGGCAATGAAGGCTACGAACACCGCACTGGAGCCGAGAAAGGCGAGCGAGCGTAATGCCGGGTTGCCTCCGAGGGCGAAAGAGCCGAATGCCACGGCGGTGGTGATGGAGGTCATGGCATTTGCCGGACCGACACGCCGTATGGCGGCTAGGATTGCCTCGCGTGCCTGCATGCCTTCCTGCCGCCGCGCCGCCCAGGCGAAATACAGCATCACCGTGTCGGCCAGTGCCAGCACCATGGCGATCGTCGGCAGCGCCGTGGAGAGGTAGTTGACGCGTGCGCCTGCCAGCGCATAGGCGCCCAGGACCCAGGTGATGGCGGTCAGGGCAGGTATGGCACAGAGGAGCGCAGGAATGACGGCGCGGAACGTCAGGATCGCGATCACGAAGACCATGGCAATGCCGACCGCTACCAGCAGCACCTGGTCGGAAATGACGGCATCCACCGCGTCGGCGCGCATGAGGGGATAGCCGACGAAGTCTATTCGCAGTCCCGGGGGCGCGATCTCCATGATCTCGGCGATGAAGGCTCTGACAGGCTCGGGGTCGGGTGCCACTTCGTTCTTCTCCGAGAACCGGCTTTCGACCGAAAAGAGCGCCGAGTTGGCATCGGGCCGCGACAGCTGCGCAACCAGCGGGTTGTCGATCGCGGCTTCCTTGACCAGCGCGCGAATGTCGGTTCCTTCCGCGATCCGTTCGGGAATGGCCGGCACTAGGGCGCCGGTATCGGCGTCGATGCGGCTGGAGCTGAAGAGCGAGAACACGCCTTCGATTCCATCCACCAGCGTGAGTTCAAGATGGAACTCGCGCAGCCGCTCGAATCCATCCGGCTCATAGAGGTCGTCGGCACGCACGATGATGCCGAGATCGCCGGAGAAATCCCGGAAGTCACGCTGCACCTCGCGATAGTTGAGGAAGGCGTCGCTGTTGCCGGAGAGCACGTTCAGGATGTTGCCGTCGAAGCGCAGCGACGGGATGGCAGCGAGGCACGTGATGAGCGACGCGACGAGCAGAGTGGCGAAGACGCGCGGAAAGTACACCACGAGAAGTCCAAGCCGCTCCAGGCCGAAGCCGAAACTTCTCAGTGCTGCCTCCCTTGGTGAATTATTTCGTCGGCGCGTGCAGGGCCGAATGCCTCCCGAACGGGCTTCGGTGGTTCTAGGCCAAAGGGCGGCGCTAGGCAAAAAAAATCGCCGCCCGAAGGCGGCGACCTTTTCAGGAGATCAAGAAGAGTCAGCGCACGACGATGCGCACGTTGCTCAGCCCCTCGCGCTGCGCCAGAGAGAACAGCACGGCCGCGTTCTTTGGGTCGAGGCGGACGCAGCCGGCGGAGGCAGGGCGGCCCAGCCGGCTCACCTGGTTGGTGCCGTGCACCGCGTAGTGTCCATTGTAGAAGATGGAGTAAGGCATCGGCGCGTTGTTGTAGCGGCTGGAACGGTGATTCTTCGACAAGGACTTGGCCGTCCAGCTTCCTCGCGGCGTCACCTTGCCCGCTCGAGCAGTCGAAACCTTCCAGCGATACTTCACCACCCCCTGGTGTGTAACAGTCATTGTCTGCGATGCGATGTCGACCTGGGCGACGACAGAGGCTGCCGACGCCGACACAGAATGCGCAAGGAATATGGCGAGAGCTACGCCCGCGCCTGCGAATAGCTTTTTCATATTATCGCCCCTCTTGTTCGCCCAACCGATGTTGCTCGACGTGCCTACATACGCTCAAGTCGTTTCTTGCCCGTGAAAGCACAAGCTTAAATTTTCATTGCGCTTGTTGTTGCAGGCGGGCGGTCAGGCGCAACGACGCGACCGTTGCGCGGTTAATTTAATATGTTAATTATCGGCCACGAAGTCGTATCTGATGGGAGCGATCATGGCCGTCATAGACGTACACACGCACATGCTCAGCGAGGGCTGGATGCAGCTCCTGCGAGAGCATGGAGGTCCGAAATACTCGGTGGGAGTCGCGCGCGATGGCCGTCATTGTGTCTTTTCCGACGACGCGCAGTTCCTGACGCCGCAGCCTGGCCATTTCGATTACGACTTGCGGATCAAGGCGATGGACGAGGCCGGCGTCGACATCGCCATCGTATCCCTTACGTCGCCGAACGCCTATTTCGGAGACGAGCAGATCAGTCTGCGCGCGGCCCGGATGGTCAACGAGGATATGGCGCAGGCACAGCAGCGCTATCCCGATCGCATTCGGTGGCTAGCTTCCCTGCCGTGGGAACATCCCGACCTTGCTTTGAAGGAACTCGATCGCGCGCACAAGGCTGGCGCCGTCGGGGTCATGGTGATCGCCACGGTGCATGACCGGCACCTGACCGAGGAGGCCTTCCGCCCGATATGGGACGCAATCGATGAGCGTGGCCTGCCGGTGCTGGTGCACCCCAGCACACCACCGGGCGGAGCTGCGCAGGGACTTGATGAGTACACGCTGGCCTCGTCGGTGGGCTTCATGTACGACACGTCGCTTGCCTTCGCGCGCATGATCTTCGACGGCTTCCTGGATCGCTACAGGAACCTCAAGCTCATCGCCAGCCACGCGGGCGGCACGCTGCCCTATATCGCCGGCCGCCTCGATCGCATCCATGAACAGGTCGCGGGGTCGCGCGTGAAGATCGAGCGTCGGCCGAGCGAATACCTGCGCGAAATCTACTACGACGCCATTGCCTACCGCATCGAGGCGCTGAAGCTGTGCATCGAGGTCGGCGGCATCGACAAAGTGATGTACGGGTCGGATTACCCCCATACCATCGGCGATATGGCTGGCGTTCTCCATCGCGTGAATGCGCTCGACGCCAGGGGCGCCAAGGCGATCCGCGAGGACAACGCCCGGCGCATCTTCGCGCTCTGACCAAACACGCCGCCGGCGGAGGAGCCGGCTACCGTCGGCCAATGCCGGGAGGAAACCGCATGCCCTATCTGCCATCGCCTTTCAACGTGTCGGCGGCCACGCCCTTCTATCCCGACCACGGTTTGTACATCCTGAGAAACGGGACGGCCCGGCCATGGGAGTTCAGCGGCTGGCAACGGGAAAGCCTGTCCTGGAAGAACGGATGCTACATACACGGCGGACTTTCCGGGCCCGGTGGGCAGGTCGTTTACCGAGGGCGAGAGGCGGCAAGATTCCTCGCCTCGATTTGTGTCAACGGATTTGAGAAATTCCGCGCCGGCACGGCCAAGCATGCCGTCATGTGTACGCGGGACGGGCTGATCGCCGGCCATGGCGTGCTGCAGCGCATGGCCGAAAATGAGTTCCGGCTTTTTGCGTCCGGGCCCTGGGCTCCGTTCATGCACAGCCGCACGAGCTTCGATGTCGAGCAGGTGCCTGAGGACAGGTACCTGTTCCAGGTGGCCGGGCCGACATCGCTGGCCGCGCTTGAAGCGGCCACTGGGGAAGACCTGACGGATATTGCCTTCCTCCGCTTCCGCGACAGCACGATTGCTGGCCATAAGGTGCAGATCATGCGCGTGGGCATGGCCGGCACGCTCGCCTATGAACTGCACGGCCCGACCGAGGAAGGACCGGAGGTTTATGACGCCGTGTTCGAGGCGGGGAGGCCCTTTGGCGTTGAGCGGCTGGGATGGCGGACCTACACGGTCAACCATATCGAAGGCGGCTTTCCGCAGGCAAACTGGACGTTCCTCGGGGCGGCGGAGTCGGACGCCGGCTTCGTCGAATTTGCCTCGGCCTCGCGCTCCGTGCGCTGGATGGCGCCCGACGTTTCCGGCAGCATCGATCCGGCCGTCATGCGCGCCCGCTATCGCAGCGTGACGGAAGTCGGCTGGCAGAAATCGGTGAAGCTCGACCATGATTTTGTCGGGCGTGAAGCGGTGGAGAAGGAACTCGACAATCCGATACGGACCGTGGTCACGCTGGTCTGGAACGCGGAGGACATAGCCGACGTCCATGCATCGCTGTTTCGCGAAGGCGAGCCGTACAAGCAGTTCGACATGCCGACGAGCCCGCCGTTCAAGCGCATGATCGCGCATGCGGACCACGTCCTGCGCAACGGCAAGCGGGTCGGCGTCGCCTCCGGCACGGCCTATAGCTACCATTTCCGCCAGATGCTCTCGCACGCCACGGTCGATCTCGACTGCGCGGAAATCGGCACCGAGGTGGTGGTGCAATGGGGCGAACACGGCGGTCCGATCAAGGATATCCGCGCCAGGGTGGAGCGCTTCCCCTATCTCAGCGAAGGCCGCAACCAGCAGGTCGACGTCGCCCGCTGATCCCCACAGGTACCCGCGTGAGCGACTTGCATCCCGCCAACAAAAGACCGCCCGGCTCGCGCCGGGCGGTTTCGCTTTGGGCCGGTGGAGATTGAATCAGCGGTCGAGCCACAAGGTATCGAGCTGCAGGTTGAGCACCGTCGTGGGCGGCAGCTTCCAGCCCTTGACGTCCTTGTGGTGGGCAACGCCGCGCTTCGACAGGAAGCCCGGGATGAAATAGGCCTGCTCCAGTATGTATGCCTCGATGTCCTTCACGATCTTTGCCCGTTCGTCGCCGGTGGCTACGAGCTGGGCGTTGAACATCTCGGTGAGCTTGGGATCGTCGAGCCCCGAATAGTTGTTCGGGCTGCCCGGCATGAACTTGACCAGAACCTCGTTCGGATCGACGCTGACCGTGTTGTTGAAGTCGATGGCGACATCGAACTGCTTGCTCTGGAGCGCGGCAAAGTACTGCGGCGTCTCGGCCGGGATCTGGTCGACCTCCATGCCGATCTTGCGCCATTGATCGAGCAGGAATATCCCGAGCGGTTCCCACGGCTGGCGCAGGTTGCGGTTGAGCAGCGTCAGCTTGAGCCCCTCGTGGCCGGCTTCCTTCAGCAATGCCTTGGCCTTCTCGCGATTGCCTTCGGTGTCGTCGTTCATCCCGGGAAGAGCCATCATTTCCTCCGGCGAGCGCGCGGCGATCGAGCCGGGCGGGAAGTAGAGGCCGCGGCCTTCGAGCACGGAGATCCGCGGCAGCACCTGGTCGGCCTCGGCGCGGCTTACGGCAAGGTTCATCGCCTGACGGACGCGAACGTCGTCGAAGGGCGCCTTGGTCAGGTTGAAGGTGACGAAGTTGGTGATGTTGAACGGGCCGTTCTGGTAGACGAGATCCGGATTTGTCTGCTTCAGGCGCTCCTGGTCGGCTGGCGAAACGGAGAACAGTGCCGCGTCCACCTGGTTGCCGGCCAGCGCGTTGATGATGCCGGGGCCGTTGATGAACACAGCCTCGATGCCATCTAGATAGGGCCGGCCCTCTTCGAAGTAGTTCTCGTTGCGAGTGGCCTTCCAGTTCGAGCCCTGGTTGTGCGCCTCGAATACGAACGGGCCGGTGCCCATCACTTCGGTGGCCGGGTAGTTCGGGTTCTCGGCCAGCTTCTCGGCCGAATAGACACAGTTCCACGGACTCGCGAAGAGCAGTTCCTGGGCCGGGTTCGGCGTCTTCAACGTGAAAACGACCGTCTGTGCGTCGGGCGTTTCGATCATGTCGATATTGTCCCACTGGCCCTGCCGCGACGACGTGATGCCCTCCGGCGGCTGGCGGATGCGGTCGAACGTTGCCTTGATGTCGGCGGAATCGAAGGTGGAGCCGTCGTGGAAGGTCACGCCCTGCTTCAGCTTGAAGGTATAGGTCAACTTGTCATCCGACACCGTCCAGGAGTCGGCCAGGTCGCCTACAACGTTCGGATAGGCCAGCGGGTCGAAGCGCAGCAGCGTGTTGTAGTGTGGCGCCAGCACCTGCAGCGAGAACGATGTCGCCGTGGCATGGCAGTCGTAGGTCGTGCCTTCTTGCTCGACCACATGGCGGAAGATGCCGCCCTGCTTTGGCGTCTCCTGCGCAACAGCCGGTAGCGGCAAGGCTAGAACCGCTGCCACGCCGGCAGCGCCCAGCCCGCTGATAAATCTGTTATGCATATTATCCTCCCGTTTCAACTGCAGACCCTTCCTCCAATCCCGGCCGCGCTTGCCTCCGGCAAGTCGTCGGGATATTTAACTTGATAAATATCACGGATTCTTCCGGTGAGTAAAGGCTGTTTCGCAGCAAGCCCCGGCGCCGGCCCGCAACGGCCGCGGACAGAGCCGGATCGGGTCCGGTACTTAATATGCTATGGAAATCAATTAATGTGTTAAGTTATGCCGTTGGCGGGTGACCTCACGCCACTCGCCGCTGTACGTACCAAGCATGCCAGGGAGGAAATCGTGGCCGAGCCAGCGCAAGACAAATCCGAAAGCAAGGTGGCCCGGCCCGCCCTGCGGAAGATCGCGACCGAAGAGGCCTTTTCGATTCCCGAGCATTACGAGGCCATCCGCTCCCATGCGGCTCGCGGATCGGACGATCCGGACCTGACGTTGTGGCGGCACTTCCTCGGCAACTCGCGCCCGGCCTTCGTCGACAACCTGATGGATGTCGACCATCAGCGCCTGCGCACGATGGACGAGCTCGACGTCTCGATGCACCTGTTGTCGCTCACCTCTCCCGGCGTCCAGATGTTCGGAGCCGACGAGGCGACGGAGCTTGCGGCGCTCGCCAACGACAGGCTGGCCGAAATCAAGCAGCGCCATCCCTCCCGCTATGCGGGGCTCGCGTCCTTCGCTCCGCAGGACCCCCGGCGCGCCGCACTCGAGATGGAGCGGGCGGTCAGGCAGCTCGGCCTCAACGGGTTCGTGGTCAATTCCCACACAAACGGCGAATACCTTGACGAGCCGAAATTCCGGCCGATCCTCGAGGCCGCGGCGTCTCTCGACGCCGCCATCTACATCCATCCGCGTGTGCCGCCAAAGCCGACTGCCGACCTTTCGGTGATGTACGGTCTCGAGACCGGCATGTGGGGCTACCAGACGGATGTCGCCCTTCACGCGCTCCGCCTTATCTACGGCCGTGCCTTCGACGATTTCCCGAACCTCAAGATCGTCCTTGGCCACATGGGAGAAGGCCTGCCGTATTGGCTATGGCGCCTCGATTACTGGCACAGGAACGGTGGTCGCCGCCCGGCGCTCAAGCGCCTGCCGAGCGAGTACATCCGCGACAATTTCATGATCACGACCAGCGGCATGGATTGGGCGCCGACGCTGAAGTTCTGCCTCGAGGTGCTCGGGCCGGACAACATCATGTTCGCCATCGACTACCCCTACCAGGGACCGCATCTGTCGGTGGAGTTCATGAACACGGTCGACATACCCGACGATGTGCGCGCCAAGATCTACCACGAGAATGCAGAGCGCATCTTCCACATCGAGCCGCAGCAACCGGATGCGGCCACGGCATGGGTTGAGGCATGACGGCGGGTCGATCGAAGCCTGAGCTGCCGGTTCTGATCGTCGGCGCGGGGCCCGTAGGTCTCATTGCCGCGATGGATCTGGCCTGGCGCGGCATTCCCTCGGTCGTGGTGGAACAGCGCTATCCCGGCGAGCCGCCTCCGGTGAAGTGCAACCACGTCTCGGCGAGGTCCATGGAGATCTTCCGGAGGCTGGGTTTCGCCGACAGGGTGCGCGACGCCGGGCTTCCGCACGACTATCCCAACGACGTCGTCTTCCTCAACACCGTCACCGGTTACGAGCTCGACCGCATTCCGATCCCCTCCCGCAACGAGCGCAGGCTGCCGCCATCGGATCGTTTCCCGGATTCGTCGTGGCCGACGGCCGAGCCGCCTCATCGCATCAACCAGATCTATCTGGAACCGATTCTCTTCGACGAGGCGAGCAAGCGCGATCTGATAACGATCCACAATCGTACCCGGCTCGTCGGTATCGCCCAGGACGAGAACGGCGTCACGGCCAACGTGACGGACCTCGATGCGGGCGAAAGCCGTGCGATCCGCGCCCGATACATGATCGCGTGCGACGGGGGCCGTTCCGGCGTGCGCAAGAAGCTTGGCATCGACCTGGTGGGAACGGCCGAGATCGGGCGCTATCTCTCCACCCACATCAGAGCTCCGGCACTGCTTGGCTTGATCGGCCACCGCCGGCCGGGATGGATGAATCACGCCTGCAACGAGCGCCGGACCGGCAATGCCGTCGCCATTGACGGGAACGAACACTGGCTGATCCACTGTCACCTGAAGCCCGGCGAGAAGGAGTTTGCTACGATAGATCGCGACCGCGCGATACGCGACGTACTCGGCGTCGATGACACATTCGAGTACGAGGTGCTGAGCAAGGAGGACTGGGTCGCCCGCCGCCTCGTGGCAGAGCGCCTGCGTGACCGCCGTGTGTTCCTGTGCGGCGATGCCGCCCATATCTGGATCCCGGTCGCCGGCTACGGCATGAACGCCGGCATCGCCGATGCCACGAACCTGACCTTCATGCTCGCGGCGCACCTGAATGGCTGGGCTTCGGAGGATATGCTCGACGCCTACGAGCTTGAGCGTCATCCCATTACCGAGCAGCTTTCACGCTTTGTCGGCGGGCTGGGCTCCAGGCTCATGCGCAAGCGTGCCGCATACGGCCCCGAGCTCGATCTGCCGGGACCGGAGGGAGATGCCGCGCGGGCCGAGACCGGCAGGATGATCCTGGACATGAACACTCCGCAATATTGCTGCGCGGGGCTCAATTTCGGGTATTTCTACGATAACTCGCCGCTCATCGCGCATGACGGCGAGGCGCCGCCTCCCTACACGCTCGGCCAGTACACGCCGTCGACCGTGCCCGGGGCGAGGGCGCCGCATCTCCACCTTTCCGACGGCCGCACGCTCTACGACGCGCTTGGCAAGGACTATACCCTGCTGCGCTTCGACCCTTCGGTCGACGTTACGGCCTTGATCACTGCCGCCGCCGAAGCGGGGGTGCCGCTGGCTTTGCTCGACGTGGATTCGGAGGCGGCCGCCTCCCTCTACAGCCACAAGCTTGTCATATGCCGGTCCGACCAGCACGTGGCCTGGCGGGGCAACGCAACGCCTTCGAGGTGCGCGGCGCTCATCGACAAACTCGCGGGCCGTGACCGGACGGCGTTCGAAGAATCCCGGCGCGCGCACCAGGTGCCTGTCGCCGACGCGGCCGTGTCGGTGAACTGACACGCAACCGGGTGCGGGTTTCCCGCCCTCTTTCCACAGGCATCCCCGAAGCTCGCGACCCAGTGTTGCGCTCTCCGATCCTGTGCCACATTGCCGTTGCTTGACCGGCTAGTGGGAGGAAGGGTTTGAACGACAAGGTCGTCCGTATTGGCGGGGCGTCGGGCGCCTGGGGCGACAGCCCCATTGCGGTGCCGCAGCTCCTGACGGCCGAAATCGACTACCTGATGATGGACTATCTCGCCGAGGTGACCATGTCGCTTCTGGCGCGAGCCCGGATGAAGGATCCGTCCGCCGGCTATCCGCCCGATTTCATAGCCTATCTGAAGCCCTGCCTGGCTGAGATCGCGAAGCGCGGCATCAGGATCGTGACCAATGCCGGAGGCGTAAACCCCGCCGGCTGCCGGGATGCGCTGCAGGCGCTTTGCGCTGAACTGGGGCTCACGCTGACCATAGCCGTCGTCGAGGGCGACGACGTCATGTCCCTGATACATACGTTGCGCGCCGCCGGTGTCCGCGATGCTCAGTCCGGTGCGCCGATGCCGGAGACGTTCCTCACCGCCAATGCCTATCTCGGCGCCTTGCCGATCAGGGCGGCGCTCGATGCAGGGGCGGACATCGTCGTCACGGGCAGATGCGCCGACAGCGCGCTGGCGCTCGGCATCCTGATGCATGAATTCGGTTGGGCTGCGGAAAACCACGACCGCCTCGCCGCCGGAAGCCTGATTGGCCATGTGCTCGAATGCGGTCCGCAGGCGACGGGGGGACTTTTCACCGACTGGGAAAGCGTTCCCGGCTGGGAAAACATCGGCTATCCCATCGCCGAGTGCCGCGCCGATGGTTCGTTCACGCTTACCAAACCCGCGGGGACGGGTGGTCTGGTGACGCCGGCGACGGTGTCGGAGCAGATCCTGTACGAGATAGGCGATCCCGCTGCCTATCTCCTTCCCGACGTGACGGCCGATTTCTCTGGCGTGACGGTGACGCAGCAGGGGCCGGACTCCGTTCTGGTTGCCGGCGCCAGGGGCCGCGCGCCGACGTCGAGCTACAAGGTTTCGGCGACATGGCAGGCGGGGTATCGCGCCGTCGCCACCATCTCGATCGTCGGCCCCGATGCCGGGCGCAAGGCCGATCGCACGGCATCAGCGCTTATTGCGCGGGCGAGGGCGATTTTCACCCAGCGCGGTCTGCCCGACTTCACCGCCACCCATGTCGAGATTCTCGGTGCGGAGGCGAGCTATGGGGAGCGTGCAAGGGCAGGGGGTGCGCGCGAGGTCGTGCTGCGGCTCGTCGTGGACCATGAGAACCGAACCGCGCTCGACCTTTTCGCACGCGAAATCGGGTCCACCGGCCTTTCATTCGCGCCGGGCACCACGGGCATGTTCGGGGGCCGTCCGAAACCGGCGCCCGTGGTGCGCCTCTTCACATTCCTGGTGCCGAAGTCCGAACTGCCGTCGCCGATCATCCGCATCGGCGACAGGCAACTGACGGTCGAAATCCCGCCCGGCCGAGAAGCCAGTGCACCCGTTTCCTTGCCGGCAGGCGAAACCGCTCCGCCGGACGATACGCCATCGGTCGCGGTTCCGCTGATGCGGCTGGCGCATGCGCGCTCCGGCGACAAGGGTGATTCCTCCAACGTCGCCATTATCGCGCGCCGGCCGGAGTTCCTGCCCTACCTGCGGCGGGAAGTGACTGCCGCACGTATGCTCGAGCATTTCCGCGGTCTCGTCGAAGGCCCGGTCGAGCGCTTCGAGGCGCCGGGGCTCAATGCCTTGAATTTTCTGATGCACAATGCTCTGGGTGGCGGAGGCATGGCATCCCGACGCATCGATCCGCTGGGCAAGGCATATGGGCAGATGGCGCTCGAAATGACGGTGAACGTGCCCAGGAGCCTTCTCGGCGACGGGGCCAGTCTGGAGGAGCCGTCAACACCGCCGGAGGAGACGACATGAGCGAAACCGATTCGGTTCTTGTCGAACGTCGCGGCGCGACGCAGTGGATCACGATAAACCGGCCCGACAAACGCAACGCCATCAACAAGTCGGTGATCGACGGCATCCGCGCCGGCATCGAGCAGGCGGCCGCCGACACGACTGTGCGTGCGGTGGTGCTCACCGGCGCCGGCGACAAGGCGTTCTGCGCCGGCGGCGATCTCGAGCAGGGGACGGCCATCTTCGGCGACAACCTGGATGAGCCCACGACCGACTTCGGCCGGCTGGCTCGCATGGCGCGGCAGGTCGGCATCCCGCTCGTCGCCCGCGTCAACGGCGCCTGCGTGGCCGGCGGGATGGGCCTGATGGCCCTTTGCGACCTCGCGGTAGCCGCCGACCATGCCGTCTTCGGCCTGCCGGAGGCGCGCGTCGGCGTCTTTCCGATGCAGGTCCAGGTCTATTTCCGCAACCTGATCCTGCCGCGCCATGCGGCGGAGCTCATCTTCACCGGCGAACTGATAGACGCGGCCCGCGCTCGCGAGATCGGGCTGGTCAACTGGATCGTGCCATCGGCGGAGCTCGACGCAAGGGTCGAATGGCTTCTCGAGCGCTTGCGGCTGAACTCTCCTGCCGCCATCCGTCGCGGCAAATACGCCATTGCGGCCATGCAGACGATGAATTTCCATGAAGCGATCGCCTTCGCGGAGGGCCAGATCGCGCTTGCCGCGGCAACCGGCGATGCACGCGAGGGCCTTGCGGCCTTCAACGAAAAGCGCAAGCCGCGCTGGTCGGGCGAGCGAAGCTGAGACTCCGGCTGTCTGAGGGAGAACGCCGATGAGGTTCGGCCTCGATGGGGATGACGGCGCCGGCCCATCCGCGCTCATTCCG
Organism: Pseudomonadota bacterium; assembly: GCA_023435335.1. Lineage (GTDB taxonomy): Bacteria > Pseudomonadota > Alphaproteobacteria > Rhizobiales > Rhizobiaceae > RCIO01. The sequence goes on from JAEYRU010000022.1 coordinate 14,743, forward strand.
GGCCTGGTGACGGCGCTGCTGATCGCCGGCGCGGCGAGCTTCGTCGCCGACACCTACGGCGGGCCGGTAATGCTGCTTGCGCTGCTCCTCGGCATTGCCCTCAACTTCCTTTCCGAGGGCGGGAAGGTGGGTCCGGGAATCCGCTTCACCTCGAAGACGGTGCTGAAGCTCGGCGTGGCTCTGCTCGGCCTGCGCATCGCCATGTCGGACGTGCTGGCGCTCGGCGGCACCACCGTCATCATTCTGCTGGTGGTGATGGTCCTTACCATCCTCTCCGGCCTTCTGTTTGCCCGGCTGTTCCACCGTTCCGCAGCCTTCGGCACGCTCATCGGCGGGGCCACCGCAATCTGCGGCGCCTCCGCCGCGCTGGCGCTCTCCTCCGCCCTGCCCAACTCCAGCTCGAAGGACAGGGAGACGATCTTCGCGGTGGTTTCGGTCACGACTCTGTCGACCATCGCCATGGTGGTTTACCCGGTCATCGCGAGTATGCTCGGTTTTGATGACCGCCTCACCGGCATCCTTCTCGGCGCCACCATTCACGACGTGGCGCAGGTCGTGGGCGCCGGCTATGCGGTCAGCCTCGAAGCGGGTGACACGGCGACCATCATAAAGCTCTTCCGCGTGGCGATGCTGGTCCCCGTGGTCTTCCTTGTGTCGCTCGCCTTCCGCGGCCAGCCGGGCATGGGCGCCTCACGTCTGCCCGTCCCCCTTTTCGCTGTCGGTTTCGCACTGCTGG
>JAEYRU010000045.1 GCA_023435335.1 Pseudomonadota bacterium
GTCGCGCGCCGCCGCCGGTTGGCCGGCAGGGCGCGGGCGACCGTCGCGGGGTTTGTCGCGCATTGGCTTCAAGGATTGCACTCCGGCGGTTCGCGGGCGTTTTGGCATACCCTGAACCGGCGGGCAACAAAGCGGTCGCACGGCTGGTTGAACCGGGATCGCTAAGATCGGATAGTCGGCGCCGCAACAGGAAAATGCCATGATACGGCTTGCCTTCGCATTGGCACTGTCCGCCCTTTCCCCGGTGCATGCCGGCGCCGAGCCGTCAGCGCCGCCCGATGAACAGGCCGCGCTGCTCAAGGGCTTTGCCCTTGCGCGATGCCTGGGCAGGGCGCTCCCTGCCATAAAGGCGGAAGCCGACGCGGCCGCCGGCGGCTATGTGGAGCGGGGCGCGGTGGAATTCGGGGCCTATGAGGAAATCGACGAAGCGGCGGCGGCGTTCACCGCGCGGATCTACGAATCGAGGACCGGGACCGATCTTTCGATCATGAAGTGTTACGACTTCCTGGCCAGCCACGAGCTTGCGGAGATCGTCGCCCGGCATGCGCCCGCCGAACGCTAGCGCGAGGCGCCGGCGACCGCTCGAAAGACGGAGGTGGCCGCCGCCAGGTCCTCCATTGCGGCCCCCACCGACTTGAACAGCGTGATCTCGTCGGCCGAACCGCGCCCCTTAACCGTTCCGCGCGTCAGGTCGAACAGGTCGCCGCGGATGCCCTCGGGTTTCAACGCACCCTCAGCGATTGCCTGCACGATGTCGCCGGCCTCCTTCAGCGCGCCCGTGCGGGTGTCTACATAGACCGAGGAAGCGGCGATCGCTCGTTCGTCGCTCTCGCGCATGGCCGGCGAGAAGGCGCCGACCAGATCGACATGCGTGCCGCGCCGCAAGCTGGCGCCCCTGACAAGCGGCACGGTGGAGATCGTGGCAGCCGAGACGATATCGGCTTCCGAGACAGCTCGGTCGAGATCGTCCACCGCGGCCGCGTCGAGGCCGTCGTCGCGCAGCGCTGCTGCCACCTTTTGGGCATTCTCGGGCGTCCGGTTCCAGATGCGGATTTCCTTGATCGGCCGCACCGTCGCATGTGCCTTTGCGAGGAACGGCGCCAGCGCGCCCGCGCCGATGATGGCGAGTCGGCTGCTGTCCTCGCGCGAAAGGTAGGTCGAGGCGAGCGCCGAGGCGCAGGCCGTTCGCCACAGTGTCAAGCGCTGGCCGTCGATCAGCGCCAGCGGTTCGCTGGTGCGCCCGTCCATGAGCAGGTAAACGCCCATGACCGCCGGCTTGCCCACCCGGTTGTTGTCCGGCGTGACCGTGACGATCTTGACGCCGATGTAGCCGCCGTCCGTGGCGCCGGCGGCGAAATCGGTCCACGCCGGCATCAAAAGCAGGGTGGTGGCGGAGCCGTCGGGCCGCTCGACCGTGTGGTGGTGCCTGACCGGCTGCACCGCGCCCGCGCGGAAAGCCTCGCGCAGGGTCTCCACCAGCCCGCCGAAGTCCAGGACGCGGTCGACGTCAGCGGCAGAGATGTGGAGCATGAGTTTCCGATGACGTTGGCTGAATCAGGCGGCAGGCTTTGGCAGGGAAGGCTGGGCGGTCGTGCGCATTGCCTGGTCACGCAGCGCGCGCACCTCGTTGGCCCGCTCGCGCGCTTCCCTGCGATAGCGCCCCTGGCGCAGCCATGTGGCGACGCTGCCCACGATCAGGCCTAGCCCAAGTGCCGCGAACAGATAGACGAACAGGGGCCAGTTGACCGTAAGTCCCGTTGAGCCGGGATTAAATGGATCGAGCGTGAAGGGCACTGCGCCGCGATTGGCGACCGCCAGCGCAATCAGCACAATCGCGATCGGAATGAACACGGCGATGGTCAGGAACCTGTTCATTTAAGCCGCATGCCCGTCCGCGATCCCATGCCGGCGTTTCGGCCATCACTTCGTTTCATTCAGGCGCTCGCGCAATTCCTTGCCGGTCTTGAAAAAGGGTATCCACTTTTCCTCGACATGAACGGATTCGCCCGTGCGCGGGTTGCGCCCGACACGCTCGGGCCGGTTCTTGACCGAAAACGCTCCGAAGCCTCGCAATTCGACGCGATTGCCTTCAGCAAGCGCCGTCGTGATCTCCTCGAGCATGGCGTTCACGATATTCTCGACGTCGCGCAGAAACAGATGCGGATTGCGGTTCGCGATCGTCTGCACAAGCTCGGATTTGATCATTGCTGCTTCCCTCGTATAAGCGCCGATCATCATTATAGGGATGATTTTCTTGAATTTTTGGGTCGCCTAGCGTCCAAGGTCAGGTTGCCAGACAGACACGAGACCGTCAAGGAAGATGCGGTCGGCGCCGACCTCGGAGAGCAGGGTCGAGCCATCGGCCGGAAGGCCCAGCCAGCCGGCAAGAGCGCGCATCGCCGTGGAGCCCAGAAGCCAGCTGCGCTCGCTGGGAGGTTTCCATTCGTTGATATCGAGGTTTGCCGCCACGCCTTTCTGCTCCAGCCATTGCTTCGCAACCTCCTCGCCCCCAAGCGCATCGACCAGCTTGCGGTCGAGCCCCTGGCGCCCGGTGAAGATCGAGCCGTCCGCCAGGGCGAGCGTCTCGGCTCGCGTCAGGCCGCGTCGGTTTTCGACAATGCCGACGAACCATTCGTAGCTGTCCATCACCAGCGCGCGGATCATCGCGCGCTCCTCCTCCGTCGTGGGGCTGAAGGGCGACGGCTCGGCCTTGAGGGGCGACGATTTCACGCCCTCCAGCTTCACGCCGATCTTGTCCATCAGGCCGGTAATGTCGGGAAACTGGAACAGGACGCCGATAGAGCCGACGATCGAGGACTGGCGCGCCACGATATGGTCGGTCGCGGTCGCAATCATGTATCCCGCCGATGCGGCCAGGGTGCCGACCTGTGCCACTACAGGCTTGGCTTCGGCGAGGCGCCGCACCTCCTCGTAGATCGCTTCGCCGCCGGCAGTGGTGCCGCCCGGCGAATCTATCGTAAGAATGACGCCCTTGACGCTGGCCGTCTCGCGTACGCGCTTGAGCAGCCTGAGCAGCTTCTCATCCTCGGTTATCGTGCCTTCGATCTTCACCCGGGCGATGTGGTCGCTCCCGGTGGCGGCCAGGCCGTCGCCGTAGAGCCAGCTGGCACCCGCGGCGATCGCCACCACAGCCACAAGCAGTGCGGCGGCCCGCCAGAAGGTAAGCTTGCGTCGCAATCTGCGGCGATCGATGATTTCGTCGGCACGTGTGGGCATGTACGCCTCGCTCGGCAGATGTTGGCATTCGCTGCCACCGTCTAGACCAGTTGGGGCGTCAATTGAAGAGGTCTCGCGGTGCGCCGCGGGTTTGCTTCCTCCGCAAAATCACCATATTGGGATGCGACCGACCCGGCCTGCCCTCGTTGCATCCGCAAAGGCTGAGGATCGCGCAGGCCGGCTGGGAGGTAATACCGTTGGACTTACGCGCGGGGCGATTGGCCACAGGCCGGACATGACCGAAGCAGCATTGCAGCAGCAGAACCGGCAGAGGATCCCCACCGAACTCGTGTTCGCACGCGAGCGTCGCCGTTCGCGCAACGTGCGCAGGCTCAAGGTTGCGCTGCCGGCGCTCGCAGTGCTGATGATCCTGGCCCTGGCAGGCAAGTCGCTGATCTCGTCCATGACCGGCGTCTCGATCGACCTCGCCGCTTCGACCATCGAGGATGGCAAGCTGATCATGGCCAATCCGCGCATGGCCGGCTACAGCGCTGACAATCGCGCCTACGAGATGAAAGCCGCCCGGGCTATCCAGGAGATCGCGGACGACGACATAGTCGATCTCGAGGAGATCGCGGCGAGAATCCCCGTGGGACTGAAGGAATACGCGACCGTCGAGACGGCGAGCGGTCGCCTCGTCAAGTCGGCCAACACGCTCACGATCGACAGCCCGGCGCTGGTCAAGACGACCGATGGCATGCAGGCGAGGTTGAAATCGGCTGTGATCGACATCGGCCAGGGCTCACTGACGACTGACGAGGCCGTCGAGATCGATCTCAACGGATCGCTCGTCACTGCGGATTCCATGGCGGTGAGCGACGGCGGCCAGATGCTGGTATTCGAGAATCGGGTTAAGGTCGTGGTCGAGGCCAAGCGCATCAACACGGCTTCTGTCGGAGAGGGCAATGGAAAATAGCAGGAAGGCGCCGGTCGCCGCCCTTGCGCTGGCGTTCTGGGTCGCGGCAGGCACCCTACCGGGAATGACGCAGGCGGTGAGCTCTTCTTCCGGGTTCCAGCTCGACGGCAAGGAGCCGATCGAGATCGAAAGCGATCGGCTGGAGGTACGCGACCGCGAAAGCGTGGCGATCTTCTCGGGGAATGTCACCCTCGTCCAGGGCAAGCTGCTGCTGAAGACCGTCAAGATGACGGTCTATTATACCGGCGAAGGCAGTGCCGGAGGACCGACGACGTCCGGCACCGACATCGAGCGCATGGAGGCCGAGGGCAAGGTCTATCTGAAGCAGGGCGAGCAGGTGGCGACCGGCGACTACGGCACTTTCGACATAGCTTCGGGCGTGATGACGCTCACCGGCAAGGAGGTCGTGCTGACCGAGGGTGACAACATCGTCGTTGGATGCAAGCTCGTCGCGCATATGAATACCGGCAAGTCGCAGCTCGACGGCTGTGGGCAGGGCGGACAGTCGGGGCGGGTGAAGATGTTGCTGCAGCCCGGTTCCCAGAACCGCTGATGGGCATGCTCTCCTGGTTTTCGCGGTCGGGGGAAAGACAGCCGGCCGAACCCATGGCGCGGCCGGATCATGAGCGTTTCAAGGGCACGCTGATCGCGCGCGGCCTGACCAAGAGCTACAAGAACCGGCAGGTCGTCTCGGGCGTCTCGCTCGGCGTACGCGCTGGCGAGGCCGTCGGCCTGCTGGGCCCCAACGGGGCGGGAAAGACCACCTGTTTCTACATGGTGACCGGGCTCGTCCCGGTGGATAGCGGCACCATCGAGATCGATGGTTTCGACGTCACCTCGATGCCGATGTACCGCAGGGCCCGGCTCGGCATCGGCTATCTGCCGCAGGAGGCTTCGATCTTCCGCGGATTGACCGTCGAAGGCAACATCCGCGCCGTGCTCGAGGCGGTCGAGAAGGACAAGGCCGAGCGCGAGCGCCAGCTCGACGAGCTCCTGGAAGAGTTTCACATCACGCATCTGCGCAGGACGGCCTCGATCGCGCTCTCCGGCGGCGAGCGGCGTCGGCTGGAGATCGCCAGAGCGCTGGCCAGCAAGCCGAACTTCATGTTGCTCGACGAGCCCTTTGCCGGCGTCGACCCGATCGCGGTCTCTGACATCCAGCAGTTGGTCCGCCACCTGACCAAGCGGGGTATCGGGGTGCTGATCACCGACCACAACGTGCGCGAGACGCTCGGCCTCATCGACCGCGCCTACATCATCCACACCGGCAAGGTACTCACGCACGGAACGCCCGACGAGATCGTGGGCAATGCGGATGTCCGCCGTTTCTATCTCGGCGAACAATTCACGCTTTGATAAGGCTCTGGGCGCGTTTCCCGGCGCGATAACGTCGCGCTAAGCATTCCAGGGATACCTCTCCCCTTGACATGCAAAAGCCGGGCCAGTTTCATTCGGGCCGGTATGGGCTGCCCGTCGGCGGCATGAACAGGGTATGGTTTCGGTATGGCGCTTACCGCCAAGCTCCAGCTCCGCCAGTCGCAGTCGCTGGTGATGACCCCACAGCTCATGCAGTCGATTCGGCTGCTGCAGCTGAGCCATCTCGAACTCGAGCGCGTCATCGACGAGGAGATCGAGCGAAACCCGTTTCTGGAGCGCGCCGACACCGACCGGGAGCCCGCCGGTGCTGGCGCTGAGGACGCCAATGTCGGCGACGACTGGACCGAAGCTGCCTCGGAATGGACGGCCGAGGGGATATCGGCGAAGCTGGACAGCTCGCTGGAGAACCTGTTCCCGGACGATCCCGGTGCGGGCGAGAAGCTCTCTCCGGATATGGCCGCGCAGTGGAAGTCGGCCACGCCAGGCATGCGGCAGGGCAGCGGCGGCGAGGGCTTCGACCTGGAGGCATTTGCCTCGACGCCGATAACGCTGCGGGATCACCTGGCCGAGCAGATCGCCTTCGCCTTTGTCGAGCCGGCCGACCGGCTGATCGCCGGCGAGCTCGCCGACGCGCTCAACAGCGCGGGCTATCTGGAAATCGACATCGGGGAGTTGGCCGAGCGCCTGGCCGCCACGCCGGCGCATGTGGAGGCCGTGCTGGCCAGATGCCAAGGCCTTGATCCGGCCGGCGTATTTGCCCGCGACCTTGCGGAATGCCTGGCACTGCAGCTCAGGGCGCGCAACAGGCTCGACCCGGCCATGCAGGCGCTGGTCGCCAACCTTCCGCTCCTGGCGCGGCGCGACTTCGTGGCGCTGCGCAAGATCTGTGGCGTCGAAGAGGATGACCTCCTCGACATGCTGGCCGAGATTCGTGCGCTCGACCCAAAGCCGGGCGCCGCCTTTGAGGGAGGTGTGTCCGATCTCGTCACGCCCGACATTCTTGTCAGCCGGGCTTCGGACGGAAGCTGGGCGGTAGAACTCAATCCCGACACGCTGCCGCGGGTGCTTGTGGACCAGAGCTACTATGCCGAGGTTGCGCGCCTGGCGCGCACTCAGTCGGATCGCGACTTCCTCGGCGAATGCCTGCAGAATGCGAACTGGCTGACGCGCAGTCTCGATCAGCGCGCGCGCACCATCCTCAAGGTCGCGGCCGAGATCGTCCGTCAGCAGGACGCGTTTCTGGTGCATGGCGTCCGCCACCTCAGGCCGCTCAACCTGCGGACCGTCGCCGACGCCATCGGCATGCATGAATCGACAGTCAGCCGCGTGACCGGCAACAAGTACATGCTCACGCCGCGCGGGGTATTCGAACTGCGCTTCTTTTTCACCGCTTCGATTGCTTCGGCCGAAGGCGGAGATGCTCACTCGGCCGAATCCGTGCGGGACCGCATTCGCGAACTCATCGACAATGAAAGGCCGATCGACGTGCTGTCCGATGATGCGATTGTGGATATCCTGAAGAAGAACGGAGTCGATATCGCGCGCCGTACGGTAGCGAAATACCGCGAGGGCATGAACATCGCCTCGTCCGTGCAGCGGCGCAGGGAAAAGCGGGCCATGGCGGCCGCAGCCCGCTGACCCTGCTCTCCCGCCCAACCCTTGCAGAGCCCGCCTGCGCCTGCCAGCTCGTTTGACAATGACGGGTGAAGCGAATAGAAGCCGCGCCGCAACGGTCGGAAGACCTCGCGGACCGCGAGGACGTGAGCGTCAGCCCTGACAAGCCGCTGGCTCGCATCGCCGACCGAAAAACTTGTGCCCGACGGCCACACGTATAAACTCTGCCTCCAGATGCCTGAAAGCAAGAAGGTCAGCCTTTCATGAACCTGCGTATTTCGGGTAAGCAGATGGAAATCGGCGATGCGTTCCGGTCGCGCATCGAGGGGCGGATAGGGGAGGCTGTCGAGAAGTATTTCGACGGCGGTTTCTCCGGCCATGTGACGGTCGAGAAATCCGGCTCCCGATTCTCCGCCGACTGCCTTATCCGTCTCGACACGGGCATATCCCTGCAGGCCGCCGGCCAGGCGCAGGAACCGCAAAATGCCTTCGATTCGGCAGCCGAAAGGATCGAGAAGCGGCTTAGGCGTTACAAGCGCAGGCTCAAATCCTACGGCCCCGGTCACGGCGATGGCGGAGCCGAAGAGTCGATCGATCTCGACTACCGCGTTGTGGCTCCGCTTGAAAACGAGGACGAGGAGATCGCAGAGGATTATGCCCCGACCGTCGTCGCCGAATCGACCCTTGCCCTGAAAACGATGACCGTCGCATCGGCGGTGATGGAGCTGGATATGAAGGACAATCCGGTTTTCCTGTTCCGCAACGCCGGAAATGGCCACGTCAATATCGTCTACCGCCGGCCCGACGGCAATATCGGGTGGATTGACACCTCGGCGGCCTCGCGCCGGTGACGACAGCCCGATCCGCCGGCGGTGGGGCCGCGGACGCCTTACGGGCGCTGTAAAAGGACAGACAGATGGATTTGAGTGATCTGATCGAGGTTTCGGCGGTCATGCCGGCCTTGAAGGCCAACTCGAAGAAGCAACTCCTGCAGCTTCTGGCCGAGAAGGCCGCCGCGGTCACCGGGCTCCCCGAGCGTGAAGTCTTCGATACTATCCTGCAGCGCGAGCGACTGGGTTCGACGGGAGTGGGCAACGGCATCGCCATTCCGCATGGCAAGTTGCCCGGCATCGGCGAGATCACCGGCGTATTCGCCCGGCTGGAGACGCCGGTGGACTTCGAGGCGCTGGACGATCAGCCAGTCGATCTTGTTTTCCTGTTGCTGGCGCCCGAAAGCGCCGGGGCGGACCATCTGAAGGCGCTTTCGCGCATTGCGCGTGTGCTGCGTGATCCCGAAACCGTATCCAAGATCCGGGGATCCACCGACGCCGCCGCGATCTACACTTTTCTTGCACAGACGCCGGCCTCGCACGCGGCGTAGTCGAGGCAGCGCCAAGCTGGTCGCTGGCGCTGCGGCTTCGTTCCGGCCTCGTCAGTGAACGCTGACGGGCGTCAAATCGTTCTGCATGGCGCCGGCAAGCGCGCTGGCATGGGCGTCTGCCAGCAGGATAGGCCGGCCATCGGCAGCGAAAACCGCCCAGAGCTTCGTGCCCGGCTCCACCTCCGGCATGCCCGGGAATTTCGCCTGCAAGTCGGTGCTGTCGAACTCCCGCAGGTAGGCGACAACGCCCTCGCCGATGTGGGCGAGTTCATCCTTGCTGATGATGTCCTTGGTCTCATGTTCAGTCATGTCAGCCTCCTTTTGCGCAGGAAGTCCTAAGTGACCAACCCGCGACAGAGCTTTGTGGTTCCGGCGGGCGGACGTCAGTCTTTCACCGAAATGTTGATTTTCCGTACCAGCCGTTCCGGCTGGGGCCGGTCCAGGTCGATCGAGAGCAGGCCGTTCTTCAGTTCCGCGGCGACCACGCGCATCCCGTCAGCCAGCACGAAGGTGCGCTGGAACTGCCGCGCCGCGATGCCGCGATGCAGGTACTCCCGCTCGGTGTCGTCGCTCTGGCGGCCGCGCACGAGCAGCTGGTTCTCCTCGGTGGAGACGTCCAGATCCGTGTCGGCAAAACCGGCCACCGCGAGCGTGATCCTCAGCCGGTCGGCATCGCCATCGTCGCCACGAATGCGCTCGATATTGTAGGGCGGATAGCTGTCGGTGGACTTGGCCACGCGCTCCAGCGTCTTTTCCATCGTATCGAAGCCTAGCAGCAGCGGGCTCGAAAAAGGCGTCATGCGTGTCATCTGTGTCCTCAAAGAGCGACGTGGATAGACGGAAACCCGGATGGCATTTCCGACTGCCCCCCTGATATGGTCCGTCGTTTTTCGCAGTTCAAGAGCAAGTCCGGGACAGCCATGGCCGCCAGGAAGATCATCATCGACACCGATCCCGGTCAGGACGACGCCGTGGCCATATTGCTGGCCCTGGCGAGCCCCGAACTCGAGGTGCTGGGCATCACTGCTGTCGCCGGCAACGTGCCCCTGCGCCTGACGGAGAAGAACGCACGCAAGATATGCGAACTCGCCGGCAAGCCGGACACGAAGGTCTTTGCCGGAGCGATCCGCCCGATGGTTCGCAGCCTCGTCACGGCAGAGGAGGTGCACGGCAAGACCGGGCTCGACGGACCCGAACTGCCCGAGCCCACGATGCCGCTGCAGGAGGGGCATGCCGTCGACTTCATCGTCGAGACGCTGATGAAGGAGGAGCCGGGCACGGTTACGCTCTGTCCGCTCGGGCCGCTGACCAACATCGGGCTGGCGCTGGTGCGCGAGCCGCGCATCGCGAAACGGGTCCGCGAGATCGTTCTGATGGGCGGCGGGTTCTTCGAGGGCGGAAACGTCACTCCGGCCGCCGAGTTCAACATCTACGTGGATCCGCACGCGGCCGAGGTCGTGTTCGGTTCCGGCATCCCGATCACGATGATGCCCCTCGACGTGACTCACAGGGCCCTCACGACGGAGGAACGTGTCGCCGCCTTCCGCAAGCTCGGCAGCAGGGTGGGTATCGCCACGGCGCAGATGCTCGAATTCTTCGAGCGTTTCGACGAGGGGAAGTACGGCACCGACGGCGGGCCGCTTCACGACCCCTGCGTCATAGCATTCCTGTTGAAGCCCCAACTGTTCGAGGGGCGCCACGTCAATGTCTCGATCGAGACCATGTCGGAGCTCACAATGGGGATGACCGTCGTCGACTGGTGGGCCGTCACGAAGCGCCCGAAGAACGCGCATGTGATGCGCGAAATCGATGCCGACGGCTATTTCGATCTGCTCGTGGAGCGGCTGGGGCGGCTGTGACCGGCCCCGCTCGGCTCGCTATGCGACGGCCCTTGCGAGCGCGCA
>JAEYRU010000119.1 GCA_023435335.1 Pseudomonadota bacterium
GGCGCGCGGCTCTGAAGCGCCGGCCGATCGAAATCCTGCGCCAGACGCCGGTTTCGGCCCATCTCGATGGCGGCGACGACCTCGGCTATCTGGTGGCGATGCGAGCATCCGAGATCGCCATAGACAAGTGCAGGACCTCGGGAATCGCCATCGTCGGCGCGAAGAAGACGCACTTCACGGGGATGTTCTCGCACTACCTCGAGCGCGTGACGAGCGCGGGCTTCGTCGGCATGATCGCCGGCAGCGGCCCCGCCACCGTTGCGCCATATGGCGGTACCGAGCCGCGCTTCAGCACCAACCCGATCGCCTTCGGCTTCCCCTCACAGGACGTGCCGGTGATATGGGATATAACAACGTCCAGCATCACCCATGCGGAGGCCACGCTGGCGATGCGGCTCGGCGAGCCGTTGCCGGAGGGACGCGGTTTCGACCGCGAAGGCAGGCCGACTACCGATCCCGCGGCGCTCCTCGCCGGCGGCGCCATGGCCCCCTGGGGCGGGCACCGCGGCTCGGGGCTGGCGATGAGCGTACAGATGCTGGCTATGATGGCCGGACAGGCCAACGTCTTCTTGCGCGGGCCGGAGCCGGAGGATTTCGGCTACGTGATCGTCGTCATCGACCCCGGGCTGTTCGGCGAGGCCGACGCCTTCAGGCAGGCTGTCAGCGAATATGCCGCACAGGTGCGCCAGGCCCGGCCGCTGGATCCCGGTGTCCCGGTGCGCGTGCCGTTCGAGCGATCGGCGGAGGTGCGTGCCAGGACGCTCGCGGCCGGCGCGATCGACGTGCCGGACCTAGTGGTCGAGACGCTGCGGCGCTTCGCCGGCGGAGGGTGAGGCACAGGGAGAGCGCCTACTCCGCCGCCTCGACCTTGATCACGCCGCGCCGGATCTGGTCCTCCTCGATGGACTCGAAGAGCGCGCGGAAATTGCCCTCCCCGAAGCCTTCGTCGCCCTTGCGCTGGATGAACTCGAAGAAGATCGGACCGATCACGGTCTTCGAGAATATCTGCAGCAGGATCCTGGTCATGCCGCCGTCGACCACGCCTTCACCGTCGATCAGGATGCCGTGCTCCTTCATCCGATCGATCGGCTCGTCATGGCCGTTCACGCGCGCGTGGCTCTTCTCGTAATAGGTGTCCGGCGGGCCGGGCATGAACTTCAGCCCGTTCGCCGCCAGCCGGTCGGTGGCGTCGTAGATGTCGTCGGTTCCAACCGCGATGTGCTGGATACCCTCGCCCTTGTATTTGCGCAGGTATTCCGCGATCTGGCTGGTGTCGTCCTTGGACTCGTTCAACGGGATGCGGATCTTGCCGCAGGGCGCCGTGATCGCGCGGCTGACGAGCCCGGTAATGCGCCCGTCTATGTCGAAGAAGTGGATCTGCCTGAAGCCGAACAGGTCGCGATAGAAGTCCCACCATTTGTCCATGTTGCCGCGATAGACATTGTGGGTGAGGTGGTCGAGATAGTAGAAGCCGACCCCTTCCGGCTTCGGGTCACGCTCGCCGATCCATTCGAAGTCGCCGTCGTAGGCCGAGCCCTTGGCGCCGTATTTCTCCACGAAGTAGAGCAGGGATCCGCCGATGCCGACAATGGCCGGTACGTCGAGAGCCTTGTCGTCACCTTCGTAGGGCGTCGCTCCTTTCGACACCGCATGCGCGAAGGCGCGGTTGGCATCGACCACGCGCCATGCCATCGACGGCGCGCACGGCCCATGTTCGCCGACGAAGCGCATCGCCTGCGAGCCGGGCTCGGCATTGACGATGTAGTTGACGTCTCCCTGCCTCCACACCGTGATAGCCTTCGTCCTGTGGCGCGCCACCGGCGCGTAGCCCATGCGCTCGAAAAGCTCGGCCAGCTTCTCCGGCTCGGGATGCGCGAACTCGACGAACTCGAACCCGTCGGTGCCGGCGGGGTTCTCCTCAGAAATCGTTGCGGGTGGTGCGTCGTGCGGGAACGGACCCATACCGGCCTCCTCGAGTGCGGGCGCTTCGCAAATAATAGCGCGGACATTGTGCACGCGGGTTGCATTCGAGGCCGCATTAAGGTTCCATTGCGCACGAAACGTGCATCAGGAAACAAGATTCCGTGGAGAACACGCAGATAGATGACTTCGACCGCAAGTTACTCGCGCTACTGCAGGAGGATGCGCGGCTGACCAACAACGACCTTTCCGCCCGCGTGCACCTCTCCCCCTCGCAATGTTCCCGGCGGCGCCAGCGACTGGAGGAGGAAGGGTTGATCCGCGGATATCGCGCCGCGCTGGACCGCGAGAAACTTGGGTTCCTTCTCGTAAGCATGGTCTCGGTCACGCTGGCCACGCACAACCGCGACAACGCCCGCCGGTTCGCCGACCTCGTCTCGAGACTGCCGGAGGTGCAGGAGGCCCATGCACTGACCGGCGAGATGGACTACGTCCTCAAGGTCGTGACGCCCGACCTGAAGATGCTGTCGGAATTTGTCAACGGCGTGTTGCTGCCGCACGAATCGGTCCAGCACGTCAAGACGGCGATCGTGCTCGACACCCTCAAGGAAGCCGGACCGCTGCCGCTCGGTTCGATTGGATAATATGTTACGAACAAAATGGATATGCGGCTTTTGTTGTTACGCATCCGCCTGTAGAACTGGAGCGGACGCGGTCACGGCGAATGCCGCCCGCGCTGTCCAACGAATCTCTGGGAGGAGAATATGAGATACGTTTCCAAGAAGTCGGCCCTGCTGGCAGGAGTGCTGGCAACCGCCGGATGGCTATCCGGCGCCACGATGTCGCTGGCGCAGGAAGTGACACTGCGCCTGCACCAGTTCCTGCCGCCGCAGGCCAACGTGCCCGCCCATGTGCTCGAGCCCTGGGCCAACAAGGTTGAAGCGGACTCCGGTGGCCGCATCAAGATAGAGCGCTACGGCGCCATGGCGCTTGGCGGCACGCCGCCGCAACTCATCGACCAGGCCATCGACGGCGCCGTCGATATCGTCTGGACCGTCAACGGCTACACGCCGGGGCGCTTCCCGCGCTCCGAGGTCTTCGAACTGCCCTTCATGATGACCAATGCCGAGGCGACGTCGCGCGCCTATTGGGAGCTCTTCGAAAAGGAGATGAAGGACACGGAGTTCAAGGATGTCCACATCATC
>JAEYRU010000125.1 GCA_023435335.1 Pseudomonadota bacterium
GGCAAGCTCAGCCTGCGCGCCTCGATCACCGGCGAGATCGTCATGGACAATGTCGAGGTAGGCGAGGACGCGCTTCTGCCCAATGTTTCCGGGCTGAAAGGGCCGTTCGGCTGCCTCAACCGCGCGCGCTACGGCATCTCCTGGGGCGCGATGGGCGCGGCCGAGGACTGCTGGTTCCGCGCGCGGCAATACGGACTCGACCGCAAGCAGTTCGGAAAGCCGCTGGCCGGCACGCAGCTCTTCCAGAAGAAGCTCGCCGACATGCAGACCGAGATAGCGCTCGGCCTGCAGGGCAGCTTGCGCGTCGGGCGGTTGATGGACGAGGGCAAGTTCGCGCCGGAGATGATCAGTCTCGTCAAGCGCAACAATTGCGGCAAGGCGCTCGACATCGCGCGCGCCGCGCGCGACATGCACGGCGGCAACGGCATCCAGGTCGGCTACCATGTGATGCGCCATGCGCAGAACCTTGAGACGGTGAATACCTATGAGGGCACGCACGACGTGCACGCCCTGATACTCGGCCGCGCGCAAACCGGGCTGCAGGCGTTCTTCTGATGAGATGAAGTGGACGGCCAAAGGGGCCGGCACACTACACGGCGACGGCAGATGCCGACCGCGCGCGACGCGTCAGGAGATCGAATAGGGCAGCACCGCCCTGCGATCGTGATCCACCTTCAGCCGGCTCTTCAGCGGCGGCATGGCGCGCTGGGCGCAGGCCGCACGCTCGCAGATGCGGCATGATATGCCGATAGGATCGAAGGCCGCCTTGTTGGCAAGGTCGAGCCCGTCGGCATAGACGAAGTCGGCCGCATAGGAGACCTCGCAGCCCAACGCGATGGCATAGCGGCGCTGTGGCGCGTTGAAGCCCCCTCCACCCTTGGTCAGTTCGGTCGCCACGCAGAGATAACGGACGCCGTCCGGCGTCTCGGCCAACTGCCGAATGATGCGGCCGGGCGCCTCGAATGCCTGGTGCACGTTCCACAACGGGCACGCCGCGCCGTAGCGGGCGAACTGCAGCTTGGCGGCGGAGTGGCGTTTGGTGATGTTGCCGGCACGGTCGAAGCGGGCGAAAAAGACCGGCACACCTTTCGCGCCCGGCCGCTGCAGTGTGGAAAGCCGGTGCGCCACCTGCTCGACGCTCGCGCCGAAGCGCGCGGCCAGCAGTTCGAGGTCGTGGCGCAAATCCTTGGCCGCGGCGAGGAACGCCTGATAGGGCAGCATCAGCGCGCCCGCGAAATAGTTCTGCAGGCCAATGCGGCAGATCTCGGCAGCTTCGGGAGTGCGGAAATCGGCGCGCCGCACGACCGTGGCGATCTCAGCCGCAGCTTCCAGCGCGGCCAGCTGGAACGCCGTCTGGAAGGTGCGGGTAGCCGGTGGAGCGTATGCATTCAGATAGAGCGCGTTCGCGTCCGGATCGAACCGACGGATGATCTCCTCACCCGGGTCGGCGCGCAGCACCTTCACGCGGTGCCTGCCCTCAAGATGCTCCGGTAGGGCGGCCGCCGCATCGCGCTCGGGAATTCCCAGCGCCTGCGCCAGCTGCTCCGCTGCCGGATCGAGCTCATGGATGTAGTTATCGACGAAATGGAAGAAGTCGCGCACCTCTTCGTAGGGTGTGGGCTCGGCGAAGGCGTTCGCCCCGCCCAGCCGGTCGTCGAGACTTGCCAGTTGCTCGCTGTTGCGGCGATAGGCCTGATGCGCGGCGATCAGCGCGTGCGCGAAGCCCGGTGCGTTCTGGGTTACCAGCTTCAGTTCCTGCAGGCTGGGCGAATGACCTTCGAAGACAGGATCGCTCAGCGCCTCGCTCAGCGCCGACAGCAGGCGGTCGCTCTCACCCGAAGAAAGGTCCGAGATGTCGACGCGGAACGTCTCGGCCAGACCGAGCAGCACGGCCGCCGACACCGAGCGCTGGTTGTTCTCGATCTGGTTGAGGTAGCTGGTGGAGATTCCCAGCCGCGCGGCAAAGCCCGACTGGGTCAGGCGGTTAGCCTCGCGCAGGTCGCGAATCTTGCGGCCGATGAAGAGCTTGGTGTTACGCATTTTGCTTGTTCGCATTCTGCAATAATGCAAACTCTAGGTTACGCGCCTCCGCCCGTTCAAGCCTTTTCGCGCGCCAGCACAGGCGCTATGCGGGCGGATCAGATCGAAACTCGGGGAGGGCCGGATGAAATCCACCGCCGTGACGAAGGACCTTCGCTGATGCGCGAGGTGCTCGAACAGCTGGAATCCCGCCGCGCCGAGGCGCGTCTTGGCGGCGGGGCGAAACGCATCGAGGCGCAGCACGGCAAGGGAAAGCTGACGGCGCGCGAACGAGTCGAGGTGCTGCTCGACGAAGGCTCCTTCGAAGAGTTCGACATGTTCGTCACGCACCGCGCCGTCGACTTCGGCATGGCGGCGCAGAAATATCCCGGCGACGGCGTGGTGACCGGCTGGGGCACCATCAACGGCCGCCTCGTCTACGTGTTCAGCCAGGACTTCACCGTGCTCGGCGGATCGCTTTCGGAGACGCACGCGCAGAAGATATGCAAGATCATGGACATGGCCGTGCGCAACGGCGCGCCGGTTATCGGCCTCAACGACAGTGGTGGGGCACGTATCCAGGAAGGCGTTGCGTCGCTCGGCGGCTACGCCGACGTGTTCAAGCGCAATGTCGATGCGTCGGGCGTCGTCCCGCAGATCTCGGTGATCATGGGGCCCTGCGCCGGCGGCGCGGTCTATTCCCCGGCAATGACCGATTTCATCTTCATGGTACGCGACTCGTCCTACATGTTCGTCACCGGCCCGGACGTCGTGAAGACCGTCACCAACGAGATCGTCACGGCGGAGGAGCTGGGCGGCGCCCGCACGCATACGCAGAAGTCGTCGGTCGCCGACGGCG
>JAEYRU010000096.1 GCA_023435335.1 Pseudomonadota bacterium
GGCATCTACAACTTCGTCACCAAGCGCGGCGACTGCCGCGGCAGGAACTCGAAGATTTCGTGGACGCAGGTCGAGACAGGCTCCGCCATCACCTGGAAGTATCCGTCCTGCATCCTGCGCGGCGATGGCTCCCGCGGCGAGTTCTATTCCATCGCCGTGTCGAACGGCCACCAGCAGATCGACAGCGGCACCAAGATGATCCATCTCGGCAAGAACACGACGAGCCGGATCATCTCCAAGGGCATCTCGGCCGGCCATTCCGACAACACCTATCGCGGCCAGGTGTCCGTGCACCGCAAGGCGGAGAACGCGCGCAACTTCACCAACTGCGACTCGCTGCTGATCGGCTCGAACTGCGGGGCGCACACCGTGCCCTACATCGAAGCGAAGAACGCGACGGCCAAGCTGGAGCACGAGGCGACCACCTCGAAGATTTCCGAGGACCAGCTCTTCTACGTCATGCAGCGCGGCATCCCGGAGGAGGCCGCCATCGCGCTCATCGTTTCGGGCTTCGTCAAGGACGTGATCCAGGAACTGCCGATGGAGTTCGCCGTCGAGGCGCAGAAGCTGATCGGCATCTCGCTGGAGGGCAGCGTGGGATGACCGTCAAGCGGATCTGGCATGGCTGGACGACGCCGCAGAACGCCGACGCCTACGAGAAGCTTCTGCGCGAGGAGGTGTCGGTCGGCATCGAGCACATGGGCATTACGGGCCTGCGCCGGTTCGAGATGATGCGCCGCCCGCACGCCGACGAGGTCGAGTTCGTCACCATCATGGAGTTCGACGACATCGATGCGGTCAAAGCCTTCGTGGGCGAGGACTACGAGGCCTCCTACGTGCCGGAGGCGGCGCGCAAGGTGCTGAAACGCTTCGACCAGCGGTCGCAGCACTACGACCTGCTCGAAGCACGCAGCTACGGGTGAGGCCATGGACCCGGTGACGCTAACATTCTACGGCCTCGTCTGCGGTCTGCTGGCTGCCTTCGTGCCCATGGCGAGCCGGGCTTTCCGTTTCGCGCTGGGCGTCGGTGTCGGGCTGGTCGCCGCCTCCGCCTTGCCGTCGCTGCGTGACCTGTTCGCCTTTTGAAATCGAGGGGCCGCCCTGGCGGCCGACAAACACGGATCTGAAGAATGCTTGAAATCAGGAACCTGCACGCCCGCATCGCCGAGGACGGCACCGAGATCATCCGGGGTCTGAACCTCACCGTAAAGGCAGGCGAGGTCGCCGCCATCATGGGGCCGAACGGCTCCGGCAAGTCGACGCTGTCCTACATCCTGGCAGGACGAGAGGACTACGAGGTTACCGAGGGCGAGGTCCTCTACAACGGCGAGTCCATTCTTGAGATGGACCCTGCCGAGCGCGCCGCAAAGGGCATCTTCCTCGCCTTCCAGTATCCAATGGAGATACCCGGCGTCGCCACGATGGAGTTCCTCAAGGTCGCGCTCAACGAGCAGCGCAAGGCCCGCGGCGAGGAGCCGTTGAAGGTTCCGGACTTCCTGGCGCGCGTCAAGCAGGCGGCTGCCTCGCTGCAGATGGACATGGCCATGCTCAAGCGCCCGCTCAATGTCGGCTTCTCCGGCGGCGAGAAGAAGCGCGCCGAGATCCTGCAGATGAAGCTGTTCGAGCCGAAGCTGTGCGTGCTGGACGAGACCGATTCCGGTCTCGACATCGACGCGCTTCGGATCGTGGCCGACGGCGTCAACGCGCTGCGCGCGCCCGACCGTGCGGTCGTGGTCATCACGCACTACCAGCGCCTGCTCGAATACATCGTGCCGGACAGCGTGCACGTCCTCTATCGCGGGCAGGTGGTGAAATCCGGCGACAAGGGCCTCGCGCTCGAGCTGGAGCAGAACGGCTATGCCGGCGTGATCGGCGAGGCGGCCTGAGGTGACGGTGATGAACATCCAGGCAAAGCCGCAGCTCACGCTGGCCGAGACCTCGCTGGTCGAGGCCTTCGCCGCGCGCGCCGCCGAACTGCCCGGCGACGGCACGCTGATGCTGGCGCGCGACAACGCGGTGGAACGCATCAAGGCCGGCCTGCCCAGCCGCCGGGTCGAAGCGTGGCACTACACTGACCTGCGCCGCCTCCTGTCCTCGGTTCCCGAGCACGATCCGGCCGCGAAGGCCGAGCCCGTGCCCCCTCTCGTGGCGGGTAGCCGCGTACTCCCGGTGCTTGGCGGTCGCGCCGCCGAAGCCAGGCCGGCCGAAGGGCTCTCGGTGCGCCGCGTCGAGGAACTGCTCGTCGAGGGCGCGCTCAACGATCTGCTGACGCCCGCCGACGTTGCCGACGCCATCGGCGCCATCAACGCGGCCTTCGCCGCCGACGGCCTGTCGATCGAGGTCGCGGCCGGCGCAGCGCTCGACGCTCCGCTCGAGATCCAGAACGTGCACGCCGGCGGCCAGACCCACACGCGCCATGTCGTCAATGTGGGCGAGGGCGCTCGCGCCGAGTTCGTGGAGCGCCAGACCGGCACCGCCGACGCGCTGGTGTCGTCGATCTCGCACCTGACCGTCGCCGATGGCGCCGAGGTCCATTGGGTCATCATGCAGGAGCAGCCGCATGGCGCCAGCCATCTCGGCCAGTTCAACGCGACCATCGGCAGGAACGCCCGGCTTTCCTTGTTCGTCATGAACGAGGGCGGCAAGCTCGTGCGCCAGGAGATCCGCGTGGCGGCCGCGGGCGAGGACTGCGTGTTCACGCTGCGCGGCGTCAACCTGCTCGCCGGCGAGACGCATTGCGACGTGACCATGGTGCTCGACCATGCCGGCCACGGCGCCTCGTCGACCGAGATCGTCCGCAACGTTGTGCTCGACAAGGCGCACGGCGTCTTCCAGGGGCAGATCAGGGTCGCGCGCGAGGCGCAGAAGACCGATGCCAAGATGGCCTGCAACACGTTGCTGCTCACCGACGAGGGCGACTTCTCGATCAAGCCGGAGCTGGAGATCTTCGCCGACGACGTGGCCTGCGGCCACGGCGCCACTGTTGCCGAGATCCACAAGGACCACCTGTTCTACCTGATGGCGCGCGGCATTCCCGAAAAGGAGGCGCGCGGGCTGCTGGTGAAGGCCTTCCTGGCCGAGGTCGTAGAGGACCTGCAGAACGAGGCGCTCGTGGACGCGCTGGAGGCGAAGCTCGACGCCTGGTTCGTCGAGCACGGATGATCATGGACCAGAAGGTCGAACCGAGGCCCTACGACGTCGACGCGATCCGCGCGGATTTCCCGATCCTTTCGCGCGAGGTCTACGGTAAGCCACTTGTCTATCTGGACAACGGCGCGTCGGCGCAGAAGCCGCGCGCCGTCATCGACGCCGTCAGCCACGCCTACAGCCACGAATACGCAAACGTGCATCGCGGACTGCATTTCCTCTCCAACGCCGCCACCGACGCCTTCGAGCGCGCTCGCGAGACCGTGCGCCGCTTCCTCAACGCCGAAAGCACCGACCGGATCGTCTTCACCAAGTCGACCACGGAGGCGATCAACGCGGTCGCCTATGGCTGGGGCATGCCCAACATCGGCGAGGGTGACGAGATCGTGCTCTCCATCATGGAGCATCACTCCAACATCGTGCCGTGGCATTTCATCCGCGAGCGGCAGGGCGCGAAGCTGGTCTGGGTGCCGGTCGACGACCGCGGCGAACTCCATCTGGAAGAGTTCGAGAAGCGCCTGACCGACCGCACGAAGCTCGTCGCCATCACCCATATGTCGAACGTGCTTGGCACCGTGACCCCGGTGAAGGAGATGGTGCGCATCGCGCATGCGCGCGGCATTCCGGTGCTGGTCGACGGCAGCCAGGCCGCTGTGCACATGCCCGTCGACGTCCAGGACATCGGCTGCGACTGGTACGTCTTCACCGGTCACAAGGTCTACGGCCCGTCCGGCATCGGCGTCCTTTACGGCCGCGGGGACGTGCTGGAGGCCATGCGTCCCTTCCAGGGGGGCGGCGAGATGATCGAGGAGGTGACCGAGGACAAGGTCACCTACAACCACCCGCCGCACCGTTTCGAGGCCGGCACGCCGCCCATCGTGCAGGCGATCGGCCTGGGCGCGGCGCTCGAATACATGGAGGGCGTGGGGCGCGAGCGCATCGCCGCGCACGAGGCGGAACTGAACGCCTACGCCCATGAACGGCTCTCGCGCATAAACTCGCTGCGTATCTACGGCGACGCGCCGGGCAAGGGCGCCATCGTCTCCTTCGAGTTGCAGGGCATACACGCCCACGACGTGTCAATGGTGATCGACCGCGCCGGTGTGGCCGTCCGCGCGGGCACGCATTGCGCGCAGCCGCTCTTGAAACGCTTCGGCGTGACCTCGACATGCCGCGCCTCCTTCGCCATGTACAATACCAGGGCCGAAATCGATGTCCTGGCCGAAGCGCTTGAAAAGGCGCGAAAGTTCTTTGGGTGAACGCCATGAACGACACGACAGACACCCCCGAAACGGCGGCGAACGCGCCCGCGATCCAGTCGAGCATTCCCGCCGAGGAACTGGCGCGGCTGTCCGACGACATCGTCTCGGCGCTGAAGACGGTCTACGACCCGGAGATTCCCTCCGACATCTACGAGCTTGGTTTGATCTACAGGATCGACATCGAGGACGACCGCTCCGTCAAGATCGATATGACGCTGACCGCGCCCGGCTGCCCGGTGGCGGGCGAGATGCCGGGCTGGGTTCAGAACGCGGTCGGCGCGGTGGAGGGCGTGTCGGCTGTTGAGGTCGACATGGTGTTCGACCCGCCATGGACGCCCGACCGCATGTCGGAAGAGGCACGGGTAGCCCTTGGTTGGTATTGACCGGGCGGGTTGCGAAAGGGCGAATTCTTCACCATCTTGAAGGAAGACTCATCGTTCCGTCGGCCTTGAACCGGCGTGAAGGAGAATGAAATGGGCCGATTCCAGGTAATCTCGATGACCGACGCGGCCGCGGCGCGCGTCCGCGAAGTCGTGGCTGCGCGCGAAAATGCCAAAGGCGTCCGCGTCGGCATCAAGAAGGGCGGTTGCGCCGGCATGGAATACACCGTCGACCTCGTGACTGAGCCGAATGCCAAGGACGACCATGTGGAGCATGCCGGCGCTCATGTCTGGGTCGCGCCGGAGGCAGCGCTTTATCTTCTCGGCACCGAGCTCGATTTCGAGGTCACGACGCTGCGTACCGGCTTCACCTTCCGCAACCCGAACGAGTCGTCCGCCTGCGGCTGCGGCGAGTCGGTAGAGCTCAAGGCCGCCGACCTCAAGGCGCTGGCCGAGGCGCGGGCGCAGAGCGCGGCCTGACCTCTGTCCATGAGCGCCGCCGCATATTCGTGGCGGTGCGCCTGCTGCGGCAACGAGTTTACCGGGCTGCCGATGGATCTTTTCTTCGAAGAGCCGTTCGACTGGCAGTCGCTGGACGGTGAGACGCGGCGTCGATCGTTCCTCGATGAGGATTTCTGCGAGGTGCGCTACGGGGACGGAACCGTCGACCGTTTCATTCGCTGCCTGCTCCACCTGCCGGTGCCGGAACTCGGCGAGGACTTTCGCTTCGGCGTGTGGATGTCGGTCTCCGAGCGGAGCTGGGGCATCTACCTCGATGGCTTCGGAAAGGGCAGCTACGAAACGGGCGGCTGCTTCGGCTACCTGATGCACGAGATCCCGGACTACCCGGGCTCGAGTGGGCTGCACGCGAATGTCTGCTTCCGGCCCGACGACCTCCGCCCGATTGTGGAATTGCAGGACGCCGACCACCCGCTGGTCGCCGCCCAGAGGGAGGGGATAGACATCGCCCAGGTGACGCGCTGGGCCGCGATGACCCACGCTGCCTAAGCAGCCCCGGCCGGGCTAGTCCACCCACAACCCCCGTTTCTTGTGCCAGCCCTCGATTGATTCTTCCGGGTAGAGATCGAAGGCGGCATCGTTCTCCCGGATGTCGGGCTCGACCCAGCTTGCCTTGTATTTCAGCATGAGATGCACCCGCTCGCGCGCGACCGGAAGTTCGCTGTCGATGGCGCTGGCGAAGGGGTGAACCAGCTCTGGCCAGCTAGGGTCGTAGAGCCACAGCGCCGAGCCGCATTTCATGCAGAAATTGCGCTCGCCGCTCGAGGTTTCGCAGTGCTGCCGCTCCTCGTCCTGGATCTCGGCGCGGTAGACGCCGAGATGCCGCTTGCCCTTGATCTTCATGGTGCGGTTGTCGGCGCCGAGATTAATCGCGTAACCGCCGCCGCCTTGCTGCTTGCGGCAGATGGAACAATAGCAGAGCTGGTAAGGAACCGGTGTGTGGCTCATGACCTCGAATGCGATCGCCCCGCAGCGGCACGATCCTTTCAGAAGTAGGGGCATGCGGTTTCTCCGGTTGGGGACGCTGTTCTTTATAATGCGCTCGGGCGACTTTTGGAGGCCACGGGCTGTGCGCCTTCGGACTGCGGCTGCAACGGAGGCGGGGGGAGAGCGCGCCGATCTTCTCCTGCGATTCAGGGCAAGTGCAGTCTCACGGAAAGTGTGGATAGAGTGCCGTTCCTTCAGCACCCAACCCGTTGAATCTCCCCGATAATCGAAAAAAGTTCATCCCCACCCTTTCGCGCCTCACCCATAATGGCTGCATCGCCCTCGCGGGAACCTGGTGCGCACCGGGTATCGGGGAGGGCGGCGGTGCCGGTTGGGCCGCGCTGCGGTGGCGCGGTCTGGTGATGAGCCCCACAGCCGGGCCCGAGGTGGTCGCGCCTCGC
>JAEYRU010000189.1 GCA_023435335.1 Pseudomonadota bacterium
TACGGAGCGCTCGACGACGAACAGAAGAAAGCAGCGGACGAAATCGTCCTGCCCATGATGGGCATGGGCATGGGCGCGGGGGGACGCGGTCGCGGCTTCATGGGTCGCTGGTAAGCGGTCCGATTGCAGGCGGCCGGAGCTGCTTGCTCCGGCCGCCACAGACAGCGTTGCCTCTATTGCAGGACATGGACGACCTCGCGGGTCTCCATGCTCACGATAACCGGCCGCTCATCGACATAGATGTATCCGTACTCCGGCGCACTCGGGATCGCGTGGACCTGCACGGTCTGTGGCAGGCGGGCGCGAGGCCGGATCTCGCCCTCCACGCGGACCGACTGGACCGGGTGTTCGATGACATAGGTCTGGGCGTCCGCCGGTACCGCGGCTGCGGCCCCAATGGTCGCGCCGGCGACGCCGCCGATGACGGCACCTACAGGGCCGCCGATCACTGCGCCACCGATTGCGCCGGTTGTACCGGCTCCGATTGCGCCAGCGGCGCGCCTCTCATTTTCGTTCGCGTAGGCCGCAGAAGCAGTCAGCGCTACCACGGCCGCGCCAATAAGAAGTTTCTTCATCTCGATTCTCCTTCTGTTGGGGGCGAACAAGGACGTCGGGCAGAGGCCCGGATGTCCATGGCCGCCCGCACTGGACTAATCTGCGGGGCAATGCAGAGTTCCTGCAGTCTCCTTCACGAAATCCACGGACTGTAACATCCGGACGAGCTGTCTTTGACCGATCTGGGATACGTGGCTGGCTCACCTATCGGCTCGCACTGTTCCTGTCAGCGGCGGAGGCTGATAGGTAGTTTGCGGCCCCGGTCGAAGGCGGCCGTTCGGGAGCAAGACATGACGAGTGCGGCGGGCGCCGGCGACCATATCGACAGCAGCTATTCGTGGACGCGGCTCGCCGTCTCGGTACTGATTGCCACCATCGGTAATGTCGGCATGTGGGCCGTCGTCGTCGTGCTGCCGGCCGTGCAGGCGGAGTTCGGCGTGGCGCGCGGCGACGCCTCCATCCCTTACACGCTCACCATGGTCGGCTTCGCGGTCGGCAACGTGATCATCGGCCGGCACGTCGACCGTTTCGGCATCGCGCTGCCGCTCTCGCTCGCCGCGCTCGCCAACGGAGCCGGCTTCGTGCTCGCGGGCCTCTCCGGCAATATCTGGCTGTTCGCGGCGGCGCAGGGGGTGCTGATCGGGATCGGCACGTCGATCAATTTCGGACCGCTGATGGCCGACATCTCGCACTGGTTCGCGAAGCGGCGCGGGCTGGCCGTGGCGACGGCCGCGAGCGGCAACTATCTCGCGGGTACGATCTGGCCGCCGCTGATGCAGCCCTTCCTCGACGGCTACGGATGGCGCGCGACCTATATCGGCATCGGCATCTTCATCGCGGTCACCATCGTGCCGCTGTCGTATCTGCTGCGGCGCCAGCGACCGCGCGAAGGCGCGCCGGGGTCCAACGCCGGGGCGACCGCGCTGAAGACGATCGACCTGTCGCCGCGCGCTCTGCAGGGTGTGCTCATCGTCGCCGGCTTCGGCTGCTGCATGGCGATGGCGATGCCGCAGGTGCATATCGTCGCCTATTGCGTCGATCTCGGCTACGGGGTGGCGCGCGGCGCCGAAATGCTGTCGCTCATGCTGGCGGGCGGCATCGTCAGCCGGCTCGCCTCGGGGGTCATCGCCGACCGCATCGGCGGGGTGAAGACGCTGCTGATCGGCTCGGTGCTGCAGGGCCTGTCGCTGCTCTTCTACATCCCCTTCGACGGGCTCGCGTCGCTTTACGTCGTGTCCCTAGTGTTCGGGCTCAGCCAGGGCGGCATCGTGCCGTGCTACGCGATAATCGTGCGCGAATACCTGCCCGCCCGCGAGGCCGGCCAGCGGACCGGCATCGTCATCATGGCGACCATCGTGGGCATGGCGGTCGGCGGCTGGATGTCCGGCTGGATCTACGACCTGACGGGCTCCTACCAGGCCGCGTTCCTGCACGGGATCGCGTGGAACCTGGTCAATATCGGAGCGATGCTGCTGGTGCTGCTGCGGACGGGCAAGCGCCGGACGGAACTTGCGGCGGCCTGAATTTAGACGGCTGTTATGCCGCCGTCCGCGGCCAGCGTCTGGCCAGTCATGAAGGAATTCCTCGGGTCGGCGGCGAAGAGGATAACCTCGACGATCTCGTCCACCTCCGCCAGCCGCCGCATCGGCACGCCGCGCGTCATTTCGGCTTCCGCCGCCGCCTGGTCCGGCGCTTCGCGGAAGGCGGCGAGCGCCATCTCCGTGCGGGCGAAGGAGGGGCAGACCGCGTTCACGCGCACGCCGCGCGTGGCGTATTCGGCGGCCGCCGAGCGGGTCAGCCCGACCACGGCGTGCTTGGCGGCCGAATAGACCGCGAGCTTCGGCGCGCCGGCGATGCCGGCCACGGAGGCGATGTTGACGATCGCACCCTTCCTGCCCTCGCGCGCCTGGCGCTCCATCAGCGGCAGCTGGTGCTTCATCGCGTAGAAGACGCCCATGACGTCGATGTCGATGATGCGGCGTGCCTCGTCCGAGGGCGTCTGCGGCAGGCGCTGGAAGTCCTGCGCGATGCCGGCGTTGTTGATGGCCACGTCGAGGCCTCCGAAACGCTCGACGGCGAGCTGGACGAGCCTTTCCGACAGCGACTCGTCGGCGATGTCTCCGGCAAGCGTGGCGGTCTCCGCTTGAAGCGTCGCGGCGAAAGCGTCGAGCTTTTCCGCGTTGAGATCGGACAGCACCAGCCGCGCGCCCTCGGCGGCGAAACGCCTGGCTGCTGCGGAGCCGAACCCGCCGGCGGCGCCCGAAATCAGTACCGTCAGCCCGTCGAACCGCGCCATCACGCCTTCCCCGCGATCAGTGCGGCGGCGAGCCCGGCCAGCAGCCTCACCGCGTCTCCATAGGTTCGCGCCTTCTCCGGGTTCGACGCATTGCCGTCCAGCGCGCGCTTGTAGACGCCCTGGCAGATGG
Organism: Pseudomonadota bacterium; assembly: GCA_023435335.1. Taxonomy (GTDB): domain Bacteria; phylum Pseudomonadota; class Alphaproteobacteria; order Rhizobiales; family Rhizobiaceae; genus RCIO01. The sequence continues at coordinate 2,982 of JAEYRU010000189.1, forward strand.
CGGCGAGGCGGAAGAAGGAGAAGGCGAGGCAGAAGGTCCAGTTGTCGATCGCCGCGATGCCGCGGCGGCGGCAATAGGCGGCGACGTATTCCTCCTCGGTGGGAATGCCCAGCGCATGCCGGTCCACGCCGCCCAGCCCGCGGAAGCCGGATGCGTGCGGCAGGCGCCACTGCATGCACTGGTAGGCGAGGTCGGCATAGGGATGGCCAAGCGTCGACAGCTCCCAGTCGAGCACGGCGACCACCTCCGGCCGGTCCGGCGCGAAGATCATGTTGTCCAGACGGTAGTCGCCATGCACCAGCGCCACGAGGCCGTCGTCGGGCGGCAGGTTTGCCTCCAGCCATTCGATCAGCCGGTCCATGTCGGCGACCGCTCCGGTCTCGGAGGCGCGGTACTGGCTGGTCCAGCGCGAGAGCTGGCGCTCGAAATAGCTGCCGGGCTTGCCGAAGTCGGAGAGGCCGGCCGCTTCCACGTCGACCGAATGCAGCGCGGCGAGCGTCGCGTTCATCGCGTCGTAGATGGCGGCGCGTTCGACGTTGCCGGAGGCTTCCGGCAGCGCCGGGTCCCACAGGATGCGGCCGTCCACGAAACCCATGACGTAGAACATACGCCCGATGGGGGAATCGTCGCCTTCAGGCGACAGGTGCAGCGCCCGCGGCACCGGCACGCCGGTGCCGGCCAGCGCCTTGAGCACGCGGTATTCGCGGTCCACCTGGTGCGCGGATTTCAGCAATTGCCCCGGCGGCTTGGCGCGCAGCACGTAGCGGCCGCTGGCCGCGGTAAGCAGGTAGGTCGGGTTCGACTGGCCCGACTTGAACTTCTCGATGCCGCGCAGGTCGCGGAAACCCGGCAGGTTCGCTTCCAGGTAGGGGCCGAGGGCAGCGGCGTCGAGCGCATTGGGATCGCCGTTCATGTGCCGGCCTCATGGGAAGCGACCTTCGACACGGTGAGCCAGGTGAGCGCGATCGCGGGCTTGGGCGTGTCCTCGATCTCCACCGTCACGTCGTAGGTGAACTGGATCCAGCGCGAGGGCCGCACGGAGATGCTCTTCAGCACGAAGCGGGCGCGGATACGCGCGCCGCAAAAGACGGGCGCGAGGAAGCGCAGCTTCTCGAAACCCTGGTTGACGCTGACCTCGAGGTGTTTCAGCGGCCGCAAGGTCTCGTAGGCCATGGCCGACAGCAGCGACAGCGTCAGGAAGCCGTGCGCGATTGTTCCGCCGAACGGGGTCTGCGCCGCGCGCTTCGGGTCGACATGGATGAACTGATGATCGTCGGTGGCGTCGGCGAACTTGTCGATCATCTCCTGCGTCACCGTGCGCCATGAGGATAATCCCACCTCCTGGCCCACGGCGGCCTGGAGCTCTTCAAGCGAAACCGGCGGCAAACGAAATACATCCATGGGGACAGGCCGAGATCACTCTTTGAAAAGGCGCATTCCGTGCTGCACCGACTGACCGCCGTCGATCGGGAGGATCGCCCCGGTGACGTAGGAGCCCGCGCGGGAACACAGATACAGCGTCGCGCCGGCGATGTCATCGGGCCGGCCGATGCGCCCGATCGGCACGCGCTCGCCGACGCGGCTAGCGTTCTCCTCGCCGGCGGTCGCGAACGCCGTCATGCGGCTCTGGAAGGGTCCCGGCGCGAAGGCGTTGACCGTGATGCGGCGCCCGGCGAGTTCGCCGGCGAGCGTCTTCGTCAGGTGATGCACCGCCGCTTTCGAGGCGGTGTAGGAATAGGCGCCGTCGGCCATGGGCTGGGTGCCCATCACCGAACCGAGGTTGATGACGCGGGACGGGTCGTCGTCGCTGGCGGCCGCCTCGATCAGCGACAGCAGCTCGCGGGTCAGATGGAAGAGGCCCGTGACGTTGACGTTGAGCACCCGCTGCCAGGCGGCATAGGGGAAGCTCTCGAGGTCGGCGCCCCAGGTGAGGCCGGCATTGTTGACGAGGATGTGCAGCCTGTCGGTACGGGCCTTCACTTCCCCGACAAGGGCGGCGATGCCTTCCTCGCTGCCGACGTCGCCGCCGAAGCCTTCTGCCCGGCCTGGACCGCCGAGCGCGTTGATTTCGGCGGCTACGGCCTCGCAGGCGTCGGCTTTGCGCGAGGCGATCAGCACATGCGCGCCGCCCTGCACCAGCCCGGTCGCGGCCATGCGCCCGATGCCGGTCGCCGCCCCGGTGACCAGCGCCACCTTGCCCGCGACCGAAAACAGCTCCTCCAGATAGGCCATCCGTCCCTCCCTGCTCCTCCTGCCGGCAACGATTTCGTCGCGGACGTCACGTTGACAACATACCGGGTAGTATGTTCATCATTGGGCCAGCCCGTAAAGAGCAGCCGGCGAAGTTCGACAAGAAATATCGGCGCCAGAGCGGGCATGGGAGGAAGTCGCCGCATGATCCAGAGCGTCCGCGAACAGGTGGTGGACGATTCGCGCGCCGACATTCTGCGGGCCGCGGCGCAATGCTTCATGGAGCGCGGCTATTCGGCGACCTCGATCGACGACGTGGCGCGCAGCCTGGGCGCAACCAAGGGCCGTATCTATCACCACTTCCCCTCCAAGGCCGATCTGTTCGCGGAGGTGTTCCGCACCGGCATGGACATGAATTACGAGGCAGTGCGGCCGTTCGTGGACGAACCCGGCGCGGCGCTGCCGCGCTGGCGCAGGATGGCCACGGCGCATGTCATGCAGATGATCGAGACCAAGCCGTTCCAGCGCGCTGTCTGGATCGGCGTCGAGATGCACCTGCGCGGCGCGACAACGCCGGAACAGCGCGTCGTGTTCAACCGGCTGATCGAATACCGGACGGAATACGGCAACCTGTTCCGCGCCACACTCCTGCAGGGGCGCGACGAGGGCGTGTTCCGCTTCGACAATCTGTCGATCACCAACCAGCTGATGTTCATGACGCTGAACTCGCCGATCTTCTGGTACACGCCGCGCCCCGGCGAGACGCGCGCCGGTACCGAGAAGGTGGCGCGGCAGGTGGTCGAATACGCCCAGGGCGGGCTTGCGGGAACGGAAGGAAAAGGCGGATGAGCGGCGGCATGGATCTCGGCATGACGGAGCGGCTGAAGCCGATCCACGAGAAGGTCGCCCGCATGGTGCGCGACGAGATCATGCCGCTCGACGAGGAGTTTCTGGCGGAAGTGGGCGCGAACGGCGACCGCTGGACCTACACGCCGCGCCAGACGGAGATACTCGAAGGGCTGAAGTCCAAGGCGCGCGAGCGCGGGTTGTGGAATTTCTGGCTGACGGATTCCGAACGCGGCTACGGCCTGACGACGGTGGAATACGCCTATCTGGCCGAGGAGATGGGCAAGGCGCATCTGGGCGCGGAAACCTTCAACTGCTCGGCACCCGATACCGGCAACATGGAAGTCATTGAGCGGTACGGCGCGGCCGAACACAAGGAGCGCTGGCTGGCGCCGCTGCTCGAGGGCCGAATCCGCTCGGCTTACCTGATGACCGAGCCGGACGTGGCCTCCTCGGACGCGACCAACATCGCGATGAGCTGCGTGCGCGACGGCGATTCCTATGTGCTCAACGGCGAGAAATGGTGGTCGTCGGGTGCCGGCGATCCGCGCTGCGCGATCTACATCGTCATGGTGAAGACGGCGGAGGATGCGCCGAAGCACAAGCGCCATTCGATGATCCTGGTGCCGGCCGACACGCCGGGCATCACCAAGCTGCGGGCGATGAAGGTCTATGGCGACGACGATGCGCCGCACGGCCACCTGCACATCAAATTCGAGAACGTGCACGTGCCGGCGGCAAACCTGTTGCTCGGCGAGGGCAGGGGCTTCGAGATCGCGCAGGGCAGGCTCGGCCCCGGCCGCATCCATCACTGCATGCGCGCCATAGGCCAGGCAGAAGCGGCGCTGGAGCTGATGTGCCGGCGGGCCATGCGGCGCGAGGCCTTCGGCCAGCCGCTCGCCAAGCTGGGAGCGAATTACGACATCATCGCCGAGAGCCGCATCGAGATCGAGCAGGCGCGGCTGCTTTGCCTCAAGGCCGCATGGATGATGGACCAGGGCGACGCCAAGGCTGCCGCCCCGTTCATCAGCCAGATCAAGGTGGTGGCCCCGCGCGTCGCGCTGAAGGTCGTTGACGAGGCGGTGCAGATGCATGGCGGGCAGGGCGTCAGCCAGGACACGCCGCTCGCCCGCGCCTGGACGCACCTGCGCACCCTGCGGCTGGCCGACGGGCCGGACGCGGTGCACCGTCGCCAGATCGCGCGGGAAGAGCTGAAGAAATACACGCAGGAGAGCGTGTGATGAAGGCTGTCATCGCCCGCGACTTCGCACCGCTCGACGCGCTCGAATACGGCGACTGGCCCGAGCCCGTTCCCGGTCCGCGCGAGTTGGTGATCGAGGCCGAGGCGATCGGCGTGAACTATCCCGACGGACTGCTGGTGCAGGGCCTCTACCAGTCGAGGCCGCCCGTGCCCTTCGTGCCGGGCATGGAGATTGCCGGCCGTGTGGTTGCGGTAGGCCCGGAGGTGAGGTCCCTCAAGGTCGGCGACCGGGCCGCCGCCGTTTCGATGATGGGCGCCTATGCGGAGCGCGTCGCGGCCGCCGAAAGCACGGTGATGAAGCTGCCCGAGGGCATGCCGGCGGCGGATGCCACCGCGCTGATGTGCGGCTACGGGACCTCGCATCATGCGCTCAGGCAGCGGGCGCAACTGAAACCCGGCGAGACGCTGTGCGTGCTGGGCGCGTCCGGCCTCACCGGGCTCGCGGCGGTGCAGATCGGCAAGGCGATGGGCGCGAGGGTGATCGCCGTCGCATCGACCAAGGACAAGCGGGAGATCGCGAAACAGGCGGGCGCGGATATGGTGCTCGGTTACGACAACCTTAAGGACGACCTCAAGCAAGCGACCGGCGGCAAGGGCGTGGACGTCGCCTTCGATCCGGTCGGCGGTGACGCTTTCGATGCGCTGGCGCGCTCGATGGCGCGGGGCGGGCGGCTGCTCGTTGTCGGCTTCGCCTCGGGCACGATCCCGAAGTTCCCGGTCAACCTCGCGCTGGTGAAGGAGTTCTCGGTGGTCGGCGTGTTCTGGGGCTCATTCACGCAGAAGGAGCCTGCCGTCTATGCCGACAACATGCGCGAGCTGATCGGCTGGTACATGGCCGGCAAGGTGAAGCCCGTGATCGAGGGAGAATACCCGCTGGCCGAGGCGGCCGGCGTCCTGAAACGCGTTCTCGGGCGCGGCGCGTCCGGCAAGCTGGTGCTGGTGCCATGAGGGAGAAGCGGCAATGACCATCCCCGCCACCATGACGGCGCTGCTGCAGAAGCACGAGGGCTATTCGCGCGACAATACCGGCATG
>JAEYRU010000190.1 GCA_023435335.1 Pseudomonadota bacterium
CCCCCTGACCCACACAACCCCCCCCACCAACCGGGCGCGGCGTCGCCGCGCCCGTTTGCGTTTGACTTCCGCACGACTATGACTTGCCAATGAACTCGCTCCAGACACTGTTGTATCCTTTTGAAGCAGGCACGCTGCCACTGCCCACAGCCGGCATGCGCGGCATTTTCTTCAACGCCCAGCCCGCACTGCGCCGGCCGGACGGTTTCAATGCCGAGTTGCTCCTTGTGCAGGGTTTCCGCCCTCTGTTCCTTCCCCTCGAACGCTCCGGCCACGACATCGCCGCCGAGCCGCGGGGCGATGGCTACGACCTTGCCTTCGTCATTGCCGGCCGCCATCGCAGGCAGAACGAGTTGTGGATCGCGCAGGCGCTGGCGCGCATCCGGCCCGGCGGCACCGTTCTCGTCGCAGGCGGCAAGACGGACGGCATCGCCAGCCTGAAGAAGCGGGTCGGCGAGTTGCTTCCTGTCGCAGGCGCTGCGTCGAAACACCATGGGGTCGTCTTCTGGCTGGAACGGCCGGGACAAGAGGCAGAAGCGGACAAGGCAATCACTGCGCTGACCCCTCCACAGCCGCTCGCCGCCGAGCGATTTCACACGGCGCCCGGCAGTTTCTCCGCCGACGACGTCGATGACGGATCGCGGCTTCTCGCCGACAGCCTTCCCAGCGATCTTTCGGGAAATGTTGCGGATTTCTGCGCCGGTTGGGGGTATCTGTCCGCTCGCCTCGCTGACTTGCCGGGTGTCGCGTCGATCGACCTCTACGAGGCTGATTTCGCGTCTCTGGAAGCCGCTCGCAGGAACCTCGCGGGCGCCCGTCCAAGTGTAGGTTTTTATTGGCACGACCTCGTCGCGGAGCCGGTTGCGGCGCGCTACGATGCGATTGTGATGAACCCGCCATTCCACCAGGGTCGGTCGGCGGAGCCTGATCTCGGCATGCGCATGGCCGGTGCGGCGAGAGCGGCGCTCAAGCCGGGCGGCCGGTTGTTCCTCGTCGCCAACCGCTCACTTCCTTACGAGCGCGCACTGGCCGAGGGGTTTCGGGCGCATGGCGAAGTCGTTCGCGATGCGAAATTCAAGGTGCTCTGGGCGGTGCGGTAACTGGGATGAGGCGAGCCCGCCTCAATGCAGGCCGGCGGCGGCCTTCTGTTCCTGCTCCAGGGTCTGCGGCCGGGCGCTGTTGAGGATAAGCGGCTGCGGCTTTCCGTAAAAGAAGCCCTGCACCACCTCGCATCCGGCCGCGCGCAACAGAGTGGCCTGCGCCTCTGTCTCCACACCTTCGGCGATCGTATGCACGCCCAGCGCACGAGAAAGGCCGACGATCGTCGAGACGACCGCGCCCGAGCTCGAATCCTGCTCCATCCGGCTGACGAACGAGCGGTCGATCTTCAGTTTCTGGAACGAGAAATCGATCAGGTAGCTCAGGTTCGAATAGCCGGTGCCGAAATCGTCCACAGCGACCGAAATCCCCATGTCCGAGAGTTCCTTCAGGATCTGCGCCGCGCGGTCCCGGTCCTGCATCATGGCCGTCTCGGTCACTTCCAGCTCCAGCCGGCGCGGCTCGATGCCCGTGTCACGCATGACGTCCTTGACGAGCGCCAGGAAATCCTTGGTCATGAACTGAACCGGCGAGATGTTGACCGCGACGAAACAGTCGTCGGGGATCAGGCGGGCGTCGGTGCACGCTCTCCGCAGCACCCACTCGCCGATGGGGCCGATCATGCCGGTTTCCTCCGCCACGGGGATGAATTCCATCGGCGGGATCGTGCCGCGCTCCGGGTGGAACCAGCGGATGAGAGCCTCGTAGCCGACGATCTTGCCGGTGGCGAGGTCGAGTTGCGGCTGATAGTGGACGTCGAAATCGCCGCGCTTGAACGCCGTGTGCAGTTCCGACTCGATCCACTGCCTGTGATCTGCGACCTGCCCCATATGCGGCTGAAACACGGCCCAGTTTCCGATGCCGGACGCGCGTGCATGCTGCAGGGCCAGGTTCGAGCGCCGCAGGAGCTGGATCGGGTCGGTGCCATCCTTGGGCATGGCGACGATGCCGACGGACAAGTTGACGGACTGCAGGTGCGTGGAGAGCTGGTACGGCTTCATCAGGAGCTCGATGAGGTGCTCGATCATGCTGTCGACGGGCTCGCGCGTCTCGTCGTCGGGCAGCAGTATGGCGAACTCGCCGGCTCCGATACGGCCGACCTCGACCCCGTGCGGCAAATTCTGCCTCAGCCTCTCAGAGAAACAGCGGATCAGTTCGTCGCCCTGGCTGTAGCCTATGGCGTCGTTGATGTGTTTGAAGCGGTCGATGTCGATGTCGATCAGGAACACCGGCTGGCCGCTTCGTTCCGTAGCGACAGCCGCTTCGGCTACCTTGCCCACCATAGCGGCCCGGCCCAGCAGCCCGGTCAACTTGTCGACTTGCGTCTCCCGGAAGACATAGCCGGCGGATTCATCGACGCCGGCAAAGAAAGACAGCGAGGAACTCGCAGCCGCGAGCGCACAGAGAGACGCGATGATAGCTCCCACCGCCTCCGCCGGCATGCCGGCGATCTCGTCGCCCAGCCCCAGGCGCAGCCCCCACAGGCCGAGCACGAAGCTGCCTATACCGGCCACCGCGATCGTGAGCAGCCGGAAGATCGGGCCGCGTATCGGATTTCTCGTGTCTTGCATGCGAACTGCCTCTAGCAGACACGAAACTAGCGCGAATCTCCTTAGAATCCGTTTCTGAGGAGGGCGGTAATCTAGCGAATCCGCCGATTCCTAGGCATGCCGCGATCAGAGCTTGCTCGGAGCCTTGTCGCTGCTCTTGAGTTCTTCCATCGTCGGCATGGAAACGATGTGATAGCCAGAATCGGCGTAGTGGATCTCGCCGGTCACGCCCGACGAGAGATCCGAAAGCAGGTAGAGGGCCGAGCCGCCCACCTCGTCGTTGGTCACCGTGCGGCGCAGCGGCGCGTTGCGCTGCTGATACGAGAACATGTAGCGCGCGTCGGAGATGCCCGCTCCCGCGAGCGTGCGTACCGGGCCGGCCGAGATTGCATTGACGCGGATGCCGCGCGGGCCGAAATCGTTGGCCAGGTAGCGCACGCTCGATTCCAGCGCCGCCTTGGCCACCCCCATGACGTTGTAGTTGGGCATGACCCTCACCGAGCCGGCATAGGTCAGCGTCAGCATGCTGCCTCCTTCCTGCATCAGCGCCGCAGCACGCCTGGCGACCTCGGTGAAGGAGAAGCAGGAGATTACCATGGTGCGGATGAAGTTCTCCCGCGTGGTGTCGGCGTAGAGGCCCTTGAGCTCATTCTTGTCGGAATAGCCTATGGCATGGACGAGGAAGTCCATCCCGCCCCATTCACTCGCCAACGTGTCGAAGGTGGCATCGACGGACAGCACGTCCTCGACGTCGCAGGGGATGACCAAGGTGGAGCCCAGTTGCTCGGCGAGCGGCTTTACCCGCCGGCCGAACGCATCGCCCTGATAGGTCAGCGCGATTTCCGCGCCATGCTCGGCCAGCCGCTTGGCGATGCCCCAGGCGATCGAATGATCGTTGGCGACGCCCATGACAAGGCCCCGCTTTCCCTTCATCAAACCGTCCATGTGCCGCCTCAGCCTCCGTAGCGCTGCATGACCAGCGTGGCGTTGGTGCCGCCGAAGCCGAAGGAGTTGGAGAGCACCGTGTCTATCCTTGCGTCATCGATCCGCTTGCGCACGATCGGCATGCCCTCGAACTCGGGATCGAGGTTTTCGATGTGCGCGCTCTCGCCGATGAAGCGGCCCTGCATCATGAGCAGCGAATAGATCGCCTCCTGAACGCCGGCGCCGCCCAGGCTATGCCCGGTCAGCGACTTGGTCGAGGTGATGTGTGGCATGTTATCGCCGAACACCTCGCGGATTGCGCCCATTTCCTTCGAATCGCCGACCGGCGTCGAAGTGCCATGCGTATTGATGTAGTCGACCGGACCTTCGACCGTGGCGAGCGCCTGCCGCATGCAGCGTACCGCGCCCTCGCCCGACGGGGCCACCATGTCGTACCCGTCCGACGTTGCGCCGTAGCCCACCACCTCTGCATAGATCTTGGCGCCGCGCGCCTTGGCGTGCTCCAGTTCCTCCAGGACCACTACGCCGGCGCCGCCCGCGATCACGAAGCCGTCGCGGTCGACGTCGTAGGCGCGCGAGGCAGACGCGGGCTGGTCGTTGAACTTGCTGGACATCGCGCCCATCGCGTCGAACAGGTTGGACATGGTCCAGTCGAGATCCTCGTGCCCTCCGGCAAAGATCATGTCCTGCTTGCCCCACTGGATGAGTTCGTAGGCGTTGCCGATGCAATGCGCCGAGGTGGAGCAGGCGGACGATATCGAATAGTTGACACCGTGGATCTTGAACCACGTGGCCAGGGTGGCCGAGGCCGTCGATGACATGGCCTTCGGCACGGCAAACGGACCGATCCGCTTGGGGCTGTTGTTCTTGATGGTCGTTTCGGCGGCCTCGACGATTATCTTGGTGGAGGGACCGCCCGATCCCATTATGATGCCGGTGCGCTCGTTAGTGATGTCGCCTTCCTCGAGACCAGCATCGGCGATCGCCTGTTGCATCGCCACGTGGTTCCAGGCGCCACCCTTGTGCAGGAAACGCATGGCGCGACGGTCGACCAGATCGGTCGGGTCGAGCGTCGGCATGCCCCATACCTGGCACTTGAAACCGTGTTCGGCGAAATCACTCGAGAAGCTGATGCCCGATTTCGCGTCCCGAAGCGACGCCTGCACCTCCTCGGCATTGTTGCCGATCGAGGATACGATACCAAGGCCAGTCACCACGACCCGTCTCATTGCGCGCTCCTTATGCTCAAATTCCGAGGGGCCGCTCACGCGCCCGCCGCGGCATCCTGCTTGGCGAGGCCGACCTTGAGGTCGGTGGCCGTGTAGATAGTCTCGCCGTCGGCCTTCAGCCAGCCATCGGCGATGCCAAGCACAAGGCGCCCGCGCATCACGCGCTTGAAGTCGACGCCGTACTCCACCTGTTTCGTCCTGGGCGTCACCATTCCCTTGAACTTCACCTCTCCGGTCGAGAGCGCCATTCCCTTGCCCGGCTCGCCGAGCCAGCCGAGGAAGAAGCCGGTCATCTGCCAGAGCGCGTCGAGGCCCAGGCATCCCGGCATGACCGGATTGCCGATGAAATGGCAGGGGAAGAACCAGAGGTCGCGATGGATATCCAGCTCGGCGCGCAGGTAGCCCTTGTCGAACTCGCCCCCGGTTTCGCTGATCTCGGTGATGCGATCGAACATCAGCATTGGCGGATAAGGAAGCTGCGCGTTGCCAGGGCCGAAGAGTTCCCCCTTCGCGCAGGCCAGCAGGTCTTCATATCCGTAGCTCGATTTCCGTTCCGCCATCTGCCGTCCCATGGTTTCTTGTGATTGCCCGTGGCCTCCCCTATCACAAGGGGCAATGCCGTGGAAACAGGTCGGCTGCGACTTGCCGGCGGATGGACAGGATTATCGCGTCCAAGGTGGCGGAAGCCGGGCGATTCCGCCGCTATTGATCGTCTGTCGTTCAGCGAATATATAGAACCGCATGGCCGTTGCGCGATTTCGCGCGAAAGATTCGCCCTTTTCGGGGCCGAAACGGAAATAATGACCATTGTGAATCCGGACAGGACCACAGAGCAGCGTGTTCGCGAAGCCGGCCTGCGGCCGACCCGTCAGCGCACCGCGCTTGCCGAGTTGCTGTTCGCCAAGGGCGATCGTCACCTGTCGGCCGAGGAGTTGCACGAGGAGGCGCAGGCAGCGGGCGTCGCAGTTTCGCTCGCGACCGTCTACAACGCGCTCCACCAGTTTACCGATGCCGGACTGCTTCGGATCCTGGCGGTCGAAGGCTCGCGCACCTATTTCGACACCAATACGTCGGACCATCACCATTTCTTCGTCGAGGGCGAAAACAGGGTGTTGGACATTCCTGCCGGCCCAGTGTCGGTGATCAATCTTCCCGAGCCTCCCGAGGGCATGCAGATCGCCAACGTGGACATTATCGTGCGGCTGCGCCCCAAGCGCACTGCCTGACCGCCGCTTCAAGCAACGATCCGCTTCCAGCCCCTAGTCGGCGACGGTTTCGCCCGGATAGGCGCCCCAGAGCTGCGATTGCTCGATCCAGCCGCGATAGCCGCCGATCTCCATTTCGCACCATTCCCCGTTGCAGGTGCGGATGGTGCCGATCACACCCGGCTCGACAGTAGCCACGAGCCGGCCCGTTCCGCCCGCCTGCGCGTGCATGGAAATGCGCGCCTGCTTTCCCCGCTGCCAAGGCGCCACAATCGCCGTGCGCTTGCCCGAGAGCAGCGACTGGTTGATCCAGCCTTCCGTGCCGTCGGCGTCGCGCACGCGCCGCCAGTTGTCATATTCCTGAATTACTTCCATCGGCAGGCCGGACTTGAGGTACATCCAGTCCACCGCGTAGTTGAGGCCGGGGCCGATGCGCAGATTGACGCGGCCCGACTTGAGGCTGACGAAGCGGGGCAGCGGCAGGCCGCTGGCACCGCGCGAAACCCCCGGCGCGGTGCTTGCGGTGGCCTGGGCGAGGGCATGACCGGGACCGGCCAGCCCAAGACCGGCAAGCGCCGCGCCTGCGATGAGCGATTTGGCTAGACGGGACGAGAACACCGATATTTCCGTGCCTGTTGAGAGCTGCACGCCGCCCCGAGCGGGCCGGCCTTTTTCTTTGTTTTCGGCCTGCCGTCTTGATAGAGAAGGTTGGCCGCCACTCCTGACGGAGTGTCGCCTGTCTTGGTTAAAGAGGTCTCAACGAGGCCCATCCCGAGGAAACGATGCCCGGCAGGAAGAAGCCACTCGTCATCATCACGCGCAAGCTGCCCGACCAGGTCGAGACGCGAATGCGCGAGTTGTTCGACGCGCGGCTCAATGTCGACGACGCGCCGATGACGCAGCCGGAACTCGTCGCGGCTATGCGCGAGGCGGACGTGCTGGTTCCCACTGTGACCGACCGCATCGACCAGGCCGTGATCGCGCAGGCCGGCCCAAGTCTCAGACTCATCGCCAATTTCGGCAACGGCGTCGACAATATCGACGTGGAGGCGGCGGCGGCCCGGCAGATAACGGTCACCAACACGCCAAACGTACTCAACGAGGACACCGCCGACATGACCATGGCGCTGATCCTGGCCGGCCCGCGACGGCTTGTGGAGGGCGCCGAGTTGCTGCGCAGCGGCCAGAAATGGGCCGGCTGGTCGCCGACATGGATGCTCGGCCGCCGCATCTGGGGCAAGCGGCTGGGGATCGTGGGCATGGGCCGCATCGGGACAGCGGTGGCGCGCCGCGCCAAGGCCTTCGGCCTTTCGATCCACTACCACAACCGCCATCGCGTCGCGCCGCAGATCGAGGATGAACTGGAGGCGACCTATTGGGAGAGCCTCGACCAGATGCTCGCCCGCATGGATTTCATCTCCGTCAACTGCCCTTCCACTCCAGCGACTTTTCATCTTCTGTCGGCGCGCCGGCTGGCGTTGATCCAGCCCACGGCGTGGCTCGTCAACACGGCGCGGGGCGGCATCATCGACGAGGATGCGCTGATAAAGCTGTTGCAGGACGGCAGTATCGCCGGCGCCGGCCTCGACGTCTTCGAGCACGAGCCCACGGTGAACCCCAAACTGATGAAGCTTGCCCAGAAGGGCCGCGTAGTGCTGCTTCCGCATATGGGGTCCGCCACCATCGAAGGCCGCGTCGACATGGGGGAAAAGGTGATCATCAATATCCGCACCTTCATCGACGGCCATCGCCCGCCCGATCGTGTGCTTCCGGGCAGAGCGTAGGGGCATTTCCTTCGGGCAGACCGGGCTTTCAGCCGAACCTTCCCGCGATGCGGGGGTCAGCGGCAAATTCGTTCCACGAATAGCCAAGCCGCTGGACCGGCCTGTCGCAAAGCGCGATGGCGCCGCGGTCGGAGAAGGCGATGCGCCACGTCGCCCAGGTGAGGGGCGCGGGCGTTGGAAATGCCGTGCACGATAGTATCGCCAGATTGGCGCGGCGTTGCGGGTCGCGCACGGAGGCGTAGCGGATGAGGGTGATTCCCGCCTCCAGCGCGGCATCTGAAAGGTCCAGGCACGCCGAATAGTCGGCGAGCCGCGTCCAGTCCCGCTCCCGGTCCGACATCGGCGGGACCGTCAAGTCTATCGCCAGCGGCGCCGAGAAGGCAGTCTCGAAGCCGGTGAATTCCAGCGGGTTGCGGGGAAAGGGCGTGCCGGGACTCTCGGCGAAGAAAAGCAACCGGTAGAACACGGTTTCGGCAACCGCCGTTCCAGGTTCCTCGCTGGCGTAGAAGACGCCCGGCGAATAGCCTTCGCGGCGGAAGCGTGAGTTGCCAGGGTAGCGCCCATAGCGGAATGGCGTCGCCAACAGATAGTGGAGCCCTGCGCACTCGGGTGGACCGGGCGGCTTCGTGCGCTCGATCTCCTCTTCCAGCAGCGCCTGCTCCTCAAGGGAGTCGACAAGCTTCATGGTCGAGACAAGATGCTGTGCCTCGACCAGGCGCCAGCACGAGCCGGCACGGGCCAAAGCCTCAGAGCGGAGCGCGGCGGGCGTCCAGGTAGGCGAGGACATGGGCGAGCCCGTCTATCGAACGAATGCGCTCTGCTGGAATGCCCCGCAGCGCGGCGTTTTCGGCCCGCAGCCAGCGGCGGGACACGGAATCGTCGCCACCGGTGATGGCATCGAGCGAACGATACAGGCGGATGAAGAGCAACGCGAGTTCGTAGGCCTTGCCGGAGAGGCTGCCCGTCCCCTGCCCGCGCTTAAGGCGTGACAGCGTGGCTTCCGAAAGGCCTACCACAATGGCCAGTTCCCTGGCGGACAGGCCAAGCAGGTCGGCCGCACGGAGCATGGCCTTTGAAACCGTCTCCTGCCGACCCGGGCCCAGATTGAGATCCGTCTGTTCCATCGCAACCGCCATTCCTCGTGAAAGTATCTATAATACTCCTTCCCAAGGAAAGCAACCGTAAGGTGCGCGCGACGAAATTGACCAGGATCAACGCAACATCCGACGAGACCATTAAGCCCTAACCATGGAACGGTTCCGGTCAGCGATGTGCCCGTATCCTCGGGCGGGGGCAATGGGCCGCACCTTTCTGGAACCGTTCCAACTTGCACCCCGGGCGAAACTCGCCCATAGAAACCTTGAAAGTCGCGTCCGCGCGCCGGCGGGAGAATGGAATGGACTTCGAAGCCTTTTTCGCCAGGAAGCTGGAGCAGCTTCACGAGGAGGGACGCTACCGGGTTTTTGCGGAACTTGAGCGGCGCGCGGGTTCGTTTCCGCTGGCGGCGCGCCATGTCGGCGCGGGCGAGCGGGAAGTCACGGTGTGGTGCTCGAACGACT
>JAEYRU010000211.1 GCA_023435335.1 Pseudomonadota bacterium
GAACGATGCCCGACGCCGCCTTCTCCATGGTCGGCCCCGTCTTCAGCTGCACCTATGCCATCTGGCAGGACGCGGCCGAGGACGAGGCGAACCTCGCCTGGGTGCGGACGACGAGCGAGAAGCTCGCCCCGATCTCGCTCGGCCACTATATCGGCGAGGCCGACCTCGACATCGCCGCGCGGTCGCGCCGCTCCTTCGCGCCGGAGGCGTTCGACCGGCTGCGCGAGTTGCAGCGGAGATACGATCCCGCCAGCCTGTTCCACCGGCCCGGGCTCGCGGCCGAGCCTCTCAGGAAAGCGGGCTGACACGCCTCGCTGCCCGGTCCGGCCGCGGGTCGGGCAGCTACTTCCGCCGCGGCGCGGCGATTATTTCCCCCGCCAGGCGCTTGGCGCCGAGGCCGCGCGCCAGCGAGGCCGCATCCCCGCCGGCGCGGGCCAGCGAGCCGGCCTGGCGCGTGGAGATGACCAGGCCGTCGGCGAGCGGGCGCCGCGCCGAGAAGATCCGGGACAGGAACGGCGTGCGGTCAGACCGCGACCGCGTGAAGCGGGCGGGGAGCGCAGCATGCGCCACATGGCCGACGACCGCTTCTGCCCATTCCCCCTGCAGCCGCGCGCCGGGCTCGAGGATCACCAGCCAGTCGCCCTTGGCGCGGCGGATGCCGGCGGCAATGTCGGCCTGTTCCAGCCACACGCAGCCTGCATGGTCGGCCACATGCGCGGTGTGGTCGGAGGATCCGCGGTCGCACACGATCACGTCGCGCACGATCCCTTCCACGGCGGCGCCGACCAGCGACGACAGGGTGCGCGCAAGCGCCTCCTCGTCATTCATGGTCTCGATCAGCACGGAGAGCATAGCCGGCTTTAGCCGAAAGGTCCGGCGAAGGCCAGTTCAACGCGCGGAACAAAATAGTTCTTGCTTTGTTCTCTTTCCATGGATAGGAATGTATTCATCAGAACGGCAGAATCGCCGCCATCGAAACAGCCGGAGTTCAAGGTGATGCAGCATATTGCGCGCGCCAGGATCGAACCCATCGCACGAGCCGACATGGCCGCCTTCAGGGGCGGCGGCGCCGCAGTGGCCAATGCGGTGATCGACGAAAGCGGCGTCCGCATCGACGCCGAGCGCCGGCGCGGCAGGGGTGCCGGCGTCAATCCGACCGGGCGCTTCGAGCCGATGACCCGCCACGTCTTCGACGACGGCTGGGAGACGCTGGAGGAACTGCCTGCCTTCAAGACCGAGGTGCAGGTGGAGAAGCCGCGCACCATCATCACGCGCAACGATTCCCCCGACATCTCCTTCGACCGCTCGATCAACCCCTATCGCGGCTGCGAGCATGGCTGCGTCTACTGCTTCGCGCGGCCGACGCATGCTTACATGGGCATGTCGCCGGGGCTGGATTTCGAATCCAAGCTCTTCGCCAAGCCGGACGCGGCGCGGCTGCTCGCCCGCGAGCTCGGCAAGGAAGGCTACCAGCCGAAGACGATCGCCATCGGCACCAACACAGATCCCTACCAGCCGATCGAGCGCGAGTACCGCATCATGCGCGAGATCCTTGAGGTGCTGGAGGCGCACAACCATCCCGTCGGCATCGTGACGAAGTCGGCGCTGGTGATGCGCGACATCGACATCCTGGCGCGCATGGCCGAGAAGGGCCTGGCCAAGGTGGCGCTGTCGGTCACCACGCTCGACAGGCGGCTGGCGCGCACCATGGAGCCGCGGGCGAGCACGCCGGCGAAGAGGCTCGAGGCAGTGCGGGCGCTCAACGAGGCGGGCGTTCCGGCCTCGGTAATGATCGGCCCGGTCATCCCCGGCCTCAACGACATGGAAATCGAGCGCATCCTGGAATCGGCTGTCACCGCCGGCGCCAGGGAGGCCGGCTATGTGATGCTGCGCCTGCCGCTGGAGGTGAGCCCCATCTTCAAGGACTGGCTGCTGCGCCACTATCCCGACCGTTTCCGCCACGTCATGTCGCTGGTGCGGTCCATGCGCGGCGGCAAGGACTACGATTCCGAATGGGGCAAGCGCATGCGCGGTGCCGGCCCCTACGCCTGGCAGATCGGCCGGCGGTTCGAACTGGCGGCCAAGCGTCTCGGCCTCAACACCGAGCGCCGGCAGTTGCGCACCGACCTGTTCAGCCCGCCGGCCCGGCAGGGAGAACAACTGGTCCTGCTGTAGTGGCCGCCGCGCCGCCAGGCGCGACCCGAATACCGTCCGGCGTTCCCCCTCGTCCCCATGCCGACGGTCGCCTTCCCCGTTTCTCCCCCCGGAAGCCGGGAAGGCCTTGCGGAGAATCGGAACCGGTGCGAGCATCGCCGCAAATGGCTCGCCCGGTTTCCGATTCTCCCACTCTTTTCGCAATGCCCCTGCGGCCCGACTTCTCGCTCGAGAAGCGTGCGCGCAGGGCGGGCCAATGGCCGGTCGCCGGCCTCGACGAGGCCGGCCGCGGCCCGCTCGCCGGGCCGGTCGTGGCGGCAGCCGTGATCCTCGACCCCAAGCGCATCCCGAAGGGGCTGGACGATTCCAAACGGCTGTCGGCGGAAGCGCGCGAGGCGCTTTTCGCGCAGATCACGGCCAGCGCGCTCGCCATCTCGGTCTCCTCGGTCTCGGCAACCGCGATCGACGACATCAACATCCTGCGCGCCAGCATGGAGGCGATGCGGCGCGCGCT
>JAEYRU010000264.1 GCA_023435335.1 Pseudomonadota bacterium
CGAGGATTCGATATTGCGGATGCAGGTCGCGCAGTGGACGGTCGGCACGGAGAGGTCGCACTGCAGGTTGCCGTCGCCGAGCTTGCGGCTGGCGAGCGCGATCTCCGCCGGCGAAGGCCCTCGAGCCGCGTCGATCTCGAGCGCTGCCTCCGTACCGGGAGCACAGCAGCTCATTTGAGGACCCCATCACGCAGGAGGACGCGGCGCACGTCGCGGAACGGCTGATCCCGGCTGGCGTCGGCGTCGACCTCGACGATCCAGACCCCCTCGTGCAGGTCGGGGGCCGCCGCCTCCCACCCCTCGGCACCGGGCGCGAGCGCGAAGGAGCGATCCTCGGTGTCGGAGACCGGTCGCCTGAAATTGACGTCGACGGCCTCCAGCGGGACAGGCCGCCCTTCGGCGTCGGCCAGGCTGTAGCGCAGGGTCGCCCCCTCGATCGACAGTGTCCCGGTCCAGCCGAGGGCGGCCTGTGCGCGGCCGCGCTCGGCCTTTTCGTTGAACTGCTGGCTGGCGACATAGGAGTTCTTCACCACGAAGCCGCTCCAGCTCGTCGTCGCGAAAGTGGCCATGGTGAGGTTCACCGTGATGATGACTCCGAAGAAGGCCAGGATGATCGACAGCATGTGCCGGCCGGTGAATTCAGAGGGGCGTTCGTTCATCGAGGTCACTCCGGGGCAATGAAGGTGGCGCGGTATTCGTCGGCCTCGTGGCTGTCGCGGTCCTCGACGACAAACCGGAATCGCTGCCGGCCGGGCTCGACAAGTTCCGGCGGCTGGCGGACGAAGACACGCAACTCGCGCAGCCGGTCGGGCGGGAGCTCAACGCTTGCTGCGCGGCCGTCCGTCTGCTCGACCCCGTCGACGGACATCTCGGCGCCCTCGAGCCCGTGAATGGTGACGAGCACGGTGCGGGGCTCGGGTATCATGTTGAGCAGCTTGACGGTGTAGCCGTTGCGGATCGACCCGTCGGACAGCACGACGAATTGCGGATTGCGATCCTGCAGCACGTTGACCTCGAGGCGGTCCCGGCTGAGCAGCGCGAAGACGAGCGCGATGCCCACTGCGGCCCAGACGCCCATGTAGATGTATGTGCGCGCGCGGAAGATCTTGCGCAGATGGAAATGCGCCACCTTGTCCGAGAGCTTGCCGGAGTCGCCGCGCACGAGGGCCGGCTGGATGGCGTGGGCGCCGTTGCCCGTGGCGAGCGCCATGTTGTCATTGTAGTCGTTCAGCGTCGCGTAGGAGATCAGGCCGCGCTCCTTGCCGATCTTGTCCATGACGGCGTCGCATGCATCGATGCACAGCGCGCAGGTGATGCATTCGAGCTGCTGTCCGTCGCGGATGTCGATGCCCATCGGGCAGACGGCCACGCAGGCATTGCAGTCGACGCAATCCCCGGCGGCGAGACCGGCCGCGGCGGCCTTCTTGGCGTGCCTGGTGCGCGGCTCGCCGCGCCAGTCGTTGTAGGTGACCGTCAACGAGTTTTCGTCGAGCATTGCCGCCTGGATGCGCGGCCAGGGACACATGTAGGTGCATACCTGTTCGCGCATCAGGCCACCGAACGTGTAGGTCGTGGCGGTCAGCACGGCGATTGTCATGTAGGCGATCGGCGCGGCGTCCAGCCTGAAGACATCGACGAATAGGGTCGGCGCATCGGCGAAATAGAATATCCATGCGCCGCCGGTGGCGACGGCGATCAGCAGCCATGTCGCGTGCTTTACCGCTCGCAGCATCACCTTGCGCGGTGACCACGGCGCGGCGTCGAGCTTGATGCGGGCGTTGCGGTCACCCTCCACCGCCCGCTCCACCACCAGGAACAGATCGACCCACACCGTCTGCGGACAAGTGTATCCGCACCAGGCCCGGCCCACCGTGGAGGTGACGAGAAACAGGCCGATGCCGGCCATGATGAGCAGGCCGGCGACGTAGAAGAATTCCTGCGGCCAGATCTCGATGAAGAAGAAATAGAAGCGGCGGTTGGCAAGGTCGATCAGCACCGCCTGGTCGGGCGCGTAGGGGCCGCGATCCCAGCGCAGCCATGGGGTGAGATAGTAGATGCCCAGCGTGATGGCCATAACGAGCCACTTGAAGCGACGGTACGTGCCCGATGCTCGCTTGGGAAATATCTTCTTACGGGGGGCATAGAGAGGCTGGCGGACCCTGGCCGCATTGACGGCCTCGGCCTCGAAGCGTTCGACCTCGGTTTCACTGAGCATTCTGATCTCCGAAACGGATGCCGGCTCTCCTGATGACCGGCACCGCGTCTTCGCCTTCATTGCCCCCGCGGGGCGGGCGGCACGTTGATTCAGGTCAAAACCGTCGCGCAAAAAGGGAGCCCGGCGCCTGGCGCCGGACCCCCGTCACTGGCCGGGTAAGGAGATGGCGAAGCAGGGCGCCGCCCCGTGCCCTACTCGCCCCCGCCCAGTGAATGCACGTAGACCGCAAGCTGCTTGATCGTCGTCTCACCGAGCCGGGCGTTCCAGGCCGGCATCACGCCGTGCTTCGGCTGGCGTATCTGCGCCG
Source organism: Pseudomonadota bacterium (assembly GCA_023435335.1). GTDB lineage: Bacteria > Pseudomonadota > Alphaproteobacteria > Rhizobiales > Rhizobiaceae > RCIO01. Next base: position 2,523 of record JAEYRU010000264.1, read on the forward strand.
CGATCTGGCTCTCCGTGGAGCCGTAGAACCATATCGCATCGGCCAGATTCGGCGCGCCAAGGTCGCGGTTGCCGGTGCCGTCCTCGGCATGGCACGCGGCACAGTTGTCGGCGTAGACCGTGGCCCCCGCCTCGGCGAGCGCTGCGTCACTGGGCGTGCCCGACAACGAGACCACATAGGCCGCGACCTGCCTGACTTCATCGGCCCCGAGGATCTCGCCGAAGGCCGGCATCTCGGAGATCCGCGTGTCCTCGTCACCAGCGAATCGGATGCCGTGGGCGATGGTCTGGTGTATCGCCTCGATATCGCCGCCCCAGAGCCAGTCGTCGTCGTTCAGGTTGGGGTAGCCCGCCGTGCCCTGCGCGCCGGAACCGTGGCATTGCGAGCAGTTCACCTTGAAAGCGGCCGCGCCAGCCGAAACCGCGAAACGCCGCAGGTTGTCGTCGGCAAGTATGTCGGCCAGCGAACTCTCGCGGATCGCCTGCAACTGCGCCGCCTGAGAATCGGCCGCGGCACGCATCTCGTTGCCGAGTTCCTGGCGGCTCGAATAGCCGAGGACCCCTGTGGTGGCAGATGTGATCAGAGGCCATGCAGGATAGGCTATCACGTAGCCGAGCGACCAGACGATCGTGGCGTAGAACGTCCACACCCACCACCGCGGCAGCGGGTTGTTCAGTTCCTTGATGCCGTCCCATTCATGTCCCGTCGTCGCGACGCCGGAGATCTCGTCAATGTTGTCTTTGCTCATGTGGATCACTCGTCCTTGAGTGGCTTGTCCCGGGGGGACTCGTCCTTGAATGGGATCTGGGCGGCATCGCGCGCCTTCTTCTTGCTGCCTGGCCGGAACACGAAGAAGACGACGCCGACGAAGAAGACGGCCAGCGCCAGCAGCCCCCAGCTGTCGGCGAATTCGCGTAGCGTGTTATAGTCCATGCCGTCCCTCCTCAGCGGTAGCCGGCTGCTTCGTCGTAGGTCGAGAAATCGACCAGGGTGCCAAGCATCTGCAGGTAGGCCACCAGCGCGTCCATCTCGGTGATTGCGGCGGGATTTCCGTCAAAATCACCGAGCTTGGCCTTGGGGTAACGCTCCGCCACGCCGGACGTATCGGCGTTCGGGTCGGCCTGCGCCACTAGATCCGCGTTGGCGTTGGCGATCATGTCCTCGGTGTAGGGCACGCCCACCCGCAGGTTGGCGGTCAGCTCGGCCGCATAGTCCATGCGCGCCAGGGGCGTATCCATGAGGAAGGCGTAGCTCGGCATGATCGATTCCGGCACGACCGAGCGCGGCTCGATCATGTGCTGGACGTGCCACTCGTTGGAGTAGCGGTCCCCGACCCGCGCCAGGTCCGGCCCGGTTCGCTTCGAGCCCCACTGGAACGGGTGGTCATACATCGACTCGGCCGCAAGGCTGTAGTGCCCGTAGCGCTCGACCTCGTCGCGGAACGGCCGGATCATCTGCGAGTGGCAGTTGTAGCAGCCCTCGCGGATGTAGATGTTCCGCCCCGCGAGTTCGAGCGGCGAGTAGGGCCGCATGCCCTCCACCTTCTCGATGGTGTTCTCGAGGTAGAAGAGCGGAGCGATCTCGACGATGCCGCCGATGGTGACGACCAGAAAAGAGCCGGCCAGCAGGAGCGTGGCATTCTTTTCGAGGATCGCGTGCTTGTCTAGCAAAGCCATTTTCCGAAAGCTCCTTATTGGGCCGGCTGCAGTGCGGGCGCGGCGCCGCCGATCGGCGCTTCCTCACGCTGGTGGCCGAGTATGGTCATGGTGATGTTCCAGGCCATGACGAGACCGCCGGCCAGGTAGAGGATGCCGCCCAGGGCGCGCAGCAC
>JAEYRU010000271.1 GCA_023435335.1 Pseudomonadota bacterium
CGCGCGCCTCGCGCAGAGCGCGGGCGATCTCGATCTTGGTCATCGTGTTGGCGAGTTCGGCGCGAAGCTGCGCGGCGCGCTCGGAACCCTTCACGGCAGCGATGTTGAACCATTTGTGCGCGGCCACCACGTCGGCCGCGCAGTCGCGGCCGGATGCATACATCAAGCCGAGTTCGAAGAGAATGTCCGCCTGTGCGGTCGAGCCGATGCCGGCTTCAAGCATTTCAAAACGTGCCATTTTCGTCCCCTGTCCTGCTTCCGCGGTGGCTCTTTCCGTCCGTCCGCCACGGTGTGATCCGATGGGTTCGAGAATGCAGGACGGGCTTGAATCCGTCGTTAAGTGGCTTGCTTAATGCGCTGAAAACAAAGCTCAAATTTTTCGTAAACCGGGAAATTCGTTAAGCATCGGAATCCGCGGAATTGCGCGGCCGTTGACGGAAAAAACATAAAATGCGGAGCAGCGGAGGAAACTCTTCGTTGACCACGAATCCGCGTCGGGCGGCCGGACCAGGTGAAACCCAACCGAAAACCGAGCCTGAAGAAATCGCATTTCTGCCGCAGGGGCATGGCTTCCTCTCGGACGCGCGCCGTATTACGCTTACGTTCGCGTAAGGACAGCCCGACCGGGCGCCTCAACGGGAGGATAATGATGTTTCGCACAGTCATACTGGCGCTCGGCGCCAGCTTCGTCTTCGCCGGTGCCGCTGTGGCCGCCGAGCCGATCGAAGGCACATGGAAGCGTTCCAACGGCACGCTGATCCGCTATGCCCCCTCCGGCGGGCAGTTCTGCGGCACCGTGATGTCGGGCGAATACAAGGGCAAGTCGATCGGCTGCATGGCGGGGTCCGGCGCCAACTACAAAGGCAAGGTCAACAAGCTCGACGAGGGCAAGACCTATTCCGGATCCGCGACCGTCAACGGCCGCACGATGAAGCTCTCGGGCTGCGTGGCGATGGTGCTGTGCAAGACCGAGACCCTGGCCCGCCAGTAGCCCGGCCGCTGCGATCGAAATGACGCGGCGGGCTCGTCCCGCCGCTTCCCGCCGCCGAACGGCGATGTGACCTCGCCAGCCGCTTGCGGGTTCCATGAGCCGCACCGAGGCTGCCAAACTTCTGCCCAACATGACCTGTAAGAGGGGGCAGGCTCTCGTTTCGAGCCGCCGCCGGTGCTTCGGGATCGATGCCGGCGACCCCCCGGTACCTGGGCGTGATCTTCCTTGAACCGGTCTGACGTTTCGACGTCCATGGAGGCAGCAGCTCCTCCACATGATGCCGACCGTTCCACGACTGGAAATCGGCCACCGAAATTGAACGGCAGATGAACGGCGCCCTCAGGGCGAGTTCAGCACACGTGCCGCATTATCCCCTCAACAGATGGGGAAAACACATGCTCGCACGTCGCTTCACAATGGTCTGCCTGATGCTGGCGATCTTCGGAATGGGCCTTGCGAGCCTCGTGGCCGAAGCCGGCTACAGCAGAAAGGCCATCGGTGTGGCCATCCCCTGCACCTTCAACGAAGGGCTGAGATGCGGCCCGGATCGCTACTGATCGAACCGCCGCGACGGCCGACACGGACAGGAATGGAAATGAAGATGACGGCTCACAACACCTGGCAGACCTTCAAGGCGGCGGCGAAGATCCTGCTGCTCGCCGCGGTGGTAACCGCGCCGCTGTTTGCCGTGCAGCAGGTCAATGCCGGCAGCGAGACGCTGATCGGCGAGACACAGACCATGTCGAACGGCGCGGGGCTGGTGCTGCTCTTCGGCCTGCAGCGGTCGTGATCTGACCCGGCGAGAATCGCTCTCGACATTCCCGCGGAAACGGCCCATCTGGCGCGACCTCTCGAAAACGTCGCGCCAACTCTCTATATTGGGCCATGGAAAAACGAATTTACCCCCAAGCCATTGAATCCATCTCCTACCCCGAAGCCTATTCGCGCAAGAGCTTCACGGACGCCCGCGAAGCGGTCGCCGAACTGAAGGCGCTTTACGAGCGCAACACGGCGTTCCTGCGGGACGCCTTCAACGCGCTCGACGGCGGCGGCCAGCAGGCGAGCCGCTACCGCGCCTTCTACCCCGAGGTCGGGGTGCAGATCTCCTCCTACACCCAGGTCGATTCGCGACTGGCCTACGGGCATGTCGCCTCGCCCGGCTATTATTCGACCACAATCACCCGTCCCGACCTGTTCGAAAGCTACCTGACCGAACAGCTGCGCCTCATCATGCGCAACCACGGCGTGCCGGTGACGGTGGGCGAATCGGAGACGCCGATCCCCGTGCATTTCGCCTTCCTGGAGGGCACCTACGTGGACGCCGGCGCGGCCGCGCGGATCGAACTGCCGCTGCGCGACCTGTTCGACGTGCCCGACCTCAACGCCACCGACGACCGCATCGCCAACGGCCTGTTCGAGCCGAATACGGGCGAGCCGGTGCCGCTGGCGCCGTTCACCGCGCAGCGCATCGACTACTCGCTGCACCGCCTGGCGCACTACACGGCGACCAGCCCGCAGCATTTCCAGAACTTCGTGCTGTTCACCAACTACCAGTTCTACATCGACGAATTCTGCACGCTGGCGCGCGAGCTCATGGCCAATGGCGAGGGCGGCTACGAGGCCTTCGTCGAGCCCGGAAACGTCATCACCCGCGCCGGGGAAACCATGCCGGACGAAGGCGTGACGCCGATACGCCTGCCGCAGATGCCGGCTTACCACCTGACCAAGCCTGGCCATGGCGGCATCACCATGGTCAATATCGGCGTCGGCCCGTCCAACGCGAAGACGATCACCGACCATATCGCGGTGCTGCGGCCACACGCGTGGCTGATGCTCGGTCACTGCGCCGGCCTGCGCAACAGCCAGGCGCTGGGCGACTACGTGCTGGCGCACGCCTATGTGCGCGAGGATCACGTGCTGGACGACGACCTGCCGGTGTGGGTGCCGCTGCCGGCGCTGGCGGAGATCCAGGTGGCGCTGCAGGAGGCGGTGGCGGAGGTGACCGGCCTTTCCGGCTACGACCTCAAGCGCATCATGCGCACCGGCACCGTGGCCACCATCGACAACCGCAACTGGGAACTGCGCGACCAGCGCGGGCCGGTGCAGCGGCTTTCGCAGTCGCGCGCCATCGCGCTGGACATGGAGTCCGCGACCATCGCCGCCAACGGCTTCCGCTTCCGTGTCCCCTACGGCACGCTGCTCTGCGTGTCGGACAAGCCCTTGCACGGCGAACTGAAGCTGCCCGGCATGGCGACCGACTTCTACAAGCGGCAGGTGGCGCAGCACCTCAAGATCGGGCTGCTGGCGGTGGAGAAGCTGGCGAAGATGCCGCCCGACAGGCTGCATTCGCGCAAGCTGCGCAGCTTTTCGGAAACCGCGTTCCAGTAGGGTTCCCCGCTCGACACAAGGTGGCCGCATTCGCGCGGCATCGGCTTCATCGGAGAAGCGAGGCGGAGTGCATGAGAGGGAAACTGGGGAAGCTGGCCGCGGTCTTGCTGGGTCTGAGTGCCGCGGCGCTCTCGATCCCGCTGGTGCTTGGCTTCCTCGGGGCACTGCATCCGGCTTTGGATTCGTTCTCGCATTTCCGTATCCATGTCGCGGCCGCGCTGGCGCTCGCAGGAGCGCTGATGCTGTTCTTCCGCGGCTGGCGTCTGAACGGGACCGTGGCGCTGGCGCTCGCCGCAGCGGCGATCGGCGCGACGCTGGGCCTGCCCTTTGGCGGGCTGCGGGCGCAGGCAAGCGCGGAAGCGCTGCGCTACCGGCTGCTGCAGATGAACCTGCGTTTCGACAACCCTCAGCCCGGGGCCGTCCTGTCGATGATCGGCGAGACGCGGCCGGACGTGATCACGCTCAACGAGATATCGGGCATGTGGCGCGAGAGACTGACGCTGCTCGAAGCCGCCTATCCCTACCGGATCATCTGCCCGCAGCCGTCCCACATCGGCGGCGTCGGCATCCTGTCGCGGCGCCCGTTCGCGGGCGAACCCCGCTGCGAGGATCGCGGCGCGATGGCGGTGGCGCAGGTGGATTTCGGCGGCGAAACGATCGACGTGGCGACGCTGCACCTTGGCTGGCCGTGGCCGTTCGAGCAGCCGTGGCAACTGCGCGCGCTGCTGCCGGCGCTCGCCACT
>JAEYRU010000015.1 GCA_023435335.1 Pseudomonadota bacterium
GATCCCCGGCCTCGTCGACTCACGCGTATTCATCGGGGAGCCGGGCGCAGAACATCGCGAGACGATCGCTTCGGCGAGCGCGGCGGCAGCGGCCGGTGGCGTTACCTCCATCGTCATGATGCCGGACACGGACCCGGTGATCGACGACATAGCACTGGTGGAGTTCGTGCTGCGAACCGCGCGCGACACTGCCGCCGTAAACGTTTATCCCGCCGCCGCGATCACCAGGGGGCTGGAGGGCCGCGAACTCACCGAATTCGGGCTGTTGCGCGCCGCCGGCCCCGGCGGCATCACGGACGGACGGCACACGATCGCAAGCGCGCTCGTGATGCGCCGCTCCCTCACATACGCACGCGACTTCGGCGCCGTCATCGCGCAGGAAACACAGGACGCCGATCTCGCTGCGGGTGGAGTCATGAACGAGGGGCTCTACGCAAGCTGGCTCGGCCTGCCCGGTATCCCGCGCGAGGCCGAAACGATCCCGTTGGAGCGCGACCTGCAACTGGCACGGCTCACCGGCGGGGCCTACCATGCCGCGAAGATTTCGACCGCCCTTTCATCGGCCGCGGTCGCCCGGGCCAAGGCGGACGGCGTGAAGGTGACGGCGGGCGTCTCCATCAATCATCTGTCGCTCAACGAGATCGACGTCGGCGAGTACCGGACCTTCTTCCGCCTTTCGCCGCCCCTTCGCGCCGAGGAAGACCGGATCGCCATGATCGAGGCGGTGCGCGACGGCACCGTGGACGTGATCTGCTCCTCCCACGACCCGCAGGATGTCGACACCAAGCGCCTGCCCTTCGCCGATGCCGCCACCGGCGCGATCGGGCTGGAGACGCTGCTTTCGGCCGCGTTGCGCCTCCACCACAACGGCGAAGTCCCGCTGCTGCGTCTCGTCGAGGTTCTTTCCACTGCCCCCGCGCGGCTTTTCGGCCTGCCGGGCGGAACGCTTGCCGCCGGCGCGCCCGCCGATCTCGCACTGGTCGACCTCGACGCGCCCTGGGTCGTGCGGGAGGCTGATATCCGTTCCCGCTCCAAGAACACGTGCTTCGAGGGCGCGCGGCTGCAGGGCAAGGTGCAGCAGACCATGGTTGCGGGCCGCACCGTTTTTTCGGCATAATCGAACTGGGCGGCGGCGGCGCCCAGCCGCCGCAGCGGAGGGATATCATGGAATTCGTACTGCCGCTCGCGGCCGCGCTGCTGTTTGGCTACCTGCTGGGGTCCATTCCGTTCGGGCTGGTGCTGACGCGTGCCGCCGGACTGGGCGATGTGCGCAAGATCGGCTCCGGCAACATCGGCGCGACCAACGTCCTGCGCACCGGAAACAAGGGTCTTGCGGCCGCCACGCTTCTCCTCGACGCGCTGAAGGGGACTGCCGCGGTGCTGATCGCGCGCTACTGGGGCGCGGAACTCGCCCTGCTTGCCGGGCTAGGCGCCTTTCTCGGCCACCTGTTCCCGGTCTGGCTGGGCTTCAAGGGCGGCAAGGGCGTGGCCACCTATCTGGGCGTGCTCTTCGCCATCGCCTGGCAGGCCGGCCTCGTATTCGCGGCTGTGTGGCTCGCCGTAGCAGCCGTCACGCGCTACTCATCGCTGGCGGCGCTGATTGCCTCCGTCGCCGCGCCGCTGGCCGCTTGGTTCCTGCTCGGCTCCGGCGACCGAGCCGTGCTGCTAAGCATCATGACCCTGTTGGTCTTCGTCAAGCATAGCGCCAATATCTCGCGACTGCTCTCCGGCAGGGAGTCGAAGATAGGGGCGAAGGGATGACCGAAACTCCGGTCGGGCAGCATCGCCTTTCCGACCGGCAGCGGCTCGCCTGGCTTCGCCTCATCCGCACCGACAATGTCGGCCCGCAGACCTTTCGCGACCTCATCAACCGGTTCGGCTCGGCGGAAGCCGCGCTGGAGGCGCTGCCGGAACTCGCCCGCCGCGGCAACGCAAGCGCGGCGATCAAGGCCTACCCGGTGGATGCCGCGGAAGCCGAACTTGAAACGGCCCAGCGCTTCGGCGCCCGGTTCGCCGCGATTGGCGAAAGCGGCTACCCTCCCCTGCTGCGCCGGATACCCAGTCCGCCGCCTTTGATCGCGGTAAAGGGGCAGGAAGCCGTCTTCCATCTGCCGGCCGTCTCCATCGTGGGCGCCCGCAACGCCTCCCTCGCCGGCATCAAGATGGCACAGAAGCTGGCTCATGATATGGGCCGCGAAGGTTATGCCGTCGTCTCCGGGCTTGCCCGCGGCATCGACGCGGCAGCCCATGCCGGCAGCATAGATACGGGCACGATCGCCGCAATGGCCGGCGGGCTCGACAAGCCCTACCCGCCCGAGAACGTTCCGCTGATGGAAGAGATCGCCGCGCGCGGTGCGCTGATCTCGGAAATGCCGTTCGGCTGGGAGCCGCGAGCCCGGGATTTCCCCCGCCGCAACCGCATCGTGGCCGGCCTGTCGTTCGGCCTTGTGGTGGTGGAGGCAGCGCTGCGCTCGGGATCGTTGATCAGCGCGCGGCTGGCTGGCGAGATGGGCCGGCTGGTGTTCGCCGTGCCCGGCTCTCCGCTCGATCCGCGCGCCGCCGGTACCAACGGGCTCCTGAAAGAGGGAGCGATCCTGGTCACCGAGGCGCGCGATGTGCTCGACGCGCTGTCGCCGCTCTCGAGCCTCCCGCCGCCGGCACCCGAAAGTTTTGAGGAACCGCCGGATTTCGGCGCCGCGCCGCCGCCCGACGACAGCGACCGCGCCCGCATCCTGGAAGCGCTGGGACCCACTCCGGTGTCGGTGGACGAAGTCATCCGCCACACCGGGCTGCATCCCGCGCAGGTATTCATGGTCCTGCTCGAACTCGATCTCGCCGGCCGCCTCGAACGCCATTCAGGCGGTAGTGTCTCGCTCGTGGACCCCTTTGCGTAAGGGGTCATCGACGACGCGGGCCGGCCGTTCGCCACGTCCAATGTCTCTCGCTTCGATGAAGGCCATCTCGATCAGATATGCGAGCATGTCGCAGCGCTCCGCCTCGGCCATCATGCGCAATTGGCCGAGCATCGAGCGAATATAGTCCAGCGTTTCCGAGTGCATGTTCCCGGCTGGCTGCTGCGATTTCATCCCGGCCCCCGTCGATCGCTGCCCCAAGGAACAGGGCTCGACATGCGAGCAAACCTGTACATATGCAATTCAGGGTAGTACGCCGGTAAACTCTAAAATTGTATTTACTGCAGTTCAAGCAACCGAAAGTTGCATGCCCTCACGAGCGTAAGCAAGCGTCGGCCCTTGACCCGATGGCAAAGCGCGGCCATGTGACGAAGCAACTGAAATGCGGCAAACGGCAATCAACCGCTGAACGCGGCGCCGAGAGGGGTATCGTCCGACATGGACGTCGTTATCGTCGAGTCACCGGCCAAGGCCAAGACAATCAACAAGTATCTGGGCGGAAACTACAAGGTTTTTGCCTCGTTCGGCCATGTCCGCGATCTCCCGGCCAAGGACGGCTCGGTGCGCCCGGATGAAGACTTCGCCATGTCGTGGACGGCCGATGCAGTGTCGTCAAAGAGGCTCACTGACATCTCGAAAGCAGTGAAGGATGCCGACGGGCTGATCCTGGCAACCGACCCCGACCGCGAGGGCGAGGCCATTTCCTGGCACGTGCTGGAGGTGCTTCGCCAGAAGAAGGCGATCAAGGGCCAGCCGGTGAAGCGCGTCGTCTTCAATGCGATCACGAAGTCGGCCGTGCTCGACGCGATGGCCAATCCGCGCGACATCGATGCCAATCTGGTCGATGCCTACCTCGCCCGGCGCGCGCTCGACTACCTGGTCGGATTCACGCTGTCGCCGGTGCTGTGGCGCAAGTTGCCGGGCTCGCGTTCGGCCGGCCGCGTCCAGTCTGTCGCGTTGCGGCTGGTCTGCGACCGCGAGGCCGAAATCGAGCGCTTCGTCCGCGAGGAATACTGGCAGATCGCGGCGCTGTTGCGTACCCCGCGCGCGGCTGGCTTCGAGTCGCGGCTGACCGCTTTCGACGGCAAGCGCCTGCAGAAGCTGGACATCAAGTCCGCGGATGAGGCCGGCGCCATCAAGGCCATGCTCGACGGAGCCACGTTCCATGCGCGCACCGTCGAGGCCAAGCCCACCAAGCGCAATCCGGGTCCGCCCTTCACCACCTCCACGCTGCAGCAGGCCGCCTCCTCCCGAATCGGCTTCTCGGCCAACCGCACGATGCAGGTTGCCCAGCGGCTCTACGAGGGCGTGGACGTGGGCGGCGAGACCGTCGGCCTGATCACCTACATGCGAACCGACGGCGTGCAGATGGCGCCGGAAGCGATCGCAGCGGCGCGCGACACGATCGGCAAGGAATTCGGCGCCAGATACCTGCCGGAGAAGCCGCGCTACTACGCTACCAAGGCGAAGAACGCGCAGGAGGCCCACGAGGCGATCCGACCGACTGACTTTTCCCGCACGCCCGCGTCGGTGCGCTCACATCTCGATGCGGACCAGTTCCGCCTCTACGAGATGATCTGGAAGCGGGCCATCGCCAGCCAGATGAACCCGGCAGAAATCGAGCGCACCACTGTCGAGATCGACGCTCTCAACGGGACGCAACGCGCCGAACTGCGCGCCGTCGGTTCCGTCGTGCGTTTCGACGGCTTCATCGCTGCGTATACGGACCAGAAGGAAGACGACGCCACCGATGACGAGGACGACAAGCGCCTCCCCGAAATCCGCGAAGGCGAGGAACTTGCCCGCGAGAGCGTCACCGCGACGCAGCATTCGACCGAGCCCCCGCCGCGCTACACCGAGGCCACCCTGATCAAGCGGATGGAGGAACTCGGCATCGGCCGGCCCTCCACCTATGCTTCGACGCTGAAGACCTTGGAAGACCGCGAATACATCATCGTCGACAAGCGCCGGCTGACCGCGCATTCGCGCGGCCGGCTGGTAACCGCGTTCCTGGAGAATTTCTTCGAGAAATACGTCGAATACGATTTCACCGCCTCGCTGGAGGAAAAGCTGGACGAAATCTCCGACGGCAAGCTCGACTGGAAGGAAGTGCTGCGCGATTTCTGGAAGGATTTCTCGGGCCATGTCGACGAGATCAAGGATCTGCGTGTCGGTGACGTGCTCGAGGCGCTGAATCAGGAACTGGCGCCGCTGGTCTTCCCGGCGCGCGATGATGGAAGCGATCCCCGCGTCTGCCCGCGCTGCGGCACCGGCCAGCTTTCGCTCAAGCTGGGCAAGTTCGGGGCCTTCGTCGGCTGCTCGAACTATCCCGAATGCGGCTATACCCGCCAGCTTGGCGATCCCGTCAACGGCAATGGTGAGGTGACCGAGTCCGAAAGCGGCGACCGCGTACTCGGCAAGGACCCCTATACGGCGGAAGAGATCGTGCTGAAGAACGGCCGTTTCGGGCCTTATGTCCAGCGCGGTGAAGGCAAGGAGGCCAAGCGCTCCAGCCTGCCCAAGGGCTGGGCTCCTGACACGATCGACCATGAGAAGGCGCTGGCGCTGCTATCGCTACCGCGCGACGTCGGCAAGCACCCCGAGACCGGGAAGATGATCTCGGCCGGCATCGGCCGTTACGGACCCTTCGTGCTGCACGACGGCACCTACGCAAATCTGGAAACGGCCGAGGACGTGTTCTCGATTGGCATCAACCGCGCCGTCAGCGTCATTGCCGAGAAGAAGAGCAGGTTCGCCAATGGCGGGCGCAGTGGAACCGCCGCCGCGCTGAAGGAGTTGGGCGATCATCCCGACGGCGGCAAGATCACCGTGCGCGACGGGCGCTACGGCCCCTACGTCAACTGGGGCAAGGTTAACGCCACGCTTCCGAAGGGCACCGACCCCCAGGCCGTGACGGTCGAGCAGGCGCTTGAGTGGATCGCGGCCAAGGCCGGAAGCGGCAAGTCCAGCGGCCGCAAGACGCCCGCGAAGAAGGCTGCGGCGGCGAAGAAGCCGGCGGCCAAGAAGAAGGCGTCAAAGAAACCGGCAGCGGCCAAAACGACTAAAAGCAAGGAATAGCGACTTGGCGCGGCGGATTGCGGCACGAAAGGGGAGCGGCGGAAAGACGGGCGGCTCCTCGGCATCAGCCGACAGCAACGCCAGCTTCCGCCCGTCCCGCGACGAGATCCTAAAATACATTTCGGAGAACCCGGGCGAATCCGGCAAGCGCGAACTTGCCCGCGCCTTCAATCTCAAGGGCGGCGACCGCATCTGGCTGAAGGACGTGCTGCGCGAGCTCGCCGATGAAGGCCTGGTGCAGAAGCGCGGCAAGCGCATCCTGCGCCCCGGGGCCCTCCCCCATGTGGTCGTGCTCGACATCTTCTCGCGCGACGCCGACGGCATGCTGCTCGCACGCCCTGCCGAGCAGCGCGACGACGGCGGTCCGCTGCCCACCGTCCTCATCCGGCCGCCGCGCGGCGGCCCCGCCCCCGGCGTGGGCGACCGGGTGCTGGCGCGCGTCTTCCCAAGCGATGAAGAGAAAGGCCCTGCCTATACCGGCCGCGTGATGAAGCGTGTCGACAAGCAGCGCGAGGCGGCCCTCGGCGTGTTCCGCAAGCTTGCCGACGGCTCCTTCCGCATCGAGCCGGTGGAGCGCACCCAACCCGAACTGATCATCGATCCGGAACTCAGCGGCGGCGCGAAGCCAGGCGACCTTGTCGAAGTGGAGCCCGTGAGCAGCCCCCGCTACGGCCTACCACGCGGTAAGGTGATCAATGTCGTCGGCTCGCTCACCAGCGAGAAGGCGGTTTCCATGATCGCCATCCACGCCCACGAGATCCCGCACATCTTTCCGCAGGAGGTGCTGGACGAGGCGCAGGCCGCGAAACCCGCCACGCTCGCCGGTCGCGAGGACTGGCGCGAGCTGCCGCTGGTGACCATCGACCCGGCCGACGCCAAGGATCACGACGACGCCGTTTTTGCCGAACCGGACCCTGACGAGAACAACGCCGGGGGCATCGTCGCCTACGTCGCCATCGCCGACGTGGCCGCCTATGTCCGCTCGGGGTCCGCGCTCGACCGCGAGGCGTTGAAGCGCGGCAATTCGGTCTATTTCCCCGACCGCGTTGTACCCATGCTGCCCGAGCGCATCTCCAACGATCTGTGCTCGCTGCGCGGCGGCGAGGACCGGCCGGCGCTGGGACTGCGCATGGTATTTGCGGCAGACGGCCGCAAGCTGCGGCATTCCTTCCATCGCGTGATGATGCGGAGCCACGCCAAGCTCGCCTATCCCCAGGCGCAGGCGGCGATCGACGGCGCACCGGACGAAGTGACCGGACCGATCCTCGACACGATCCTCAGGCCGCTTTGGGACGGCTACGCCGCGCTCCAACGGGGGCGTCAGGCACGCCAGCCGCTGGAACTCGACCTGCCGGAGCGCAAGATCCTGCTGAAGCCCGACGGCACCGTGGATCGCGTGATGGTCCCCGAGCGCCTCGACGCCCACAAGCTGATCGAGGAATTCATGATCCAGGCGAACGTCTGCGCCGCCGAGACGCTGGAGGCGAAGCGGCATGCGCTGGTCTATCGCGTCCACGACGCGCCTTCGCTCGCCAAGCAGGAATCGCTGCGCGAATTCCTGAAGACCCTCGGCATCTCGCTGGCGCAGGGCGCCCAGCTCAAGCCGTCCCAGTTCAACGGCATATTGTCGCGGGTACAGGGCACGGACGAGCAGGAACTGGTCAACGAGGTCGTGCTGCGCACCCAGAGCCAGGCCGTCTATTCGCCGGAGAACCTCGGCCATTTCGGCCTCAATCTGAGGCGTTACGCACATTTCACGTCGCCCATACGCCGTTACGCCGATCTCATCGTCCACCGCGCCCTCATCGGCGCGCTAGGCCTTGGGAAAGACGGGCTCACGCGCGGCGAGGAGGAGCGTCTGGAGGAAATCTCCGCGCTGATTTCGGCTTCCGAGCGGCGCGCCATGGCTGCCGAACGCGACACCGTCGACCGGCTGGTTGCGCAGCATCTTGCCGAACAGATCGGCGAGACGTTCGAGGCGCGCATCTCGGGCGTGACGAAATCGGGACTGTTTGTCCAATTGCCGCAATTCGGCGCCGATGGTTTCGTATCGGTGTCAACGCTCGGCGACGACTACTATATATTCGATGAAACAGCTCGAGCTCTGGCAGGACAGCGAACGGGCAAGGGATATCGCCTAGCCGACCGTGTCGAGGTCAGACTCGTGGAGATTGCACCGATGGCCGGCGCCATGCGCTTCGAGATGCTCTCAGAGCCGAAGCCGATGCCGGCTTCCGTGCGCTCCTTCCACAAGGGCAAGCGCGGGCAGGCGCGCGGCCGCTCAACGAAATCCCGCGCCCAGTCGCGCGGCAGGAGAAGATGATGCAGGATGAAGTCTTCGGCGCAGCGCGCCGGCCCGAGCGGCAGGTGGTGCCGGCGATGTGGCGCGGATTTCGCGGTCGTTGCCCCCATTGCGGAGAAGGCCGCCTCTTCCGTTCCTTCCTCAAGACCGCCGACGCCTGCGAGATATGCGGCGAGGAGATGATCCATCACCGCGCCGACGACCTTCCGGCCTATCTGGTGGTCTTCATCGTCGGGCATGTTGTCGTGGGCGCGTTCATGGCCGCCGAGATGATGTTCAGCCTCTCGACCTGGCAGCACCTCGCGATCTGGGCGCCGTTGACGGTCATTGCCGCCGTGGGGTTGCTGCAGCCGGTCAAGGGAGCGATCGTCGGGCTGCAATGGGCGCTTTACATGCACGGCTTCGGCGGCGAAGTTGACCACGTAGAGACTCATCCCAAGCAGTAGCAGCACCGATGAACGACCACCCGGAGACTATGGCGGGTCTGACCCGCGCCGAGGTTGACCGGGTGGAGAACAAGGATTTCGCCCTCGGTCCCGGACCGAAGCGGCCGCGCGACGCCGCTACCCTCATCCTGCTCGACCGCGCCGCGGGAGCGGTGCGGGTGCTGATCGGCCGCCGCCATCGCGGGCATGCCTTCATGCCCGGCAAGTTCGTCTTCCCGGGCGGCCGCACCGACCCATCCGACAGCCGCATACCTGTCGCGGAAGGGCTCGATCCGCGCGAGGAAGCGAAGCTGATCGGCTCCGGCAGCCGCGCTTCCGCGGCCCGCGCCCGCGCCATCGCGCTGTCGGCCGTGCGCGAGACCTACGAGGAAGCCGGTTTCCTGATCGGTCGCAAGGGCGAATTCGCCACCAACCGACCCGATTGGCAGGGTTTCGCTGAACATGGCGTCCGGCCTTCGCTGGAGCGCCTGCGCTACATCGCGCGCGCTATCACCCCGCCCGGGCGCGTACGCCGTTTCGACACCCGTTTCCTTGCCGCGTGGCGCGACGACGTGGCGGTTGAACTGCCCGAGGGCGGCCCGACCCACGAGCTGGAAGAACTGGTCTGGCTTCCGATCGCGGAGGCAAAGCAAGCCGACATCCCGGTCATCACGAAATCGGTGCTGAACATGCTTGAGAGGCGTCTGGCCGAGGATCCGGACCTGATGCCCGGCCGCCCCGTCGGCTACTTCCGCATGCGCAACAACCGCTTCCTGTTCGACTACCTCTAAGCAGGGCACTGCCGATGCAACCGAGCGAGACATCCCTCGGGCATGCCGCGCCCGAAACGGTTCGCTGGCGCTCGATCGCGGCCGCCATCGCCTCGATCAGCGTCGTCGGCGTCGCCATCGGCCTCGGCGTGCCGCTGCTCAGCGTTATCCTGGAGACACGCGGCTATTCCGCAACCATGATCGGGCTCAACACGGCCGTCGCCGGCATCGCCTCGATCGCCGCCGCGCCGATAGCCGTCCCGATCGCAGCCCGGCTCGGCGTGGTCCCGGCGATGCTCCTGATGATCAGCGCCGGCGGCTTTGCGTTCCTCGGTTTCTACGCCGCCGACGATTTCTGGCTTTGGTTCCCGTTGCGCGTGGTGCTGCACACGGCCCTCACCGTGCTCTTCATCCTGTCCGAGTTCTGGATCACCGGCTCCGCGCCGGCGCGCCGGCGTGGCCTGGTCCTCGGCATCTATGCCACGTGCCTCTCCCTCGGCTTCGCCTTCGGACCGTGGCTGTTCGCCCAGATCGGCAGCGCCGGTTTCGCCCCGTTCGGAGTGGCGTTCGGCCTCGTCATGGCGGCGTCCATCCCCGTCTTGGCCGCCTGGCGGGAGAGCCCCGACATCCGCCCGAGCGGCGACAAGCGCAGCCCCGGTCTCACCCGTTACATCTTTCTCGTGCCGACGGCGACCGCCGCGGTACTCGTCTTCGGTGCAGTGGAAACCGGCGGCTTCGCGCTGTTCCCCGTCTACGGAACGCGCATCGGCTATTCCGAGGCCGACGCCGCTTTGCTGCTCACGGCGATCGGGCTCGGCAACGTGCTCCTGCAGATACCCATCGGCATGGTCAGCGACCGCATGCGCGACCGCCGCCTGCTGCTCCTGATCTGCGCGGCTGTCGGGCTGGCCGGCATGCTGGCGCTGCCTTTCGTCCATGACGACTGGCATCTCACCGCCCTGCTCTTCTTCGTCTGGGGCGGTGTGGTCGCCGGCCTCTACACGGTCGGGCTCGCGCATCTCGGCACCCAGCTTTCAGGCCACGATCTCGCCTCGGCCAACGCCGCTTTCGTGCTCTGTTATGGGGTCGGCATGCTCGTCGGCCCACAGGCGATCGGCATAGGCATGGATCTGCTCGGTCCGCACGGCTTCGCCTGGTCGTTGGCGATGTTCTTCGCCCTTTACGTGCTTCTGGTGGCTTCGCGCCTGGTCTCCGGCCCGCGCCGGACTTGACTTTCCGGCACTGATCTTTATGTGTCGCGCCGAGTTTCCCGCGGCCGGGCCGGTATCCCGTCGAAGCGGTATCCACTCCACAACATGACGGACACTTAAAATGGCCAAGGCAACGACCATCAAGATCAAGCTCCTGTCGACAGCCGACACCGGCTTTTTCTACGTGACGAGCAAGAACAGCCGCACGATGACCGACAAGATGACCAAGCGCAAATACGACCCGGTTGCGCGCAAGCACGTCGAGTTCAAGGAAGCTAAGATCAAGTAGACATCCGCCGGCAACGGCAGCAAGAAACGAAAAACGCCGCCCTTGAGGCGGCGTTTTTCGTTTGAGGACTTCCCCCGAGACAGCTCCTTTTGAAAGGAAACGGGGGCCGGTCGGCATCTGGCAGCG
>JAEYRU010000127.1 GCA_023435335.1 Pseudomonadota bacterium
GGCGTGGGACAGAACCTGCAGGACCATCTGGAACTGTACATCCAGCAGGAATCCACCAAGCCAATCACGCTCAATTCGAGGCTCGGCTATCTCTCGCGGGCCATGATCGGGGCGCAGTGGCTGTTCCTGGGTAGCGGCCTTGGCGCCACCAACCACTTCGAGGCAGCGGCCTTCGTCCGTTCGAAGCCCGGCGTCGACTACCCCGACATTCAGTATCATTTTCTGCCCGGAGCCATCCGCTACGACGGCAAGGCCGCGGCAAGGACGCACGGCTTCCAGGCGCATGTCGGACCGATGCGTTCCAAGTCCCGGGGCAGCGTCGGCCTGCGCTCGCCCGACCCGCAGGCCAAGCCGGTTATTCGCTTCAACTACATGTCGCATCCGGACGACTGGGCGGATTTCCGCCACTGCATCCGGCTCACCCGCGAGATCTTCGGGCAGGCGGCGTTCGATCCCTATCGCGGCGCGGAGATCTCGCCGGGAGAGCATGTGAAGAGCGACGAGGAACTGGACAACTTCGTGCGCGAGCATGTGGAGAGCGCCTACCATCCCTGCGGCACCTGCCGCATGGGCCGCGCCGACGACGCCATGAGCGTCGTCGATCCCGAATGCCGCGTGATCGGCGTGCACGGGCTGCGGGTCGCCGACTCGTCGGTCTTCCCGCACATCACCAACGGCAATCTCAACGCCCCGACGATCATGCTGGGCGAGAAGGCGGCCGACCATATCCTTGGCCGCGCGCCCCTGCCGCGCTCCAACCTGGAACCCTGGGTCAGCCCGCGCTGGCGAGAAAGCGACCGGTGAGGCAGGATAGCCCCGACCAAACGAGGACTGCCCCATGAAAGCCCAGCCGAAGGCCTCCCACTACATCAACGGCCGCCATGTCGAGGACGAACAGGGCGCCGCGATCGAGTCGATCCATCCGGCGACCGGCGAGGTGATCGCGCGCGTGCATTCCGCCACGCCGAACATCGTGGAACTGGCGGTGGAGGCCGCGCGAGAGGCTCAGCCGGCCTGGGCGCGGCTGAAGCCGGTGGAGCGCGGGCGAGTGCTGCGGCGCGCTGCCGATATCCTGCGCGCGCGCAACACGGAACTGGCGCGGCTGGAGACGCTCGACACCGGCAAGCCGATCCAGGAGACCCTGGTCGCCGATGCGCCTTCGGCGGCGGACGCGCTGGAGTTCCTGGGCGGCGCGGTCGCCAGCTACCACGGCGACTACATCGATCTCGGCGGACCGTTCGGCTACACGCGGCGCGAGGCGCTGGGCGTCTGCGCCGCGATCGGCGCGTGGAACTACCCCATCCAGGTCGCCGGCTGGAAGGCTGCGCCGGCGCTCGCCATGGGCAACGCCATGGTGTTCAAGCCGTCGGAGAACACGCCGCTGTCTACGCTGGCCCTTGCGGAGATATTCTCCGAGGCAGGGCTGCCGGACGGGCTGTTCAACGTGGTGCAGGGGTTCGGCGACGTGGGCGGCGCGCTTGTCGCGCATCCGGCCGTGGCGAAGGTCTCGCTGACGGGCTCGGTGCCCACCGGGCGCAAGGTGATGGGTCTCGCCGGCGGCCAGATGAAGCACGCGACGATGGAACTCGGCGGGAAGTCGCCGCTCATCGTATTCGACGATGCCGACATCGAGAACGCTGTAGGCGGCGCGATGCTGGGCAATTTCTACTCCGCCGGCCAGGTCTGCTCCAACGGCACGCGCGTCTTCGTCCAGCGCGACATCCATGACCGTTTCCTCGAACGGCTTGTCGAGCGCACCAAGGCCATCAGGCTCGGCGACCCGCTCGACCCCGACACGCAGATGGGCCCGCTGATCAGCCAGGCGCAGCACAAGAAGGTGCTGGACTATATCGAGATCGGCAAGGCGGAGGGCGCAACGCTTTTCTGCGGCGGCGGGGTGCCGCGGCTGCAGGGGCTGGAGGGCGGGTTCTTCGTGGAGCCCACCGTGTTCACCCGGGTCCGCGACGAGATGCGCATCGCGCGCGAGGAGATATTCGGGCCGGTCATGAGCGTGCTTTCGTTCGACACCGAGGACGAGGTGGTGGAGCGCGCCAACGACACCGAGTTCGGGCTAGCGGCGGGCGTGTTCACGGGCGACCTCGCCCGCGCCCACCGCGTGATCGCCGATATCAAGGCGGGCACCTGCTGGATAAACGCCTACAACCTGACGCCGGTGGAGTTGCCCTTCGGCGGCTTCAAGCAGTCCGGCATCGGCCGCGAGAACGCTCTGGAAGCGCTCTCGCACTATTCGCAGGTGAAATCGGTCTACGTCGAGACGGGCAAGGTCGACAGCCCGTACTAAGCCTTCAGAAAGTCTGGTTGTACGGCCCAACCTCGGGATTGCGGCGCAGCACCGCATCGACCGCCTCGAACATCGCGCGCCGCCGCTCGGATGAGACGGGGCTTTCCACAACCACGACGAGTTCCGGCTTGTTGGAAGATGCCCGCACCAGCCCCCAGGTGCCATCGTCGGTGACCACGCGTACGCCGTTCACCGTCACCAGCCCGCTGATCGCGTGGCCGGCAAGCGTCTCGCCCGCCCCCTGCATGCGCTCGAACTCGGACCTCACC
>JAEYRU010000141.1 GCA_023435335.1 Pseudomonadota bacterium
ATGTTGACGCGCTGCTGCTCGCCGCCCGAAAAGGTCGCCGGCGGGAGTTGCCACAGGCGCTCGGGCAGGTTGAGGCGGGCCAGCATTTCCGCGGCCCGCTCGCGGGCGGCGCCCGCCGCAACGCCTCGGGCGACCAGCGGCTCGGCGACTATCTCGAGTGCCACAACGCGCGGCACTGTCCGCAGGAACTGGCTGACATAACCGATCGTGTCGCGCCGCACGGCGAGTACGGCGCGCGGGCTGGCAACGGCCAGGTCCACCAGCGTGCCGGCGTGCTCGACGATGATCTGGCCGGAATCGACGGCGTAGTTGCCGTAGAGCATCTTTAGGATGGAACTCTTGCCGGCGCCCGAGGGGCCGCCGAGCACGGCGCATTCGCCTGCCTTCAACGCAAAGCTCGCGCCTTCGACCACAGCCAGCGTCACGCCGTCGCGCAGGTGCATGGTGAAGCTCTTCGACACTTCGGAAACGACGAGGGGAGTGGCCATTATCAAACCTGCAGGATGGAAGACACGAGAAGCTGGGTGTACGGCGCGCGGGGATCGTCGAGCACGCGGTCGGTGAGCCCGGTCTCGATAACCCGGCCGTCCTTCATCACCATCATGCGGTGCGACAGCAGGCGCGCCACGGCCAGGTCGTGCGTGACAACGATGGCGGCCAGCCCGAGATCGCTGACCAGCCCGCGCAGGAGATCGAGCAGGCGCGCCTGCACCGAGACGTCGAGGCCGCCGGTGGGCTCGTCCATGAAGACCAGCCGCGGCCCCGTGACCAGATTGCGGGCGATCTGCAGGCGCTGGCGCATGCCGCCGGAGAAGGCGCGAGGTTCGTCATCCACGCGATCCTCGGCGATCTCGACGCGGCCCAGCCAGTCAATCGCAGAGGCGCGGATCTTCCCGTAGTGGCGGTCGCCGATTGCCATCAGCCGCTCGCCGACATTGGCGCCCGCCGACACGGTCATCCTGAGCCCGTCGGCCGGGTTCTGATGCACGAACCCCCAGTCGGTGCGCATGAGGAAGCGGCGCTCGGCCTCGCTCATGCGGTAGAGGTCGCGCCAGCCGCCGTCGCGCATGCGGTAGGAGACCGTGCCCGAGGTGGGCAAAAGGCGGGTCGAGACGCAGTTCAGCAGGGTCGTCTTGCCCGACCCGGATTCCCCAACGATCGCCAGCACCTCGCCCGGCCACAGATCGAACGAGACGTCCAGGCAGCCGACCCGCGATCCGTAGGATTTCGACAGCGCGGAAACGCGCAGCAGCGGGAGATCGTCGCTCATCGGCGCGCTTCTATCGCGTGCGAATAGGCGGTGGGGTGCAAGGCCATTTCCTGGATACCGCCTACCATCCGCCCATGTTCCGCAGCCGTTACGCGCTTGGTCTCTGCCCATTCCTCATCGGCCATGAAGGCGTCCCAGCATCGTTTCATCTCGGCCTCATCCGCCCATGAGAGCAGATAAACAAAGGCAAGTTTCTCCGGCGTCCGCTGTTCCCACATGGCGACGATGCGAAACCCATGGTGCGCCATTATCCGCGCGGCATGATCGCGAAAGCGGTCATGGAAGGCCTGCGCGGTGTCGGGAAATATCTCGTAGATTCGGAGTTGGTTGATCATCTGGCTTCTCCGTCCCTCGTTTCCAAGTGGCCGACATGCCCGTCGGCCCGCCTCGTCTCGCAATGATCCGTGTCGGAGCAGACGAACATGCGTCCGCCGCGGTCGTCGAGGATCACCTCGTCGAGATAGACGCCCTCGGCGCCGCAGAGCGCGCAGGGCTTGTCGAACGTCTGGACCTCGAAGGGGTGGTCCTCGAAGTCGAGACTAACCACGTCGGTATAGGGCGGCAGGGCGTAGATACGCTTCTCGCGGCCGGCTCCGAAAAGCTGCAGCGCCGGTGACATGTGCATCTTCGGATTGTCGAATTTCGGCGTCGGAGACGGGTCCATCACGTAGCGGCCCTCGACCTTGACCGGATAGGCATAGGTGGTTGCGATGCGGCCGTGGCGGGCAATGTCCTCGTAGAGCTTCACATGCATCAACCCGTATTCCTCGAGCGCATGCATCTTGCGTGTCTCGGTCTCGCGCGGCTCGAGGAAGCGCAGCGGCTCGGGGATCGGCACCTGATAGACCAATACCTGGCCCTCCTGGAGCGGGTGCTCGGGAATGCGGTGGCGCGTCTGGATGATCGACGCCTCAGCCGTATGAGTTGTCACAGCCACGTTTGCGACCTTGCGGAAGAAGGCGCGGATCGAGACCGCGTTGGTGGTGTCGTCGGCGCCCTGGTCGATCACCTTGAGCACGTCGTCCGGCCCGATGATCGCGGCCGTCACCTGTACGCCGCCGGTCCCCCAGCCGTAGGGCATGGGCATCTCTCTGGAGGCGAAAGGCACCTGATATCCAGGGATGGCGATGCCTTTGAGGATGGCGCGGCGGATCATCCGCTTCGTCTGCTCGTCCAGGTAGGCGAAGTTGTAGGTCGCGATGGTCTCGACGGGCGCGTTCATTCGGCCGCCTCCTTGCTCTTGGCATAGCGTGCGAGCCGCGCGGCGAGCGTACCGGTGTGCAGCTCGAACAGATGGTTGTCGTGGTCGTAGAAGTAGATGGAGCGGCCTTCGCCTTCGACCCGCAGTCGCGGCGGGTGCATCTCGAGGCCAAGCGCAGCGATACGCTCGATGCAGGCGGCGTAATCAGCTTCGTCGATCTTGAAGGCGACATGGTTGTAGCTGCGCGCGGGGAGCGGCTCGCCCTCCATCGCCGCGATCCAGACACCGCCGGCAAGGAAGAATTTCTCGCGCGACAGCGAGAACCGTTCATCGCCGCTAGAATAGACTTCCACCGCCCCGAGCACTCCTGTCAGGATCGCAGCCATGCGCTCGAGGTCGCGCACGATGAAGGTGATGTGCGACAGCCCTTCGATCATTCCGCCGCCGCCTCCTTCCGTTCGCCGGCATCCTCCGGCTGGTCCACATGCTCGGCGCGCATCCGGCGCACGAGGTCGAGTTCGGCCTGGAAGTCGACGTAATGCGGCAGCTTCAGGTGCTCGACGAAGCCCGTCGCCTGCACGTTGTCGGCGTGCGAAATGACGAATTCCTCGTCCTGTGCGGGTGCGACGAGGTCCTCGCCCAGTTCGCCGGCGCGCAGCGCGCGGTCGCAGAGCGATACGGCCATCGCCTTGCGCTCCGAGTGCCCGAAGACGAGACCGTAGCCACGGGTGAACTGCGGGGGCGCCTTCGCCGAGCCCTTGAACT
>JAEYRU010000150.1 GCA_023435335.1 Pseudomonadota bacterium
GTGGACCGGCTGTGGAACCTGGAACTGGCGAACAGCGCGGCAAAGCGCTTCCTCGATCTCGTCGCGGACCCGGCGCTGCTGAAACCGCCCGTCAACGTGCTGCGGCTCAGCCTGCATCCGAAGGGGCTGGCGCCGCTGATCGTGAACCTAGGCGCGTGGCGCACCCACCTGCTGCACCGGCTGGCGCGCCTCAACGATACGCATGCTGACCCGCAGCTCGAGGCTCTGGAGCAGGAACTGAGAGGTTATCCGGGTCTGGGCGAGCGCCTGCACGGAGACCCGCTCGCCGGAGACATCGCCGTGCCGCTCATCCTGCAACTCGGCGACACGCGGCTGTCCTTCATCTCGACGGTGACGGTGTTCGGCACGCCGCTGGAAGTGACGCTCTCGGAGCTGGCGATCGAATCGTTCTTTCCGGCGGACGAGGCAACGGCGGCAGCGCTGAGGGCGATGGCCGCCGCGTGACCGCACTACCCCTGCGGCGGGACCAGGCGGCGCGCCTTGCCACGCTCCAGCCCGAGCTGACGCTCGCGCCAAATGATGAAGATGCCGGCTGCGACGACGATGGCGCCGCCGACCACCATGTGGATGGTCGGCATGTCGCGGAACACGAAATAGCCGACGGCGATACCCAGGATCATCGAGGTGTATTCGAACGGCGCGATGATCGACATGTCGCCATGGCGATAGCTCTCGGTCATCAGGATCTGGCCAACGCCGCCGCAAAGACCGGCGGTTATGAGCAGGGCAACCTGCCCCGTCGACAGGACGGCCCAGCCGAACGGCATCGACGCCAGGCCTGCCGCCGCGCTGGTGAGCGAGAACCACAGCACGATCGTTGCGGATTTCTCGGTCAGCACCAGCTGGCGCACCAGCAGCATCGCGACCGCCGAGATCACGGCCGCAACCAGCAGGGCCAGCACACCGAGGGCCTCCCCGCTTTCCATCGCGCGTTCGCCGGCGAAGAGCGTCAGCCTCGGCCACGCGATGATGACGACGCCGATCAGGCCGACAATCACCGCCGACCAGCGATAGATGCGCACGGTCTCGCCCAGGAACAGTGCGCTGAAAGCCACCACGATCAGCGGTTGCGCGTAGTTCAGCGTGATCACCTCCGGCAGCGGCAGCCGCGTCAGGGCGAAGAACCCGAGATACATTGAGGTCACGCCGACGATGCCGCGCAGCACGTGGCCCCAGGGACGGGCGGTGTTGAAGGCGGTGGACAGTTCCCTCTGGAACGCCAGGAAGATGAAGATGGGCACGACCGCAAAGAGCGAGCGGTAGAAGACGATCTGCCCAGCCGGAATGACGCCCGTCAGCTTGATCGTCGTGGACATGGCGACGAAAACGGCGACCGAGATCATCTTCAGCGCGATCGCCAGAAGCGGGCGCGCCCCGAAAGCTGCTGGACTGCCGGCGTCGGCCACGGCCTATACGTCCCCGGCTGACAGGGACGCACAGCCTCGCCTGGCCGCCGCGCTCACGAGGCGGCCTGAATCGCCTGCCATACGCGCTGCGGCGTCGCAGGCATGTCGATGTGACTGATGCCGTAGGCGCGATAGAGCGCATCGGTGATGGCGTTCATCACCGAGGGCGTCGCCCCGATGGTGCCTGCCTCGCCAGCCCCCTTCATACCCATCGCGTTCGTGGTCGACGGCACGTTGCGCGTCTCGAAGGAGAAAGCGGGCACGTCGTCCGCGCGCGGCATGCCGTAATCCATGAAGCTCGCGGTGATCAGCTGGCCGTCCTCGCCATAGACCGTGTCCTCGGTGAGGGCCTGGCCGATGCCCTGAACAACACCGCCATGCACCTGGCCGGCGAGCAGGAGCGGGTTCACCGTGGCGCCGAAGTCATCGACGATGGTGTAGCGGAGGATCTCGGTGCGCCCTGTCTCCGGATCGATCTCCACCTCGCTGATGTGGGTGCCGTTCGGGTAGGTCGCCTCGTTCTGAACGTACTCGCCGAAGCCCTTGAGATCGGCGGGATCCTTCGCGGCCTGCGCGATCGCGGCGAAATCCATTCGCCTGTCGGTCCCTACTATGCGGGCAACGCCGTCCGCCAGCTCGATATCGGCAGCGGAGGCCTCCATCTCGTCGGCGGCGATCTTCCTGATCTTTTCGGCGAGGTCCTCCCCAGCACGCGCGGCCGAGATGCCGCCGAGCGGGATCGAGCGCGATCCGCCGGTGCCGCCGCCCTTGTCGAGCTCGTCGGTGTCGCCCTGCCGCACCTCGACCTTCGCGATGTCGATGTTGAGCTTCTCGGCGACGAACTGGGCATAGGCGGTGGCGTGGCCCTGGCCGTTGGTCTGCGTGCCGATGAACATGGTGACGGTGCCGTCGGCGTTCAGCCGGACATGCGCCGGCTCGGAGCCGGCGAAGGCGCAGGCCTCGATGTAGGTGGCCATGCCGATGCCACGGATCCTGCCGCGCGCCTTGGAATCCGCGAGCCGCTTCTCGAAGCCCTTCCAGTCCGCGCGCTCCATCGCCAGGTCCATGTGGCCGGCGAATTCGCCGACGTCGTACATGCGGCCGGTCGGCGTGG
>JAEYRU010000227.1 GCA_023435335.1 Pseudomonadota bacterium
TCGGTGATCCTGATCAGCCACCGCATGCCGGACGTGTTTGCGGTCGCCGACCGTGTCACCGTCCTGCGCCGCGGCCGGAAGGTCGCCGACAAGCCGACAAGCGAAACGAGTCCCGAAGAAATCACCGGCCTGATTACCGGTGCGATCCATGCCGCGTGAGGAATCCATGACGACCGACCAGGATACAAAGGATTACGCGAGCCTCGACGAGGCGATCGCGCGCCAGACCCGTTCCCGCCTGGCGCATATCGTCAGCAAGCAGGCCTTCTGGGTCTTCGTCGCGGCGGTGATCGCGTGCGTGGCACTGGCGCTGGCGACCGACACCTTCGCGACACCGCAGAACCTCTTCAACGTCACCCGCAACTTCGCCTTCGTGGCGATCGTGGCGCTCGGGATGACCGTGGTCATCATCTCCGGCGGCATCGACCTGTCGGTCGGCTCCACCCTGTGCCTCTCGGCCATGGTGCTGGCCATCCTGATGAATGCCGGCAATCCGCTATGGCTGTCGGCCCTGGCGGCGATAGGCGCGGCCCTCATCGTCGGCCTGATCAACGGGATGCTCATCGCCTACCTGCGCATTCCGCCCTTCGTCGTTACGCTCGGCATGCTGTCGCTTGCCCGCAGCGCCGCGATGGTGCTTTCCAACAACAAGATGATCTTCCAGTTCGGGCCCGACGAGAAGCTGCTCTTCTGGCTTGGCGGCGGGTCGACCTGGGGTATCGCCAACCCGGTCATAGCGCTGGTTCTGCTCGCCTTCATCACGGGCTTCGTCCTGCGCTGGACCCGGTGGGGCACGCATGTGTTCGCGATAGGCAGCAACGAGAGAGCCGCCGTATTGACCGGCATCAATGTGCGCGGCCTCAAGGTGAGCGTCTATGTCTGCTCGGCGTTTTTCGCGGGCGTTGCCGGTGTGCTCGAAGCCGGCTGGCTGGGCGGCGTGACCACCAACCTGGGGCAATCGATGGAACTCAGCGTGATCGCTGCCTCGGTCATCGGCGGCGCCAACCTGATGGGAGGAGCAGGCACGATCTTCGGATCGGTGGTTGGCGCGGCCCTCATTGAAGTGATACGCAACAGTCTGATCCTACTCGGGATCAGTACGTTCTGGCAGGGGGCCTTCGTGGGCAGCTTCATCATCCTCGCGGTCGCGTTCGACCGTGTTCGCGCCTTGCGCGAGGAGTCGCAGTGAACAGACGCGAGCAGACCGACAGGCAAGCCGAGCTGCTCGCGACGCAGCCGACGGACGCGCGGGCAACCGTCGTGTCCGACGACCTGCACGACTTCCCGCCGCCATCGAGGCTGATGGGATCGAGCGTGCACTCCGCCGTCGCCAACGAGATCGGCCTCAGGATCGTGCGTGGGGACTATCCGCCCGGCGCGATCCTGCCGAACGAGGCGAAATGGGCGGAGACCTTCAATGTCAGCCGCTCGGCCGTGCGCGAGGCCATCAAGATGCTGATGGCGAAGAGCCTTCTCAACTCGCGGCCGAAGGTAGGGAGCCGCGTCGAGCCGCGGGAGCGCTGGAACCTGTTGGATCGCGACGTGCTGGCCTGGTACGCGGCGTCGCCGGATCGCGAGAAGTTCCTCAAGACGGTGCAGGAATTCCGCTACATCGTGGAGCCGGAAGCCGCCGCGCTCGCCGCCGCGCGACGAACCGACCAGCAGGCGGCGGAGATCGAGAGGGCGTGCACGGACATGGGCGCGGCGACAACGCTGCGCACCCGCACCGAGGCCGATACCCGCTTCCACATGGCGATACTTAGCGCGGCCGGCAACGAACTGCTCGTTCCGCTCGGCGTGTTGATCGAGTCGGGTCTCAACTATCTCTTCGTCTATATCACGCGCGATACCAACGACCTGGACTACGCCCAGCGGCTGCACGAGGACATAGCTCGGCAGATCCGTTTGGGGCGGCCCGACAAGGCGCGCGCGGCCGTTCGGAAGCTTCTCGGCAATACCGATGACATCATAGCCGGCGGCCGGGGCGATCGACCGGCGGAGTGATCGCAGGCGGCTCGGACCGGCCCGATATCCTGCGGCCCGCACTTCTGCGCAGCCGGATGCTCAGGATCCGGTGCTCACCCGCACTGTCGCGTCCGCGCGCTTCTCCACGTCCGGCAGCAATTCGGTGCCTAGGCCCGGGGCGTCGCCCACGCTTATATGACCCTCGGCGACGATCGGCAGCTCTGTCACCAGTTCCTTGTACCAGCCGGTGTAGAAGGCCCGTACCGACTCCTGGACGAGAGTGTTGCGCGCGTGCATCGAGAAATGGCACGAGGCCATGAAGACCACCGGTCCGGTGCAGTCGTGCGGCGCAACCGGGATCTGGTAGGCCTCGGCCATGCCCGCGATCTTTCGCGCCTCGGAAAGCCCGCCGCACCATGACAGGTCCAGCATCGCCACACCGGCCACGCCGGTGGCGAGATAGTCGCGGAATGCGTGCGGATAGGCCAGCGTCTCGGACGCGCAAATCATCGCCTTCGAATGAGGCGCATAGGATTTCAGCGTCTCCAGCGAATCCATGCGCACCGGATCCTCATGCCAGTAGGTATCGAATTCGGCCAGCGCGCGTGCGATGCGCTGCGCCGCCGGCAGTTTCCACAGCGAGTGGAATTCGACCATGATGTCCATGCGGTCGCCGACCGCTTTCCGGATCTTTTCGAACGGCTTCAGCGCAAGACGTAGCTCGTCCGCCGAAATGTCGAGGCCGCCGGTCCGTTCCGCGGCGATGTCGAACGGCCATATCTTCATGCCCGCTATGCCCTGCTCGAGCAGGGAGTGCGCCAGATCGTCGGCCGAATTGAGAAAGCCGTCGAGGTCCTCGTACGGGCCGGAAATCTCGCCTACGCCCCAGTTCGCCACCGCCTGCGCGCGGGCGTCGCGGACGTATCGATAGCCCGCGCAGGTGTTGTAGGTGCGGACCGTGTCGCGGCTGCGCCCCCCTAGTGCGACCGAGACGGGCACGCCGAGCGCCTTGCCGAAGAGGTCCCACAGCGCGATGTCGACGGCCGAATTGCCGCGCGTCTCCACGCCGGCGCCGCGCCAGCCGAGATAGCCCAGCAGGTCGCGGTTGATCGCCTCGATCTGCATCGGGTCGCGGCCAATGATCTTCGGCGCGACGGTTTCGTGGAGGTAGGCCTCCACCGCCGCCGCTCCCATGAACGTCTCGCCGAGACCCACCAGCCCTTCGTCCGTGTGCAGCCGGACCCAGATCAGGTTGGCGAATTCAGGGAGGCGGATCGTTTCCAGCGACTTGATCTTCACGGCGGGTCTTCAGAGTCAGGTTGGGAAGAAAAAAGGGGCGGCTTCCGCCGCCCCTTTGAATTGCGGTCTTACTGTCCGCGCATCTTCTGCAGCTCAGCCATCATCTTGTCGACGACCTCCTGTCCGATCGTCGCGGCGTGCTTCTCGTAGACGGGCTTCACCGCCTCACGCATCGCCTCCTGGGCTTCGGGCGTCAGTTCGACCACCTCCATGCCCGCCGCCTTGACGTTCTCCAGCGATTTCGCGCCGAGTTCGCGGCTGGCCTGTCGCTGCACGTCACGTCCGACGATCGCGCACTCCTGCAAGGCCGCCTGCTCGTCCGCCGAGAGGTGGTCCCAGAGCGGCTTCGAATACAGCACCATGAACGGCGTGTAGGCATGACGCGACATCGTCAGGTGCTTCTGCACCTCGGAGAATTTCGACGTGTCGATGGTCACCACCGGGTTTTCCTGCCCGTCGATCGCGCCGGTCTCGAGCGCAGTAAACACCTCGCCGAAGGCCATCGGAACCGCGTTGGCTCCAAGGTTGACGAAGGAGTCCAGGAAGATGTTGTTCTGCATCACCCGGACCTTGAGGCCCTTGATGTCGTCGACGTCCTCGACCGGACGCTGCGAATTGGTGAGATTGCGGAATCCGTTCTCCCAATAGGCGAGGTTGATCAGTCCGACGCCCGGCATCATGTCGGAGACATACTGGCCGAAGTCACCGTCGAGGATCGTGTCCGCTTCCTTCTCGTCGGCGAAAAGGAAGGGCAGGTCGAACACGCCGAGCGCAGGCAGGATGCCGACGAGCGGGGAACTCGACGTGACCACCATTTCCTGCGTGCCGGAACGGAGCGCCTGGGTGGCGTCGAGGTCGCCGCCGAGCGCGCCGCTCCAGAATGCGTTCAGCTTCATCTTGCCGCCTGACTTCTCGGTCAGGCATTCGCTCATGGCCTTCACGCCATTGCCCACCGGATGGGTTTCGGCGACGCCGTTGGATACGCGGATGGTGCGGTCCTGGAACTCGGCCATCGCCGACCCCGCGAACACTGATGCGCCAAGCGCGAGGGCCAGGGCCCGGAGATGCATCGATTTCATTTCATTCCTCCCTTGTTGAGGTGGCTGGAGTTCTTACTTCTCGAGAAACCCGCGACGCATGTCGGCTAGCGCAGCCAGCTGAGCGGCACGAGGACGAGCTCTGGAAACAGGACAAGCAGGAACAGCACGGCGACCTGGGCCAGCAGAAACGGCCAGACCCCCGTTATGACCTGCCCGAGCGGCACCTTTGCCACGCCGCTGACGACATTGAGCACGACGCCGACCGGCGGCGTGAGCAGGCCGATGCAGCAGTTCATGACGAACAGGACGCCGAAATAGGTCGGGTTGATGCCAGCCTCCCGGATGATCGGCATCAGCACCGGCGTCAGGATCAGGATGGTGGGCGCCAGGTCGAGCGCGGTGCCGACGACCAGCACGAGCAGCATGATGACGGCCAGCAGCAGCGTCGGCCGGTCGATCAGCGGCTGGATGATATCGCCGATCTCGGCCGGGATGTTCGCCGACGTGATGAGCCACGCCGAAACGAGCGCAGCCGCCACGAGGAACATCACCACAGCGGTGGTCTTGGCGGCGGTCAGAAAGACGCGATAGAGGTCGCGTATCTTCAGTTCGCGGTAGATCACCATGCCGACGAAGAGCGCGTAGACCGCCGCCACGACAGCCGCTTCAGTGGGCGTGAAAACCCCGAACCGGATACCGCCGAGAACGATCACGGGCATGAACAGGGCCCAGCCGGCGCGTCCGGTTGCCCGCAGCTTCACCGAAGCCGGCTGGCGGGGCAGCACCGCCACGTTCTCCTTCTTGGCCATGAAGAGCCAGGTGACGACCAGCGCCAGCGCCATCATCAGGCCCGGCACGATGCCGCCGATGAAGAGCTGCGTGATGGACACGTTGGCCGCCACGCCGAAGATGATGTAGGCGATGGAAGGCGGGATCACCGGCGCGATGATGCCGCCGGCCGCCATCAGTCCCGAGGCGCGCGGAACGTTGTAGCCGGCGTCGCGCATCATCGGGATCAGGATCGCGGCCAGCGCTGCCGTATCGGCCGCCGCGGAGCCGGAGATCGAAGCCATGATGACGGCGGCGACGATGGCCACGATGCCGAGGCCCCCCCTGATGTGACCCACGCAGGCGATGGCGAACTCGACGATGCGGCGCGACAGCCCGCCGGCATTCATGATCTCGCCCGCCAGCAGGAAGAAGGGGATCGCCAGCAGGGTAAAGGTGTCCGCCCCCGAGATCATGCGCTGCGAGACGATCTGCGTGTCGAAGATGCCGCCATAGGTCATCAAGGCGATGCCGCAGAAGATCAGCGCAAAGGCCACCGGCACGCCGATCGCCATGGAGCCCAGCAGGGAGGCCAGGAAGACGACGATGGTCATTCGGCGCGTTCCCGAATGGCGGCCGCCTCGGCCCTTTCGCCCGCGAAGGCGGCGATCTCCTCTTCCGTGACCCGACCGAGCAGCGCGCGGACCAGCCGGATCGACACCATCAGGCCGATGCCGGCGCTGGTGAAGAAGCCGATGCCGTAGATCCAGTTCATGCGGATGCCGATCACGGGAGCGGTCATCGAGGCGTTGATCGGATACTGCTTCCAGGTCCCCCAGAAGAATGCGGCCATGCAAAGCAGGATGATCAGGTCGCTCAGCACCATGCACAGCAGCCTGCCGCCCGGCCCGAAGCGCTGCACCAGCGTTTCGACCCCCAGATGCGCGTTCTCGCGGAACGTGACGACGGCCCCGATGAAGGTCAGCCAGACAAAGAAGTACCGCGCCATCTCCTCGGAAACGAGGATGCCGGAGTTGAAGCCGTAACGCAGCACGACATTGCCGAAGACCATGACGGCCATCCCGGCAAGCAGGACCACCAGGAGGGCTTCAAGGCCCTTGAACAGGTAGTCGATCCCTCTCGTCATTATGCTCCTCCCAGAGCCTGTCCGGCAGCACGCCGAGGATGTCCTCGCGTGCGGCTTCGATGAGTTTCGCCAACGCCTTGCGCGCCCGCTCGGGCTCGCGGCCGATGATCGCGTCGGCGACGTCCCTGTGCATAGGTAGGGCAGCCCGCGCGGTTTCCATGCTGATGACCGACAGCTTGAACGAAACGCTCAGCGTATTCGCGATCAGCGGCACTAGTTGGCGCAGGAACTGGTTGCTCGACCCGACGATGATGGTCCCGTGGAAGTCGAGGTCGGCGGCGTGGTAGTCTCCCCTGCCGTCTACGGCCTCCGCCATCCGCTCATAGGCATCCTCGAGCGCGGCGGCGTCGAATCGGGGGTTGCGGGCGGCGAGTTCGGCCGCATGCGGCTCGATGCCGAGGCGAAAGTCGATCAAATCGTCGACGAAGCCGCGCGTGAGTTCCCCGGTCAGGCGCCAGGCGACGACCTGGGGATCGAACAGGCTCCAGCTGTCGACCGGCCTGATCCTGGTGCCGTGGCGCCTGCGAACCTCGACCATCCCCTTTGCGACCAGCGTGCGCATCGCTTCGCGCACAACCGTGCGGCTGACGCCCAGTTCCCCACCGAGTTCCTCCTCGGTCGGCAAGGCGGGCTGGCCGGCGAACCGCCCTCCCACAATCCAGCCGGCGATCCGATCCACCGTTTCCTGATGGCGCGTGCGAATGAACATCGATTGATCATACGTATGATGAAAGTGTCCGCAAGCCCTAGCCGCCGATGCGCCAAGACGCGCGGGTACGGGGCGGCGGCTAGGCGGCGGCTCGTTCCGCCGGTCGACATTCAATGCTCGAATTCTGGAACTGCACGCATTCACTCGCATTATGGCCTTGAGCGCCAGGGAGAGAGCAGCGTGAGAAATTTTCTACTGATACTGAGCGGTTTCGTCCTAACACTCGCCGTCTTCGCCGGCGGCGCCCTCTTCGCGGTGCAGCTGCTGGCCGTCGAACCCGTCCATGAACAGGGGCCGGGGCGGGACTCGGCAGACCTGTGGACGAACGAGGCGGTCGTGGTCGCCAGCAATGAGCGCTTCGAGCGGCTGCCGGCGCGGCTGTCGCAACCGAGCGGCGCCGAGCAGACGCAGCCCGCCGCCACCGACGAAACCTTGGCCGCCCCGGCTTCCGAGCCAATGGTCGACACCATGACCACGGCTTCCGTGCAGCCGGGAGAGGCGCGGGCGACGGACGACTCCGCGGTACTGGATGCGGCGCACCTGGAGTGGTGCGCCAATCGCTACCGCTCCTACCGGCCGAACGACAACAGCTACACCTCGTACAGCGGCCAGCAGCGGGAGTGCGTATCGCCTTATTCTCAGGGCGGAAGCCCTGAGATGGGCCGCTTCCTGCCTGAGGACCGGCCGGAGATGGAATTCGTGGTTGTGGGGGAACTCCAGGAGGATTCCGAAGAGTATCTCACCGCGGAACATATCCGCTCCTGCTTCAGCCGATACCGCTCGTACCGTCCCGAGGACAACAGCTACCAGCCCTACAATGGCGGGCCCAGGCGTCAGTGCCGGTAGGCGGCGCGGTCGAGGCGTCGCCGGGTCGCGGTCCCCATTTCCGGCACCGCGACTTCAGCCCCACCACTGCTCGCAGCGCCAGTGCTGTCGGCAGAGCCGGGGATGCGCGCAAGCGCGCCGCTATCGGAGGGGCCGGCGAAGCTCGGGCGGCAGGGTCCTGTCGCCGAAATTGATCGTCCCCCGTTCGAGCAGCCTTCCTGACGTGTCGACGACCAGCGAAAGTCGGGCGTTGCGGAAGAAGAAAGTCAGCCGGTGACGGCCCTCATCATCTCCAATGCCCGTTTCGCAGATGCTGGTGATCTCGCCGCCCCGTATGAGCGCCGGCACCTCGGC
>JAEYRU010000305.1 GCA_023435335.1 Pseudomonadota bacterium
ATCGCTGAGATCCGGTCCTTTCGGCACGATACCGTTCGGGTTCAGCGACTTGATCGAGTAGTAGCCCTTTTTGATGTGATCGATGTTCACGGTGTCGCGAATGCCCGGGATGGGGCGCATTGCTGCCGTTCGAACACACGAGCCCAAACGTCCCATTCTGAGCAACCCCCACCTCGCATCCTAGGCACACATCTAGGGAATGTTTTGCGCAGCTTTGCCGAAATCAGCTGCTTCCCGGCCAATCGGATTGTGAAGGTCAGACGCGTCATCGATCCGATAACGGCCACCCAGCCTATAATGCCGTCGTCTATGCCTTCAGCGGGCGGCGGCAACCCATTGGAATCTACTGGGTAACAAATGGGAGTCTGTAGTCGCCGCGGTTAAATGGAAATTTCTGAAAGGGCACAATACGGGCCGGAATATCTTTCCTGATCCATGCCAATTGCTTGATGAAATGACTTGTCGCCGAAGGTGACGGTGCGCATCATCTCCCGAGCCAAATCATAATCCTTGTGTCGGGGGTTCGAGTCCCTCCTCCGCTACCACCATTGCAGTGTTTGGGGGTTCACCCGGTTTTCTGCGAGGCAGGTTTAGCAGTTCTGCCAGTGCGCCGTTGACGGTCAGGTCAAATTTGCCACGTCCTTCGCGCGGGACCACCTCGATGCTGGCAACAAGCGAACGAATGGCGTTAACCGCCTCCCCGCGATCATCCTCGCCGGAGTGCAGCGCCTCCTGCAATTCGGCGATTCTGCGGCGGTAAACTTCAATCGAAGCTGGATGCAGTTCCACGACATCGCTGGCATCTGAGATCGCTGCCAGATCGGCGGCAAGGCGCTCCTTCTCTGCCTCCATCTCGATCAGGCGCGATTTCATGCCTGTCGTTGCGACACCGTCGGCAATCGCGTCGATGATATTCGCGATTTGCCTTTCGAGATTGGCAAGCCGCTTGCCAATCTGCTGCCGATCATGTCGCATCTTCGCGTTCAGGCGCTTCCTTTCGGCATGATACTCAGCGAGAAATTCGGCGACTGCATCGGGAGCGAGTAGTCGCTGCTTGATGCCTTCGAGCACGCGGCGTTCGAGATCAGGCACACGCACAGTTCGGTTGTTCTCGCAAGTCCCCCGTTCTCTGTGCGCCGTACAGGCAAGTTGGTCCTGCGACTTGATAGTGTAAGTAGCGCCACAGCAACCGCATCGCACAAGACCGGAGAACATGTGCTTCGGCCTCCGACGTTTATGAAGCCGGGTTCCACCGTAGAGTTTCTTGCGGGTTTGAACTGCATTCCATAGCTCGTCGCTGACGATCCGCAGGTGAGGAGCTTTCACCACTTGCCACTGCTCGGGCGGGTTCGGGCGAGAGATGCGTTTGCCGGTTTCTGGGTCCTTGACCATTTGAACGCGATTGAAGACCAGAAGACCGATATAAGCCTCGTTGTAGAGAATGCCGCTGCGACGTTTGAGATTGCCGTTGATCGTGGACGCTCCCCATTCTCGGCCGAATGGAGAAGGAATGCCCTCGCGGTTGAGGCCAGCAGCGATGGTCCGGGCGGAACGTCCCGAGGCAAACTCCTGGAAGATGCGCTGGATGATCCCAGCCTGCTCCTCGTCCACTTCACGGAGGCCGCGGATCGGCTCACCACGCTCGTCGAGCTTCTTGACCACGCGATATCCGTAGGACAGCCCACCCGCAGAAAACCCGCTGATGACACGGCCGGACTGACCGCGCCTGATCTTGGCAGCCAGATCACGCAGGAAGAGCGCGTTCATGGTGCCTTTCAGGCCGACATGCAACTCATCTACCGTTCCCTCCGACAGGGTTACGATGCGAACACCGGCGAAGCGAAGCCGCTTGAATAGCGCCGCAATATCTTCTTGGTCACGGGACAATCTATCAAGGGCTTCGGCCAGAACCACATCGAAGCGCGCCTCCTGAGCATCCGCGAGAAGTGTCTTTATTCCCGGTCGAAGGATCATGCTAGCACCGGAGATCGCGGCGTCGGTGTAGCATTCCGCGATTTGCCAACCTTCGCGCTCCGCACGTTCACGACACAGCCGCAGTTGATCCTCTATCGAGGCTTCCCGCTGATTGTCGGAGGAATAGCGGGCGTAAAGGGCAGCGCGGGTCATTGCGATCTCCGTTCGGTCAGTCCTTGATCACATCCTCCGGCGCCGGCGACACATCCGGCGCACGGTCAAGAAGCCGGGTCAGATCGCCGCGCTTCGCCGTGCCAGCGCGCGCTCTCAGGAAATCGTCAGCCGTCTCCACGGCACCGATCTTTTGCGCCACTGCCGAGATGATCCACTGGTTGAGCGACACGCCATCCTCCATGGCGAGACGTGCTGCCGTCTCCTTGAGCGACTGCGGCAGTTGCAGCGGGTATTTGTAGCGTTGGGTCTGCGTCATATGTTCAATCTCCTGACGATCTCTCCCGGTGTTGCAATGGTGATGCCCAGCCTGAGCGCCGGGCGGAAGTCCTTGACGTTGTGTGTCACGATGGCCTCGGTCTCGCCGTTCAATGCGGCTTCAAGTACCATCTCGTCGGCGGCATCGGACAGCATGGGCCGCGTCCGAAACGAAATATCAACGCCTTCGGACACGGCAGCGAGCGCACTCATCACTGCTCCAACATCTTCGAGGCTATGGCCGGTTGCCTGCCGGATTTCCTCCCGGCTCAGCACCGCCTCATATTCGAGAAACAGCGCCGTCGAACACAGCGGCGTCACCATGCCCTGATCAACGAAGCGGAGCAGCATGTTGCTCGCTCCATTGCGGCTGCGGAACGCGGCGACGATGACGTTGGTGTCGAGTACTACTCTCATGCAAACAAGATAGAGATATCTTATAAGATGTCCATATGTTGAGGTTCGCATTTGGTCATCGGGGTACCCCATTCCAACACGGGCCACTGCGTCATCCGTCCTCGCCGCCCGCTTCGGGTGGCGCGTTGTCATTGGCGGTATGCATGGCTTTTTCGAAATCCTCGCGGGCCATGCGGCGGCCGATGATGCGGGCGAGCGTGAGCGCAACCGCATCGATCTTGCGCAGCGCCTCGGGATATGGGCCGCCCGCGCCGCCATTGTCGTTCGCCGGTCTTTCTCTACCCCAATGCTTTTCCTCATCTCCCATCGCCGGCCTCTACCTCTGGCCGCCACCTGACCGGATCGGCAACCCAGCGTTCGATATCGGATTCCCTCCATCCCGCGCCGTTGGTGCTGATCTTGAGCTGGGCCGGAAAGGTGCCCTCGGCGATCTTGCGATAGATGGTGGACCGCGACAAACCTGTCCGGTCACGAACGGTGTCAAAGCGGATGATACGGTCTGGCTGGCGCATGGCTGCATTGCCTCCTTCTGGCTGTTTCTGACGATTGCAGAGACCAGTCAGGGGAATGAGTTTCCACTGC
Source organism: Pseudomonadota bacterium (assembly GCA_023435335.1). GTDB lineage: Bacteria > Pseudomonadota > Alphaproteobacteria > Rhizobiales > Rhizobiaceae > RCIO01. Next base: position 3,403 of record JAEYRU010000305.1, read on the forward strand.
ACAACAGATATTTAGCCGCCGTAGGGCTATGGCGTGCAACCGGCGGCAAATAGGATGGGTCTACATGCCAATGTCCAACCCCCGGCCCCTACCGAGACCAAGACCGAGGGCAAGGTCACGCCCGACGCCCATTCCTGAGTCGAAGTTGATACCCAGTTCGCGCTTGCGGTTGGCAAGCAGGGATTCGAGCTGCAGATCGCGTTGCAGGCCATCGATCATGTTGCCCAATTCGGCCCGTGCCGCCCGGTGGCCGGAGTAATTCCCGGCCGCATACTGCTGCTCGCTGGCCTGCTTGAGGTCCCGGAACCGCTCTACGAAACGATCCGCACGCAGTTCGGGGTTCTGGCGCATCTCGGTTTCCCGTTGCAGGGCATGCCGTGCGGGCATCGCGCGTTCGGCATTGCCCGAGGCGACATCGGCGGCAAAACCGGGATTCCTCTTGTAGACCGCCTCGGCGTCATGAGAGCCATGCGGGCGAAGCTCATTGAATCCGGCGCGGGCGTCGTGCAGCTCCTGCACCTGCTCGGGTGTTGCGGCGATATTGCGCGCCTGCGCCCTGAAGATCGCATCCACCGCACGGGCATGGCGGACAAAGGCCCGCCCACGGGCACGGCGCAACGCCTTCTCCGCGTCCTGCTCCGCTGTGGCGATTTCGCGGCCCGCTTCCTTTTCCGCACTTCCCCTTTCCGGCCCGGCTCCGGTCCTGAAGCCTGGAGCACTGTCGCCGGGGGAGCGCAGACCGTCGATGATGTCCTCGATCCGGTCGCGGACATTTTCCGGCACGAGCTTGCGCATGATCTGGGCCACGCGGGCGCGAAAAGTGATGCCGCGCCGCTCGGCATAGTCCTGCGTCGCATCGACCTGCTGTTGGTCATAGTCGGTCGCCATGTCCTTGGACCGGTCGCGCGACAGGGTGGTGATGAGCCTGTCCCGGCTGGCGAAGTCGTCGCGGCCATAATGCATATCCATGCCGTCACGGTGGCGCGACAGGGCGACATAGCCTCCATGGGCGTCCAGGCCCGGCGTCGCCAGCACATGTGTCCGGTCCACTGTCATGCCCTGGGATTTGTGGATGGTGGCGGCATAGCCGTGGTCGATGCGGTCGTAATCTTTCAGGTCGAAAGCGACAGTGCGGCCGTCATCGGTGCGCACCGACATGGATTGTTCGCTAACCTCCTCGATGGTGCCGAGCGTGCCGTTCTTCACGCCAAGCCCGCGTTCATTCTGGAGGAACATGACGCGGTCCCCGGCGGCAAAGCTGCGTGTTCCGCGTTCGACCGTGACGCGGACATCCTCGCCCAGATCGCCCGCGTCCCGCATGCGCTCGCGGGCGGCCTCGTTGAGTTCCCGAACCTCGGCATTGGTGTGGGTGAGGATGATGCGGCTGCTGTCCGGCGCGGCCTGCCGGTCGCGGTCCCAACGGTCGATCAGATCGTCCCGCGCCTGCTCGCGTGTTTCGGCGGTATGCACCATATCATGGCGGTCATAGGCATGGATCGCATCGCCGGTTCTGCCATTGGCCAGATCCCGCGTTGCCTCCCTTTGCCAGTCCTCGCGCTGGCGGCGCACGGTTTCGATTTCGACGCCACCATGACGCTCATGGATGGAACGAAAAGCCGCACCGGCCTCGATCGATTGCAACTGCTGCGGATCGCCGACCAGCACCACCTTTGCGCCAACCTCGGCGGCATGGGACAGCACGCGCTCCATCTGCCGTGTGCCGACCATGCCCGCTTCGTCGATAACCAGCACATCGCGGCTGGTGAGCATGTCGCGTCCGTTCTGCCAGCCATGTTCCATGCTGGCGATGGTGCGGGATGTGATGCCCGATCCGCTTTCCAGATTCTCCGCTGCGATACCGGACAGGGCGACGCCGCGCACCTCATAGCCTGACGCTTCCCAAGCCTCGCGCGCCACCCCAAGCATGGCGCTCTTTCCCGTCCCGGCATAGCCGACGACGACGCCCAAGCCGCGCCCGTCCGTGACATGCGCCACCGCATCGGCCTGCTCGCCGGACAGGACAAGGCCGCGTTCTTCCGCGCGAGCAAGGGCGGCTTCCCGATCTCTGTCGTTGACTTCGTGCAACTCCTTCTCGGCCATCATTTCGGCGGCGCGGTGCAACCGCTGTTCCGCCTCGATCATGTCGCGCGTGGTGAAGCGGTCAATTCCGCGCGAATCCTGACCAAGTTCGACCAGGTCGGGCGCATTGCGCATCGCGCCCATGACCTCGTTGAACTGGTCTATATCGTCACTGTGCCGATGCGCGAACATCGCCATGTCCCGGCGCGTGAACGTCGATTGCTGCTGTGTGATCGCGTCCAGCGCCACCGATGGATCGGCGATGATGCGCTCGCCATTGTTGCGGGCGATTTCGCGGTGCATGTCGGCGCGGTCGGCGGTCTCGACACCTTCACCCTCTATGCGCTGCGCGGGTGGGCCGATCTGCGTTTGCGGCTCCAGGTCGATGCCCTGCGCCTCAAGGCTGCGATGGTCGATGCGGGCGTCGATGTCGAGTTCAGCAAGGCGTTCGTTGACATGATCTGCCCAACGTTCACGCCATCGCTCCACCATCTGGGTAGCATTCCAGTCGCGTACCTTCTTCCCGAACCCGTTCTCGTCCACGCTGCGCATGGTGAGCATGACGTGGGCATGGGGTTTGGGCATCCCGTCCTCGCCGATTTCCCAATGCACATTGAGGTCGGCGATCATGCCCTGATCCACAAATTCGGACTGAACGAAGTCGCGGGCCAGTTCGATGCCCTGCGCCTGCGTCATCTCGCGCGGGATGGCAAATTCCACCTCACGGGCAAGCTGCGCGTCCTTCCTGATCTCGCACGCTTCGACATCGTTCCACAGCCGTTCGCGGTCGCCAAGATGCTCGGGCGCTCCATCCGGCAACAGGATTTCGGAATGGACGACGCCGCGCTTGGCGGAAAAGTCCTGCACGCGGTCAATGCGCTTGTCGCGCAGCCGCGAGGCCGAGCGGTAGGCGGCAGACGCCACCGCGTTGCTTCCGGCCTTGCGGCCGATGACCTTGACGTGAAGATGATAGATCGCCATCGCGATCAAGCATTGGCACGGCAAAGCGCACGTCGGAACGACGTATAAGCGCGCCCTCCCTCGAAAAAATCTCGGGATGGACCGGGCCGTGCCAGACCGTCCCGACAACAATACTGCGTTCTGTTGTGTGCGCAACTATCATCGCCGCATCAACAGCTTGCAGACACGATGGAGGCCACAATGCGCAAGCCACGCGACTTTGATTCGGAACTCAAGGCGCTTGAGGACAAGGCCAGGGAGCTCAAAGCCAAGAAGGTGCAGCAGTTCGGCGAACTGGTCATCGCCACAGGTGCCGATAACCTCAGCGTCGAGGAACTGGCCGGGGCGCTCATTGCGCTTACCGAGATTACCGATGCTGCAAAGAAGGAGTCGTGGGCCAAGCGCGGGCAAGCGTTCTTTCGCGGGAAATCACGCCGATCTGCATCAACGTCTGACCGCGACAACGGCAGCACTCGAACGCAACCGGGCGGCACGCAACCGGCATCAGGCGCAACGGGCGCAGCATGACATGCGCGATTGGCAGAAAGAGCGCCGCAAGAGAACGCGGCACCTCATCGAGCTTGGCGGCCTCGTCGTCAAGGCCGGCATTGTCGAACTCACCAGCGATGACCGCGCGATGATCTACGGCGCAATGATCTGGGTTGCCGAAAAGCTCAAGAGTGAGGATGGTGATCGGACGCGGACGCTGTGGGCCGAAAAGGGAAAGAGCGCGTTCGAGACGGATCGCCTGGCAGACCTGCGCGACAGGGCGCAGCCGCAGCAGGATCGGGCGTGACCGATGGCGGGCGGCCCGGAGACCTTACATGTCGCAGCACTGCGCCAGTGGTACTGACAGAATCAACGCCACCAGTTCCGCCTGCCTTTGCACGCCGGTCTTGGAGAAGATGTTTCGCAGATGGAATGCGACGGTCGTGCCCGAGATTGCCAACCGGTCTGCGATCTGGCTGCGGCGCAGCCCTTCTGCCAACAAACACGCGACCTGGGCTTCCATCGGCGTCAGGCCGAACAACTGGCCAAGCGTCGCAGTGTCCATAGGAGGTTTGCTGTCTGTGCCGCTCAGTATCAGCATGGCGACCGCCTCATCATGGTGCGAGTGCGCTGGCAGCGATATCCCGATAATCATGAGCTGGCACCCATCGTCCAAGCGCAACCCCGTCGGCGCTATCCCTTTACCCGGGGCCAACCCTGCGATCAACGCGGACAGCTTCCGGCCATTTTCGCCGCTGGCGGCAATACACCCACTCAGCGAGATTCCGGCCGCGCCCGACAAGTTTTGGGCCAGAGGGTTGGCATGGACTACGCCGCCATTGGCATCGAGCAGCACCACGCCAAGAGCCAGGCGGTCGAGGGCGGCCAGGCCAGACCGATCTCCCGGCATGGCGCGCAACCTTTGCATCCGGTTCAGGCGCGTTTCAACGGTGGCACGAAGCAGGTCGTAATCAATGGGCTTGGTCACATAATCGTCGGCCCCCGCCATGCGCCCATCGATTACCTGCTGGCGCGAGGACAGGGCAGTCAGAAAGACAAAGGGCACGTCATCAAGATCGGGTCTCGTCCTGCGCAAATGGGACATGAACCTCTTGCCGTCCATGCCGGGCATCAGGATGTCACAGAGGATCAGATCGGGGCGCTGCCTTTCCAGACAGGCCAGCGCTTCGCGCGCATCTCCGGCGGCGCTCACGATGTAACCGGCCTCGTGCAGTTCGAAGGCGATGTCGTCGCGCAGGGATGGCTCATCCTCGACACACAGGATCAGTGGCGCGGTCATGCGGCGTCATCCTTCGGCAGGTAAAGCGCGGCCGTCAGGCCTCCCCCGTCACGCTGCGTCAAGGTCACGTCTCCTCCCTGTATTCGGGCCAGATCGCGCGCAAGCGTCAGCCCCAATCCGGAGCCGGGCAAAGTCTCGTGCCCGCTGCCTCGGTAAAACCTGTCAAAAGCACACTCAATCTCTTCGGGCGACATACCCCTCCCTCTGTCCTCTACCCGACAGACGATGCGGTCCCGCGACTGAAAAACACTCACATCGACGCGGCAATCGGGCGGAGAATACAAGAGCGCATTGCGCAGGAGGTTGGACAGGATTTCGGCGGTCAACATCGGATCGCACAGAGCGACAGCTGGTTCTGTTTGCACCGACTGCCGGATACGGGCCGGGTCGCGGTCCCGCGCCGTCGCCATCAGGTCATCAATGACTGAAGATACCAGATCGCTTAGGTCATGGGCGCGCAGGCTAGGAAGAACCGCATCGCGTTCCAGCCGGGACATCATCAATGCGGTATCTGTCAACTTCACGAGCCGCGCGACCGCCTCACGGGACACCGCCGCCTTTTCCGAAATCAGTTCTGGTGGAACCGGGCCGCCGCTGCGCCGCGTCAGGCGGTGCATCGCGCTGTCGATTACGGCTAGCGGCGTGCGGAACTGATGGGCAATCAGGTCGGCGAACCGGCGGTGGTTCTCAGAGGTTTCGCGTTCGCGTTCCAGATCGCTGGCGAGCTTCTCAGCCCGCAGGTGGTCCAGCTGTCCGCTCATCAGCCGCCTCTCACGATCGATCAGGATTGCCACCAGCCCCAATCCCGCTACAGCAGCCCCCAGCACTGACATCAGCGCAAGCAAATGCAGGTGCCTCAGGCTGTCCAGGCGCGTGGCCTGACTCTGCCATTCATGGGACATCACCAGACTCGCCTTGGTCCTTAGTGCAGCGACCAGCGCCGTGACATGTGCCCGCAGCGCGGCCGGATCGGCACCTTGCGCGGGGTCAAGCGCCAGAAGCCCACTGCGCCAGCGTGCAAGTGTTTCGGACACTCCCGCATTCTCGAGAAAGCGACGTTGCGGCCCATCTTCCAACAGCGTCAGCCGCGAAACCAATATATCAAAACGGGTCTGGATCTGTTGTGGCGCTGCCTCATCCGAGAGCGCCAGCGCAAGGTTCAAGGCCTCGATCTGCGTCTGGCCAAAGACCCAGATCATGTTCTCGGTTGCGGCAATGCGCATCTGGCGTTCCAGCACCACAAGCTGCCACGCAGCCAGCGCCAACAGGCCCAGGCAGATCGCCACCAGCCCACCAAGCCACAGATAGCGGGCTCGCCCGCCTGTGCCGGTCATTGCACATGCAGCGCGACAAGCTGCCAGACCCATCGCATGTCATACCGTATATCGGCCAGAACGCCGTGATTGTCGCGCGGATAGACGATCCAGACTGGACCCTTGTCACGCGGGGTCAGAGGCACGTCATCCATGTAAAGCGCGGCTAGAACATCAAACCGGTGAAAATCCTCGACAGGGATATCGACGACATAGTCGTTCAACGCTGTCGCGCGCACACTACTTCCCTCGGCTCCGGCATGGGCGAGGACGTCTCGCATCAGCACACCGCGGAACTCCGGCCTGCCATCTGTGACGCTGGTCGATGTCGAAAACTCATGCCAGTCCATCGTATCGAAATCCGCGCGCGTCATCTCCACTCTGCCGTCCGTGACCGCGCCGGTCAGGGTCAGCAGGACGTCCTCGGCAGCCGCTGGTACGGCCATGAACACAAGTGCCGTCATCAACGCGGTCTGAACGATGTGATACCGCAAGCTCATCACCACAACCCAAAATGAAAACCAGGTTCCGGACTGAACTCTATCACAGGAGACTACATGTTCCCCGTTCAAACGAACGGGGCGGCCAGTCTTGAGCAGAACTAAACTCGGAATCAAACAGCAGGAGGATCTACGCTTGACCATCTTCTCGACCATGCGAAGAGCGGGCATACCTGTTCTGGCCTGTCTTCTGGCGCTGCCGGCGCTGGCCGACGAGCCTGGAGGGCTGGTTACCGGCAGTTTTGGCGATCAGCCGCTGGAGCTGACTGTTGCCCCCGAATTGTCCGGCGCGACGATCATCGGCAACTATGCCGATGCCTCCTTGCTTGCCTCACAGATGGAGGGCGATCAGGGGCCGGTCAATCTGGAACTGACGATCAATGGCGAATTGCCCGCGCCCGGCGAAATGGCGCTGACGATCACCTTTGCGCGCGACATGGGACGGAATTGGACCGGCGATCAGGACAGCCTGACACTGACCCTGGAGGAATTCACGCCGGGCGACGGGATCGTCGCCTTGAAGGGCACGCTCACCGGGCAAGTCAGCGGCGGCCCCACATCCGAAACCCGGCCTGTCACCTTCAGTTTCGACACCCGGCTTGAAGAGCTCGACTGAGATGGCTGGACCTGCCCTTGCCCGAACTGCGGCCCTGCTGCTGATCGCTACGGCAACGTCAGCACTGGCCGGTGAGCCGCCCAACCCGGTCTGCCACGCGGACGTCCATCGCGCCGGCAATTTTGACCTGAGACAGATTGGTCCGCTGATCGCTGGAGCGTGGACCGAAGCGGCCATCGGAACGAGTGTGGCAATAGGCGTTCAGGAGAGCACCTTCGAGATCATTTATGATCGGAACCGCAACCGATTGTATCTGGGGTCGGACGGCATTCAGACCGAACTTGTGCCGGTTCGAGGTGGCAACAAGCCGCTGCGCTTTGACTTTGTGCGTGGCGAGCCAATGGACCCGCAGTTTTATATGTTGACTTCAACGGGTTCCGAGCCCGGCGCGGAGCCTTGGGAATGGGCGTTGGTTCAGGATTGCCAGATTGCCTCGGCGCCGCAATTCGAATGGCAATTCGGCACCGGTGCGCGGCGTTCGGACGGGATCATCAGTTTCTTCTCGGCCAATGAGGCGATGGGAACAAAACGCAATTCGGCGCGGGGCGTCCGCGAACAGCTGATCAGCCGATAGGAATGACAATGAAGGTGCTTGTTCCGCTTGTCCTGGCCCTCGGAATCGCAACCCCGGCTGGTGCAATGGACGCCATCGGCGAGATCCGGGCAACCCTGGACGGAGAAGAACTGACCTGGCAGGTGCTACGTCAGGATGATGGCTCGGCGATGGTGCAGATCACCGATATCGGCCCGCTGACCATGATCGACCTGCATGCACTTGGCGACGGCAGCATTTCCATCGGCCTGATCTTTCACGGCAAGCCTTCAGGAGATACGCCGCCCGCCGGTCTGACCATCGACATGCGGCCCGATCGCGGGGCGTTGGCAGACGCGGTATGGGAAAGCGAGGAAGAGTTGCCGCAGATGTCGATCGACCTGCTGGATTTTGAGGATGAAGGCCGCATCCAGGCCAGCTTTGCGGCAACCCTATGCCGCCGGGATGCCCCGGACGACTGTCACGACGTCGAGGGGCGGATCGACACGTCGTTGGGTGCCGGCCCATGACACCGGTCGAGTTCCTGGCTGATCCGCTGCGCGTGACGCAAATCTCCGACAGCGTGCTGGAGATCGAGAATCGTCCGGTCCGGCGGGCGGTGATTGCTGCGGCGGTGATATTGGTGGCGATCGCAGCGGGCCTGGCAGCCATCGGGGATGGTGCGACCGGAACGGGGATCATCGTGCTTGCCGTGGTGGGCCTGATCGGCTGGCTCTACATGCACGAGTTGGTGCAGTTGACTCAACTGAGCCTGGACAGGCATGCCGGTCTTGTCCGGCTGCGTGTGACCACATTGCGCGGGCGGCGTGAAGATACATTCGCACTCTCTGACCTGCACAAGCTGGAAAGCGTCGCGCACTATGGCACGGCGGCAGGAAACGATGAGACCAGGCTGGTGCTGATTTGCGGATCGGGACCATCTCGGCGCGAGATCATAGTGCCCATGTTCCGCCCGGATCCCGAAGAGGTGGCGCATCTGACGGGCGTCGTCAATGGCTGGCTTTCCCGCCAGGGAAAGGGAAACCCGTCATGAGTATTGAGACGAACACGCCCGAACGACTGGAACTGGAAATGGCGATACCGCGCTTTATCCTGTGGTTCGTTATGCTGCCTGTCCTGCCAATCACCCTGATCGGGCTGGCCAATCTGATCGGGGGAGAAATCCTGACCGCGCTGCTGCTGCTGGTCGGGCTGAACGGGGCCTTTCTCGCGGGATATGTCGCTCTGTCCGAGCGCACACGGCTCAGGCTGGACGCAGGGTCAGGGCTGGCCAGCATCATCCGGACATCGCGCCTCGGTGCGCGTCAGCGGGACTATCAGCTGGAGGCGCTCGACAGTGCCGAACTGGACCGCAGCCATGCCTCGCGAGAGGATCGCAGCACCTCGAAGGTGGTTCTGGTTTTTCGCAACACCCGCCCGGCGACACGGGTTCCGTTGTCACGGTGGGGCGTATCGGGCGATGGACCTGGGCAGGTTGCCAATGACATCAATGCCTGGCTGCGACGCCATTTCGGGGGCGAACAGACTTCCCCCGCATCTCAACCTTCAAGCTGATCGCCCCAAAAGGAACCGCAGCCATGTGGGATTTCAATATCGGACAAGCCTTCGGCCTGCTAGGCCGAACAATGCCTTTCGTGCTCCTGCGTGCCGCCGTCTATTTCGGAATCACACTGGCCTATATTCTGGCCACCGGCGCCGGTATCGGGGTCGGCTGGGGCGTTGGCGCCTTCGGGGATGACGAGTTCCGCGCGACCGCGATGGCTTGGGGCGGCATTGCCGGCTTTGGCCTGACCGGCGCTGTAATGTACTGGCTTCGGGAATACATTCTCTACATCGTCAAGGCAGGCCATGTCGCGGTTCTTGTCGAACTGATTGACGGCAAGCCCCTGCCGGAAGGACGCGGCCAGATCGCCCATGCAACGGCCGTGGTGAAGGGGCGCTTCGGCCAGGCCTCACTGCTCTTCGCGCTGGACCAACTGGTCAAGGGAGTCATTCGCGCCGTCATCGGCCTTGTGCGCGGTGTATTGTCCATCCTGCCGATCCCCTATGTCCGGCAGTTGATGGGCATTGTGCAGGCCTTCCTGCGCGTGGCGGTGGGCTTCATCGATGAGGTGATCCTCGCCCATGCCATCCGCACCCGCTCGACCGATCCCTGGGGATCTGCACGCGAGGCGCTGGTGCTATATGGCCAGAACTGGAAGGCGATGCTCCGGAACGCCGCCTGGCTGACGCTCTTCACCTATGGTCTCGCCTTCCTGATCTTCCTCGTGATGCTCGCCCCGGCAGCGGCACTGGTCTACGTCATGCCCGGCGCCTGGTCGGCGGGCGGCTTCGTTTTCGCGTTGCTGTTCGCCTGGAGCGTCAAGGCTGCCTTTCTCGAGCCCTTCGCCGTCACCTGCCTGATGCAGGTCTATTTCAGGATCACCGATGGCCAGGAGCCCGACCCTGAGTGGGATGCGCGGCTGGAGCAGATGTCCTCACATTTCCGCAAGCTGAAAGAGCGCGCCGGTGCCCGCTTCGGGACAGCGCGCGATGGAGAAGCCGCATGAGATCTCTTGTGACCGCCGGGCTTATCGCCCTGACATCCGCCCTTGCGCCGGCGGCGCTTGCCCAGGAGCGCCCCAGCACGATCCTTGTTTTGGACGCCTCGGGGTCGATGTGGGGGCAGATCGATGGGATAAACAAAATCACCATCGCGCGCGATGTCGTCGGGGACATTGTGTCGGATTTCCCCGCCGATCAGAATCTCGGTTTCGTCACCTATGGCCATCGCGAGCGCGGGCAATGCGCGGATATCGAAACCTTGGTCGAACCCGCGCCCGGCACTGCGGCAGAGATCGCCGGCATCGTTGAAGGGTTGAACCCGCGGGGCATGACCCCGATGACCGATGCCGTCGTCACCGCGGCTCAGGCGTTGCGCCACACCGAACAGGCGGCGACGGTGATCCTGGTTTCCGATGGGATCGAGACCTGCAATCCTGATCCCTGCGCCGCCGCCCGCGCATTGGAAGAAACGGGCGTAGATTTTACCGCCCATGTCATTGGCTTCGATGTGCGGGGCGAAGCCGACGCCCTGTTGCAGATGCAATGCATCGCCGAGGAAACCGGCGGCCGCTTCCTGACTGCCGACAATGCCCAGGAACTCAACCAAGCCTTGCGCGAGGTCACTGCCGCGCCGGCCTCAGGGAGTTTCACCTTCACCGCAAATCTCGGAGGCGAGGAGATCGGCGACGAGACCATCTGGGAGCGGCCAGCAGCGCCACTGGAGCTTCCGCTTCTGTCCGGCGAGGTGATCTGGGAGATATCGGATACTTCGTTCAACATGGTGCAGACCGGCACCGCGAACCCCTTCATCACGGATCTGCCGTTCGGCGACTATATCGTGACGGTCCATTCGACGGCGCAGGACGACTTCTCGCAGACCGAGGCCAGTTTGGCGTTGGACAGCGCGCGCAATGTCCACGCCATTTTCCCGCCCATCACGTCGCAACCGCCCGCCGCCCAGGTATTCGGCCCGGCACAAACCTTGGTTGGCTCCGCGTTTACGGTGAGCTGGGAAGGTGAGGGACTGGCTCCGCGTGATTATGTGACAATTGTCCCCGCCGACGCCGAAGACGGAGCCTATGCGGACTATGACCGGCTGGAGAACCGTACCGAAGGCGAGCTTCGTGCACCTGCCGAGCCCGGCCTCTACGAAGTGCGTCTGCAATTGGACGCGGGGGACCGCGTGCTCGCCCGCACCCCGGTCGAGGTGGTTGATGCCGACGTCACGGTCTCCGCACCCGCCCAGGTCGTTGTCGGGTCGGCATTCCCGGTCACCTGGCAGGGCGAGGGCCTGCACCCGCGCGACTACGTGACAATCGTTCCCGCCGGTTCGGCGGACGGCACCTATGCCGACTACGATCGCATGCAAGGTCGGAGCGAGGGCGAGCTGCGGGCCCCTGCCGAGCCTGGCCTCTACGAAGTGCGCCTGCAATTGGACGTGGGGGACCGCGTGCTCGCCCGCACCCCGGTCGAGGTGGTCGATGCCGAGGTTGCTGTCTCTGCGCCGGCTCAGGTCGTTGTCGGGTCGGCTTTCCCGGTCACCTGGCAGGGTGAGGGCCTGCACCCGCGCGACTACGTGACGATCGTTCCCGCCGGCTCGGCGGACGGAACCTATGCCGATTACGATCGCATGCAAGGTCGGAGCGAGGGCGAGCTTCGCGCGCCTGCCGAGCCTGGTCTCTATGAGGTGCGCCTGCAATTGGACGCGGGGGATCGCGTACTCGCCCGCACCCCGGTCGAGGTGATGGATGGTAATGTTTCGCTTGACGGACCGGACAGGGCGCGGGCCGGCGCCGAGATCACGCTATCCTGGACCGGTGCCATACATCCGCGCGACTACATAGCCATTGTTCCCCGCGGCACACCGGACGGCGAGCAAAGTGGCTATCGCCGTCTTCAGGACGAAGATCAGGCCACGTTCACTGCACCCGCGGAGCCTGGTGCCTATGAAATCCGCTACCATTTGGACCGCGGCGATCGGGTCATGGCCCGGCGACCGCTCGAGGTGCTGGCGGCGGACGCGCCGATAGACGAGGGGGCCGGGCTAATGGTTCCTGGTACGGCAAGGCCGGGCGACATCGTTACGGTTTGGTGGACAATCGAAGCTGGCGATGCCGACCGGCGCGTGGCGCTGGCACGAGCTGATGCGCCCGACTTTACCTGGATTACAGTCCATCACGTGGGCGACGAAACCGAAACGGTAATCAAGCTCCCGGACGAGCCGGGACAATACGAAGTGCGGTTTCTCGACCTTCAAAGCCAGAGCGTTCTCGGACGCGCGATGATCACGCTCGGCGAATGAACTACGACAATTTCAAAGAATCGGGAGCACTCACGACCATGCTCAGATCAGCCATCGCTGCATTTGGCTTTCTCGCCCTTGTCGTACCCGTCATCGCTGCAGAACCGGGGGGAGCGGCGTCAGGGACGATCGCAGGCGAAGAGATAGAACTGTCGATCTGGACAGAGCAGTCCGACTTCACGTCTTCAAGTTTTTCGATCTATTTTCAAGCACCGGCACTGAGAGAGCGCGGCCTGGGCAGCTTGTCCCTCGGCGCAGAGTGGATTGGCGATCTCGATGGTGACTTCTTTTCCGCAGAAATCGATATCCCAATTCTCGATACCGATCCGTATCGCATTTACCGTGCGGACCTGGACGATGAACTCTCCCTGACAATTACGAGCGCCTCGCACCAAGGCGGTGTGCTGGCCATCGCGGGCCAGGTGGAAGGTGTTCTAACCAGTGTGGACCGGATTGCCCTTCGAAATCCTGATCCCGACGATACTCTCAGCGTTAGCCTGACGTTTGAAGCCGTATTGGGTGAGTTGCAGTGAGGACCGCGGCGCTTTCCCTAATTGCGATCTGCCTGTCCGCGCCTGTGTTGGCCGATCAGCCGGGTGGGGATATGACTGGGTTTCTGGAAGAGACGCCTGTTTCATGGCGGATCGACGCCGAGCGGTCAGAATACCATTTCGAGAGCGAAGGCATTGGCTCTTTGCGGATTCTTGCCGAACCGCAGGAGGTGCCATCGGGCATCGGTTCCGTTCGGTTGATGGTGATGGTGGCCGATGGGACCACAAGTCTTCTCGAACTGCGGCTCGAGGACGAAGACGGAAATCCCGCTCTTGGACTGTCAAGCCAGGCCGGGGGGCAGGCAATGCTCGAGATCGACCACAACAATGACGGTTCACTTCACTTTACCGGCGTGATCGAGGCAGGCCTGACGGCCTACCCGATGTCAGGCCGAACTGCCGGCGAACGACAAATGCTGGTTCTGGATGTGGATGGAGGCCGGATCACCGCTACCGGGCACTAGCGTTCTGCGGCAGGGAGGAAAAATCCAATGAGACCGGTCATCGTTTTGACGGCCATTTTGTTCTGCGCCGCCGTTCCCGCGCTGGCGCAGCGCGCGGGCGACATTTCGGGCCTTTGCGGAACGTCCTCGCCGGCAACGTGGCAGGGGCTGCGGGAACACTTCGTGGGTGACTGGCGCGTTGACCACCTGTCCGGCTACGTCCATGCCGGCAGGATGGTCATCCCTATGGAGCCTTCCCCCGAAACAGAGACCATGTCGATCTGGGTATTGGGCGAGGATCTGCTGCTCGACCATGCGGAGATGACCGAGCCGATGGCTATCACCCTTGCCGACGAAGGCCGTTGGGTGATCGAGGCCAACCATCCCGAGATCCCCGAGCCGGCACTGACGCCGGACGAAGCCGTGCTGGCGTGGGCCGGAGACTGCGATCAGGAGGATCTGCCCCGTCTCATCGGTCAGAGCCATGTGGCCATGGCGGGGGCGGTCATGGACATGACGCTGCGCATGCTGCCCGTCGATATGGACACGATCTACGCCATCCTTGAGATCGAGGGTGCCGCCCAGGGCCAGTATGTCGTCGCGCGGCGTGTGGTCTGGCTGAACCGGGCCGGCGAATAGGAGGCATTGTGAAACGATATCTCGCCACTCTGTTGGCTGCGTTGATTTTCCCCGCGGCAGCGGCGGCCCAATCTGAGATCGCATTAGCGGGCTGTCCAGCAGAACGCTCTGTCTATACATTGGGGACCGAGGGCGATGAGTATGCCATCACGCTCGTCCCGGCACGGACGCGGGCCGGGTTTTCCTCGGACCTGTATCTGCGGCTCACCACGCCTCAACGCGACTATTGGTTTGTATTCGATGTCGCCGCGTCGCAGGGAAACATAACGCTAAATCCGGTCGGCGATCCCTACGCGCCCGAAGCGCGTGCAACCGGTCCGGCAAACACTATCGAGGCCTTTCGTTCCCGCTGGCCGGATGCGCCGATGGATGAACTGCCGTCATTGCTGCGCTTCTATGCGTTGGATGCGGAACTGGGCTTTACCTTGGCGCAGCCGCAACAGGGGCAGCCGGCACCACCTTGGCTGCTGATGCCGGAGTTGAACACGGCGCTTTGGTATCACTTGCCAGCATTGACCGACGATCCGGGAGCCGAACGTGACGCCATGCCACGGGGTATCTTCCGGCTGACGGACTGCCTCGATACCACCCCACCCGCAGCCTTCCCGTGATACCGAAGGTGGCCGGGAGCGCTTTTCAGTTCCTCCCGGCTTCAGCCCCTTTGAACGAACGGGGCGGAGTGCGTAGCGCAGTGCTATAGGCTCCAGCACGAGGGTTGAGGGATGCCGTCGCGTGACAGCGAGCGGAGAGCTTTCAGCCATGGCCCTGGGAAGGAGAACCCGACGATGAAACTCTGGCGTACTCTGCTCGCAGCCTGCATGTTTGCGCCGCTCGCCGCTCATGCCGAGTCCCCGAAGGACCGCACGGTTGCCGTGATCGAAGAAGCCGGTTGTGTCCTCGACGCCTCGAACGTGAACGAAGTCCTCGACGGTCTCGGACTCAGCGATGATGAGTTCCGCGTCATCGGCGATGAACTTGTCGCCGAAGGGTTGGCCGATGTTTCGGAAATGGGCGTGTTCCGGCTCACCTCGCCAAATTGCCCTTCCGCACCCCTCAACGCACATGCCGGGACCCCGAAAGATCGCACAGTTGCCGTGATCGAGGAAGCCGGTTGTGTGCTCGATCGCTCAAACATCAACGAGATCCTCGACGGCCTCGCGCTCAGCGATGAGGAGTTCCGCGCTATCGGCGAAGAACTTATCGCTGACGGTCTGGCAGAAGTTTCCGAAATGGGTGCGTTCCAGCTTACCACGCCATTTTGCGCATCAGCGGAGTGAAGCTGGTCAGATTCCTTCTGGAGTTAAAGAGGGCCTGAGCTCAAATAGCGCGAGAGGCAGAGTCGGAACTTCAATTTAGCAGACGAATTGAGTCTTAGCACTGTATTGGCGGTAGCGGTCCTCCGCTACCATGCATGCCCTAAGCTATTGAATTTGCTGAATAATAGCAGAAAGAGTTCATTTCGCACTCAGCGCCCAGAACACCTAAGTCATTGTTTTCATTGACATCGTTCATCAGTGGTTTGGTGATCCGCTACCATATCGGCTCTTCAGATACCCTTGGACCGCAGGGCTAGTTCGGTGGTCGCGATAATCAAATCATCGAACACCCGAGGGCATTTCGCAGGCTTTGGGTGCGGGTAAAACTGATGAGTGGAACTCCCCGAATGAAAAACCTCAAATCTCTCGTGGCTCAACCCGTGCCACGCAAACCCAACGAAGAAATCCATTATGGATAGGACGAATACAAACGTTTCTTTTGCATCGAAAAACGCCTGATCGCTTTTACGGATACCTCACGAGATCCAACAAAGGGCGCTTGTGGCGCTTGAAAACACACGTGAGGACGGCTTCACGTCAGGACTGGTGGTTCTTGCAACCGGTCTAGGGAAGACTTGGCTCGCTGCCTTTGACAGCGATCGCCCTGAGTTCCGACGGGTCCTCTTTGTGGCCCATCGGGAGGAAATCCTGTCCCAGGCAATCGAGACCTTTCGGCAAGTTCGTCCGACTTCTCGCCTCGGTCGGCTGGCGGGCGATGTCCGGCAGCCAGACGCTGATCTTGTCTTCGCTTCGGTGCAAACGCTGGCTCGGGTGAACCACCTATCTCGCTTCGATCCAGAAGACTTCGACTACATCGTTATCGACGAGTTTCACCACGCGGCCGCCGACACCTATCGCCGAGTTATCGACTATTTCCGGCCGAGGTTTTTGCTTGGACTCACCGCAACTCCAGAGCGCACCGACGGCGCCGATCTCCTGGTCCTCTGCC
>JAEYRU010000003.1 GCA_023435335.1 Pseudomonadota bacterium
CCCGCCTCCTTGCCGATGATGTCCCAGCAGGCCATTTCGAGCGCCGAGACGCAGCCCATCATCGAGACGTCCGGCCGCTGCGTGAAGCCCGAGGAATAGGCGCGGCGGAAGAAGGTTTCGATGTCGTGCGGATCCTGGCCGACCAGATACCGCTCCGCGCAATCCTCGATCATGCTCGCGGTGACCTGCGGGCCGAAAGTGGCGTTATATGCCTCGCCGTAACCCACTACCCCGGAGTCGGTCGTCAGCTTCACGAATATGAAGTAGCGCCCGCCGATGCCTGGCGGCGGATTGCCGACCACGAAGGTCTTCACATCCGTTATCTTCATGCCGATCGTCTCCGCCTGCTCCCGCCCCGGACCCTACGGAGGACCCGTGCGCCGCGCAACATCATGGATCAGGTGACGCCGCACGGCCGCCGCGATCCCGACATCGAAGGCCAAACTCTTGCCTTGATCATGCTTTTCAAACGCGGAAGGGACGAGTGCGGTCGCACCTCAGGCGGGGCGCCGGCAGTACGTGGGTTTCAAGGCGGGCGCGCCATCATGCTCGGGCTTCACCGTTTGGTAACCCAGATTAAATCTAATTGAATGCATCGGCAGGAGCCGCGAAGCTTCGCCATGCACCACCCACGCACGCGAGATCAAGGGAACAGGAAGACCATGCGCGGAATCATAGCGACACTCTCATGCCTCGGCATGATCGCGGCGGCAGCCCCCGCTCATGCGCAGGCCGTCAGCAAGCTCGGCACGCACAATGCCTGGGGCTCATATGCCTACCAGTCGGACAGCGGGAAGGTTTGCTACGTGCTGTCGGTGCCGACGGCGAAGCAGCCTTCCACGCTCGATCACGGGGACATCTACTTCCTGGTCACCCAACGCCCCGGGCAGAACATCGTTTTCGAACCTCAGTTCAAGGCGGGTTACAACCTGCGTGAAAACTCGAAGGTGATGGTGACGATCGGCGACAAGGCGTTCACCCTGTCCTATCTGGACACCCCCGGCGGGTCTGCGTGGCTCGAAAGCCCCGCCGAGGAGCCCCAGTTCATCGCATCGATGCGCGCTGGCGCCACCATGGCGGTGAAGGCGGTGTCGGGCCGCGGAAACGAGACCAGCTACGAGTTCTCCCTGCGCGGCGTCAGCGCCGCGCTGAACTCCATCCAGAACTGTCGCTAACGGATCGGGCAGCACGAAAAGCCGGGCGCCGTCCCGGCTTTTTCGCTTTGTTGAAGGGCCCAAGTGGCGATGACGCCGGCGGCTCACCATGTTATGAGCACCGCCGACCGCACGGGAATGACCGAAACCATGACCCTCACACTCGATGTCGCCACGCCCGCCAGCCGCGCCGCCCTCGGCGCCGGCCGTGCCGTAGCGGCGGAGAAGCCGTCGCTGATCGGCCTGCCGCGCGAAGAGCTCGGCGCGGCGCTTGCGCAAGCCGGCGTGCCCGAGCGCCAGGTCAGGATGCGCGTGCAGCAGCTGTGGCACTGGCTTTACGTCCGCGGCGTCTCCGACTTCGCCGACATGCGCAACGTCTCCAAGGACCTGCGCGCAACCCTCGCCGAGCGTTTCACCATCGCCCGGCCCGAGGTGGTGGAAGAGCAGATCTCCAACGACGGCACGCGCAAGTGGCTGTTCCGGTTTCCCCCGCGTGGGGCGGGGCGCCCCGTCGAAATCGAGACCGTCTACATCCCGGAAGAGGGCAGGGGCACGCTGTGCATCTCAAGCCAGGTCGGTTGCACGCTCACCTGCTCGTTCTGCCACACGGGCACGCAGAAGCTGGTGCGCAACCTGACCGCCGAGGAGATCCTGGCGCAGCTGCTCACCGCGCGTGACCGGCTCGGCGACTTTCCCGACAAGGACACGCCGGACGGCGCGATCGTCCCGGCCGAAGGACGCAAGGTCTCCAACATCGTGATGATGGGGATGGGAGAGCCGCTCTACAATTTCGACAACGTCAAGACCGCGTTGCTCATTGCTTCGGACGGCGACGGGCTGGCCCTGTCGAAACGGCGCATCACGCTTTCGACGTCCGGCGTGGTGCCCGAGATCGTGCGCGCCGGCGAGGAGATCGGCGTGATGCTGGCGATCTCGCTGCACGCGGTGCGCGACGATCTGCGCGACATGCTCGTGCCGCTCAACAAGAAGTACCCGCTCTCGCAGCTGATGGAAGCCTGCCGCAACTACCCGGGCCTTTCGAACGCGCGGCGGATCACCTTCGAGTATGTGATGCTCAGGGACGTCAACGACTCGCTCGAGGACGCCAAGCAGTTGGTGAAGTTGCTCAAGGGCATTCCCGCGAAGATCAACCTGATCCCCTTCAACCCCTGGCCGGGCACCAACTACCAGTGCTCCGACTGGGAGACGATCGAGCGCTTTGCCGACTACATCAACGAAGCCGGCTACGCCTCGCCGATTAGGACGCCGCGCGGGCGCGACATCCTTGCCGCCTGCGGCCAGCTCAAGTCGGAGTCGGAGCGCATGCGCAAGACGGAGCGGCTCGCGCTGGAAGCCATGATGATCGCCGGGCACGGCGAGGCTTGACGCCGATCCTGGCCTGGCTCGGACGGTTCGCCGCAATCGTCATCGGCTACGTGGCGGCCGTACTCGTCGCCAGCCTGTCCTTCGGTGTGCTTCTGACGGGCTTCCGCCACGGGGCAGGTCTGCTCGACAACGTCCAACTCTTTGCGGCAGCCTTCTTCGCCCCCTTCATCGGATATTTTGCCTTCTTTCCCGCGCTCCTCGCGATCGCCGCTGCCGAATATCTGGGCTGCCGCGGCTGGCTGTACTACGCGCTGGCGGGAGCCGCCGTATCCGTGGCCGCCATGGCACTCTTCCTTGGAACCCCGGACTGGCGGGGTGGTGTCTCCGAAGAGGTTGACCCCGCTCTGGCTCTGGTCGCCAGCGGTGTCGTTGCCGGCCTGACATATTGGGCGATCACTGGGCGACGGGCCGGGTTCCGCCGCGACCCGTAGGATGGTCTACCGGGCCTGCGCGGTCAGGATTCGCACGGCAAAGGCGGTGAACACGCCGGCGAACAAATAGTCGATCACGCGCGTCACCGTCGGGGTCTTCCTCAGCAGCTTCGCGAACCCGTCCGCCGCGATCACCATCGGCGCGGTGACGGGCAGCGACAGCGGGATGAAAAGCAGCCCGAGAAAGAACAGCTTGCCCGGCGCGTGAGGGTCGCTGGCCGAAACGAATTGCGGCAGGAAGGTCATGAAGAAGAGGATGATCTTGGGGTTCATCAGGTTGATGCCGAGCCCCGTCGCCCAGTTCTGCCACAAGGACCGGCCCTTCCCGGTCTGCTTTTCGGGCGAAAACGCCGACCCGTGCCGAATCGCCTGGTACGCCAGCCAGAGAAGGTATCCGGCGCCGAGTATCTTGAGCGTGAGGAAGGCCTGCGGCGAGGTAACGATCAAGGCAGACAGGCCGAGCGCGACCATGGTCGTGTGCGCAAGCACGCCCGTCATGGCGCCCAGCATGCAGGCGAAGCCGGCCGCCTTTCCCTCGGACAGCGCGCGTCCAACGAAAAGCGTC
>JAEYRU010000081.1 GCA_023435335.1 Pseudomonadota bacterium
CATATGACCGCGCGAAGCTTGACGCCACGGCGCTACGGGCAAGCCTGGAGAGTTTCGCGGTCAACTGGCTGCGGGTCATATCGTCGAAGACGTCGATCGCGCTGAACCGGGTTGCGGTCAGCCATGCTGCCTCGAGCAAGAGCAATCTCGGACAGATCGTGCTCGCGAACGGGCGCTTCGCCATCGGTGAGCGGCTGAAGCCATTGCTGGAAGCCGGGCGGGATGCCGGACTGCTTGAATTCGACGATGCCGAGACGGCATTCCGGACGTTCTTCGGCCTTGTCGGCCGCGACGTGCAGGTCAGGCTGCTACTCGGCGACGGCCTGACGCTCTCTGAGGTCGAGATGTCGCGCGACGCACGCCGCGCGACGCAGCAGTTTTTCGCGCTCTATGGCCGCGATGCGGCCCGCGGGAGCGCCTGAGTTCAACCCATGCCGGCCGGGCCGGCGATCTTTCAAGGAAGAAAGGAAACGAAATGCGTGTCTATTACGATCGGGACGCCGATCTCAATCTGATCAAGGGCAAGAAGGTCACCATTATCGGCTACGGCTCTCAGGGCAGGGCGCATGCGCTCAACCTGAAGGACTCCGGCGTCAAGGACATCGCGGTGGGCCTCAAGTCCGGGTCGCCGACGGTCAAGAAGGTCGAGGCCGACGGCCTGAAGGCGATGACCGTCTCGGAGGCTGCCAAGTGGGCGGACCTGATGATGATGGCTACGCCCGACGAACTGCAGGCCGACATCTACAGGGACGAGATCGCCCCCAACATCCGCGACGGCGCGGCGATCGCCTTCGCGCACGGCCTGAACGTCCATTTCGGCCTGATCGAGCCCAAAGCGTCGGTAGACGTGCTCATGGTCGCACCCAAGGGTCCCGGCCACACCGTGCGCGGCGAATACCAGAAGGGCGGCGGCGTGCCGTGCCTGGTCGCCGTCCATCAGGACGCTTCCGGCAATGCACTCGATCTCGGCCTGAGCTACGCCTGCGGCGTCGGCGGCGGCCGTTCGGGAATCATCGAGACCAATTTCAAGGAAGAATGCGAGACCGACCTGTTCGGCGAGCAGGTGGTGCTTTGCGGCGGTCTGGTGGAACTCATCCGCGCCGGCTTCGAAACGCTTGTCGAGGCGGGATATGCGCCCGAGATGGCCTATTTCGAGTGCCTGCACGAGGTGAAGCTGATCGTCGACCTCATCTACGAGGGCGGCATCGCCAACATGAACTACTCCATCTCGAACACGGCAGAGTGGGGAGAATACGTGTCGGGTCCGCGCATCATCACCGCCGAGACCAAGGCCGAAATGAAGCGGGTGCTCACTGACATCCAGACCGGCAAGTTCACGTCGGAGTGGATGCAGGAGTACCGCTCAGGCATGGCCCGCTTCAAGGGTATCCGCCGCCTGAACGACAATCACCAGATCGAGCAGGTCGGCGAGAAGCTGCGCGGCATGATGCCGTGGATCGCCAAGAACAAGCTGGTCGACAAGGCGCGGAACTGATCTGCTCCTACAGCTCATGATGCGCAACGCCCGGCCATTGGCCGGGCGTTTTCGTCAGAAATCGTCGTCGTCCCAGTCGTCGTCCCACTCGCAGTAGAGTTCTTCCAGCGCCTGCGAGGCCGCGAGCGCCGTCTCGAACGCCTTCCGCCCGCCGTGAAAGCATTCGGTCCGGGTGTTGCCGAGCGTCGCGCGGGCGAGCGCGACGTACCGCTTCTGCAATTCGCAGGCCGCGTCCATGTCGTCGCGGGCCTCAGCCTTGTCCACCTGCGCGCTTATCTTCTTCAGGTCGCCGAACGCCTTCGACAAGCGGCTGCAATGCGCGGCCTGGGCATCGACGGCAAGAGAGGCAAACGCGGCCAATGCCACGACCGCGACCGTCATTCGCTTCACCGCACCCTCCCGCTCCAGCGCTACGACATCTAGCAGCAGCAGGCACACAGTGGAATAGACCGGCCTGCGGGCCGGCAGGGCTCCTTACAGGCACACCGCGCGGAGGTAATTGCTCAGCCGTAATGCCAGTGCGGTTTCGGCTCTTGGCTCATGAACTGCACGCCTACGCGATTGCCATCTCGCCAGCGGACCACGCTTCGGTAGCCAATGCCGTCGATCGGCACATACAGCAGGAACTCACTGGGTATGCTCACGCCATCGGGAACCTGCATCTGGGCGCCGTTCGCGTGCATGTTGCGCAGGGTCACCTTGATCTCGTTGTCGTTCACGGTCTGCAGGATCGACGCGCCCTTGAGGACCCGGTTCCGGTGCTCGCGTTCTGAAGGTGGTTCGGCCGACAATCGCATCTTCCCGCAATCCACATTGGCTGCGCCCACGGGACGAACGCCCGCGGAGCAGGCACGTTTCCATTGTCGCTCGCGCTTGGTTAGGGAAGTCTTAAGACATGCCGAACGGTGCGGCGCGCGCCGACAGGGCCGCTTCTCCGACGGGAGAGCCAGGTTGGATTCGAGCAGGGTCCGGGCGGTTGCCATAGTGGCGCCGTGCACAAGTAGCGGACAACTGACCAGCAGCAGCAAGGCCGGATGAACGGGAGCGTTCCACACCGCTGCCTGCGGTTGCGGGTTGTTTTTGCCCGGCAGGCGAGGCATTGCTCGGCCATGTCGCTGCGGATTGCCACCTTCAACATCGAGAACCTGATGAACAGGTTCGATTTTTCCGGCTTCAAGAACAACCTGAACCAGGACAGGGCGCTCGCGCTCTACGAGATCAGGGACGAGGCCGAGTACAGGATGCTGGAGAGCGCGCGCAGCGTCGCTCTCGCCGATGATGCGCGCCAGCTCAGTGCGCTCGCCATCGCCGCCACCCGAGCGGACATCCTGTGCCTGCAGGAGGTCGACAATGTGGAGGCGCTGAACGCCTTCGAATACGGCTACCTGTTCAAGATGATCGGCGCTGGCTATCGCGAGAAGTACATATCAGCCGGCAATGACGGCCGCGGCATCGACGTCGCAGTGATGACCCGACCACAGACAGCTCATGGAGAGCCGATCGAATTCGTGCGGATGACCAGCCACGCACACGTGACCTTCTCCGACCTCGGCTTGCATACGCCAGAACTCGCCATGTCGGGTATTCAGGCACATGAGCGCATCTTCCGGCGCGACTGCCTGGAACTCGACTTGAGGATCGGCGGCCGTCCGATCACGATCTACAACGTGCACTTCAAATCCATGGGGGGCGGGCGCAACGGGTTGAGCGGTCGCGAAGTCTCGATGCCGGTCAGGATGGCCGAGGCGCGCGCCGTGCGCCGCATCATCGAAGGTCGTTTCGGCCGCGAGCGCGCGGGCGACAAGCTTTGGGCGATATGCGGCGACATCAACGACTATCGCGAGCGGATCGTCATCAGTGGCGATGCCTTCTCCGGCCACCGCTTCGAACGCGTGACCGAGACAGATTCGCCGCTCGACGTGCTGACGGCAGGCGGACTGTGCGAGAACGTCGTCGAACGGCTGCCGGAACTGGAACGGTGGACGCTCTATCATACGCGCGGGCCGCAGGAACGGCACCTGTGCCAGCTCGACTATATCCTGTTGTCGCGCAGGCTGGCCGAAACCAATGCGCAGGCTTTGCCGCAGATCATCCGCAACGGACAGCCCTACCGCACGATCTTTCCCGACGGACAGGAGGTCGAGCGCTATCCGCGTACAGGCTGGGACCGGCCGAAGGCCTCCGATCACTGTCCGGTGGCGATAACCGTCGACATCGTGTGAGGCGACATGGCGTTCGACATTCCGCGCGGTATCGTATTTCCGGTTGCCGAAGTGGACGTCCGGCTGGATCCGGCGCCGCACCCGTTCGAACTGGCAAACGAGGCGGCGATCGCGCGCAACTGGCAGCTGGAGACCGCTCAGAATCCGGCTCTGTTCAACGGAACCGTGGTGCTTCTTTCGTCGTTCGCCTATTCGGATCACAGGCTCGTCGGGCGCTGCCACGCCGTGACCTACGCAACCTTTCTTTACTGGCGACGCTACCGGACGACCGCGTCGGCCGAACACAGCTTCGCGCATGCCGTGCTTATCTCCCGCGACGGGGCACTGATCGCGGTGCGGATGGGTATGCACACCGCCAATCCCGGCAGGGTCTATTTCGCTGCCGGTTCGTTCGAACCTGTCGACTTTCGCGAGGGTCTGGTCGACCTGGAATTCAACATGGAACGCGAAGTGCGCGAGGAGACGGGCCTCGATATCTCCGGCGCGCCGCGCGATTCCGGCTACCACGCCTATTCAAGCGAGAAGGGGACGGTCATCTTTCGCGGCTACCGCCTGCATGAGGACGCCGAGACGATAGCTGCAGGCATCCGCGATTTCGTGGCGGCAGATCCCGAGCCGGAGATCGACGGGCCGGTCATCATTCGCGCGCCCTCGCATCTTCCGGACGGGCTCATGCCGCATATGCCGTCGCTGATCGACTGGCACTTCGCCCGTCAGAGGGGGAAATGAGCGGCGGCCGAAGGTCGGGCAAAAGCGGTCGATTGTCGGCAAAACGGTGTCGCCCGGCCAGCCGCACAACGATAACCTGTCCGGACTTCATCGACTTCAATCGGAGCAGGATCGTGAACGCCCTGGACAAACCCGCTTCATCCGAACCCCGCCAGAATTTCGGCACCGCCGGTCTCGCGCCGATGAGCCGGCCCAGCCGGACGGCGCGTCTCCTGATGGCAATCGTCGCTTGGGCGGAGCGGCTCAATCTGAAGTACTCCAGGGTGGGTAATCCCCCCGTCTATGATCTCGCGACTTTCCCGTGGGTCCGCGAGATCGAACGTGAGTGGCCGCTGATCCGCGCCGAACTTGACCGCGTGCTCGTGCGGCAGGCCGAGTTGCCGAACTTCCAGGACATATCCAGTGACGTCAAAACGATCACGACCGACAATCACTGGAAGACGTTCTTCCTGATCGGCTTCGGCGTCAAATCGGAGCGGAACGTCCAGGAATGTCCCGAGACGTGGCGCATCGTCCAGAAGATCCCCGGCCTCAAGACGGCCATGTTCTCCATCTTCGAGCCGGGGAAGCACCTGCCGGCGCATCGCGGCCCTTACAACGGCGTACTGCGGCTGCATCTCGGGCTTATCGTGCCGGAACCGCGCGACAGGCTGGCCATCCGCGTGGAGAATCAGGTTTGCCATTGGGAAGAAGGAAAGGCGCTGATCTTCGACGACGCCTACGAGCATGAGGCCTGGAACCACACAGACCGAACGCGGGTCGTGCTGTTCGTGGATTTCGTCAAGCCGCTGCGTTTCCCGGCCAGTCTCGTCAACTGGCTGCTCATGAACATCGCGGTCTTCACGCCCTTCATCCGAGAAGGACTGGACAACCACAAGGAGTGGGAGAAGCGCTTCTACGCGGAGGCCGAGGCGCTGCGCAACAAGGCTTGATCTTGCGCAAGGAGCGGCTGTGTCGTCCCGACTAGAGGTGAGCCAGACTCAACGGGGACGCAGCAGATGACCAGCAGGATCAACATCACGCAGCATTCTTCGGTCGGAACGCTCTGGTTGGCAGGCTGGCTTTTCACGATCGGCTATCTGAAGCTCGGCTTCTGGTGGGGCCTGCTCGGGCTAATCGTATGGCCGTATTTCCTCGGCGCGCACTTCGCGCCTTGAACCATGGACGAACTCCTCGCAGCAATGCGCGGCGCCAATCGCGTAGCAGCATAACAGCGACAAGGCCCGATGCGTATGGATATCGAGGGAATTTCGGAAGAACAGCGCAGTCTCCGATACACTCCACCCTGACTACGTCGGATGGGTCACCGGGCAGCCGCAGCCCCATGATCGCGCGGCCGCAATTGCATCGGTGGGGCCTTATGCGCCGCGAGTCCTGGCTTACAGGCTGCAGCCGATTAGCATAACCGTGTTCGACGGCGCGGCGGGCGTCGTCCAGTCTGAACCGGGCGCTTCGAAGAAGATATCCGGCCGCTGGAGCGAAATGTACCTTCGTAAAAACGGCCAGTGGATAATGATCTCGGTGAGCGGAGGACCGGACGGCGAGCGCTAGGCGCCGGCGTGCGCTCGTTGTCACTGGCGCCCTATGCAGAAAGGCCGGGCCTCCGAAGAAGCCCGGCCTTTCGCACCGAGAGCGGGCGGGGTTTAGCCGCGGATGGCGGCGGGCTCGTCCGCCGAGAAGGACTTCGACAGGGGAACGATCTGCCAGACAGCCGACAGGCCAACCAGTACATAGACCAGCCGGGACAGGACCGAACCTTCACCGAAGAGGGCCGCCACAAGGTCGAAGCTGAAGAGGCCCACGAGCCCCCAGTTAAGCCCGCCGACGATGACCAGCACCAGCGTCAGTACATTGAGCATCTTCATTTCAGTCTCCTTTGCGCGGACTCCACGTCCGCGCCGATGAATTGGTTGTGTGGACCAGCGGTCACTCCGCCGGCGGCAGGATCACCTGGTCGATGACGTGAATGACACCGTTGGACGCGGCGACGTCCGCCGCGGTGACGGTGGCGTCGTTGATCTTCACGGTGCCGCCTTCCGCGGAGATCTTGACGTTCTTGCCGTTCACGGTCGTGGCTTCGGACAGCTTCACGACATCAGCCGCCATCACGTTCCCCGGGACAACATGGTAGGTGAGGACCGCAGTGAGTTGATCGCGGTTCTCCGGCTTCAGAAGATTGTCCACGGTCCCGGCCGGCAGCTTCGCGAATGCTTCATCCGTGGGCGCGAAGACGGTAAACGGGCCCTCGCCCTTGAGGGTCTCGACGAGGCCGGCCGCGTCAAGCGCCGCCGCGAGCGTCGTGAAGTTCCCGGCCGCGACCGCCGTATCTACAATGTCCGCGGCGTATGCCTTTGCGGTGGTGAACGCCAGGCCGGTAGAAACGACGGCCGCAGCGGCAAGTTTGGCAAGTTTCGAGTTCATGTTTCTTCTCCTATGTCTCGGCTCGGCGGGAGAGGGCCGCCGGTGGTTGTGAAGATAATGAAAATCGGTTTTCATTCCACTCACATTATCGTGACAGGAAATTATGTTTTCTTGGCAGGAGAAGTTTGCTATAGAGGTTATCGTCAGATGAAAGAATGAGGTCTGTATGCTGTCCGAAACCCTGACCGGTGAACTGCAGCGCTACGAAATCGGCAACAAGGTGCGCGCCCTGAGACTCGGCAAGAAGATGGGCCTGGTGGAGCTTGGCGCCCACACGGGGCTGTCGCCTGCGATGCTGTCCAAGATCGAGCGCAGCCAGCTCTTTCCGACCCTGCCTACGCTTCTGCGCATCGCGCTGGTCTTCGGCGTCGGGCTCGAGCACTTCTTCGTCGAGGGCCTCGAGCGCTCGGCCGTTGTCGTGACGCGCGCACGCGAGCGTATCCGGCTTCCCGACCAGCCGGGCGCGAGCGAGCCGTCTTACCTGTTCGAGAGCCTCGACTTCCCCGCCACGGACAGGCGAATGACCGCCTATCTGGCCGTCTTCGCTGCCGGAGCGCCACAATCGGCGGCGCACGAGCATGACGGCGCGGAGTTTATCTTCGTCCTTGAGGGCAGACTTTCGATCGAGGTGGAAGGCAGCGTAACGCTGCTCGAGGAGGGTGATTCCGCCTATTTCGAATCGCAGGTCCCGCACCGCTACGGGGGGCAGGGCGACGCGGCGAAAGCAATCGTGGTGACAGTGGGCATCCAGCTGCGATGAGCCTGATGCGCAGCGCCCGTTGCAGCTATTCGTGCCGGAGCGCGTCGATCGGGTCGAGCCTGGCGCCACGCAAGGCGGGGAAGAAGCCGAAGACCATCCCGATCAGGGCGGAGAAGCCCACGGCCAGCGCGATCACCGGAATGCTCGGCACAAACGGTATCGCCAGCGCCATAGTCGCGCCGCCGGCCAGCGCCAGGCCGAGCACAATGCCGATCAATCCTCCAAGGATCGACAGCACCGTCGCCTCGACCAGGAACTGGATCAGTATGTGCTTCTCATGCGCGCCGATGGCGAGGCGGATCCCGATTTCGCGCGTGCGCTCGGTCACCGATACGAGCATGATGTTCATTATGCCGATGCCGCCGACCAGCAGGCTGACGCCGGCGAGCGCCCCGAGCATACCGGTCATAACGGTCGTCGTGCTGGCCATTGCGTCGGCGATCTGGGTCATGTCGCGTACGCTGAAATTGTCCTCGTCGCCGGGCCCCAGGCGGCGGGTATGGCGAAGGATGCCTTCGATGTCCTCGAGCACCTCGGCGGTGGGAACGCCCTCGCGCGCCGCCACATAGATGTTGTCAATGTTGCGATTGCCGGCGATGCGACGTTGGTAGGTGGTCACCGGGACCAGCACCACATTGTCCTGGTCCTGGCCAAAGCCGGTCGTACCCTTGGCCTCGAGCACGCCTATGACGGTGCAACTCATACGGCCGAGGCGAAGCAATTCCCCCAGGGGATCGCCAGCGCCGAAGAACTCCCGCCGCACCGTCTCGCCGAGTATGCAGACGGGCGTGCCGCTGCGCAGCTCGGATTCGGAGAATTCGCGGCCATTCGCCACCAGCCAGTCGCGCGCAATGAAATAGTCATTGTCGGTGCCGGTGACGCCAACGGTCATGTTCTGCGAGCCGTAAACCACGCGCTGCTGGCGCTGCGACGCGGATGAGACGGCGGTAACGTCATCAAGGCCGCTCCGCAGCGCCGCGAGATCGCGCTCCTCCAGCCGCTGGAAGTCAAAACTGACACCGCCGCCACGCGCGGGCCGGATAGCATTCACGACCAGCAGGTTGCTGCCCAGCTTCGAGATGTCCTGCTTGACCTTCTCCGTGGTGCCGCTGCCAATTGTGATCATAGCGATGACCGCCGCCACCCCGATGACGATGCCGAGCAAGGTGAGGAACGAGCGCAGAGCGTTGCGTCGGACCGAGCCGAGGGCGAGCCTTACGGTTTCCCAGAACATCAGGCAGCCTCTGCCCTGAGGCTGTCCGACACGATCCTTCCGTCCACGAAGGAAATCGTCCGCTCGGCATAGGTGGCGATGTCCGCCTCGTGGGTCACCATCATAACCGTCAGGCCGTGGTCGCGATTGAGTCCAGTCAGCAAGTCCATGATCTCATGGCTGCGGGCGGTGTCCAGATTGCCGGTTGGTTCGTCGGCGACTAGCAGGGCAGGGCGGGTGACGATGGCGCGGGCGATCGCAACTCGCTGCTGCTGGCCGCCGGATAGCTCGCCGGGGGTATGGTGCTCGCGACCGGAGAGGCCGACCTGGTCCAGGGCCTCAAGCGCCAGCCGTCGGCGTTCGCGTCCGGAGACGCCTCGGTAGATGAGCGGCAGCTCGACGTTTTCGGCGGCCGTGGTTCGGGAAAGAAGGTTGTAGCCTTGGAAGACGAAGCCGATGTAGCGGTTGCGCAGCACGGCGCGCCGGCCACGGTCGAGCCGGCCGGCATCAACGCCGCTGAAGGCATAGGTGCCGGCGGAGGGGGTGTCCAGGCAGCCGATGATGTTCATGGCGGTCGACTTGCCGGAGCCGGACGGGCCCATGATCGCGACGAACTCGCCAGGCATGATGGCGAGGTCCACGCCGGCCAGGGCGTGGACCTGCGCCTCGCCCCTGCCGTAGGACTTCCAGATGCCGTCGAAGGTGAGAAGCGCCTGCATCAGCGGCTCCGGCTGGTTTCCCGCGCGATGCCGGTGACCACCATCTCGCCCGCCGAAAGTCCGGAGACCACCTCGGTCAGGTCACCGCTGGTGGCGCCAACCTCGACGCTCCGGCGGTCGGGGATGCCGTTCTCGAGGACATAAAGGGTACGGCCGCCGTCACGGGCATTGCCGCCGGGCCGCGAGCCGCCGCGGCCGGGGAAGCGCGGCATGAAGATGTCGCGGATCGAGAAGGAGGTCTGCTGCATTTGCGGCGGGGTGAAGCGGAAGGCCGCCGAGGGCACCAGCAGGACATCGCCCGCCTCGCGCGTTACGACATTGACGGTCGCGGTCATGCCCGGCCTCAGCAGCAGTTCCCGGTTGTCCACCGAAAGCCGCGCCTGGTAGGTCACCACTCCCTCTGTCGTCACCGAGGCGTAGGAGATGTCGCTGATTGCGGCATCGAAGCGGCGCGCCGGGAAGGCATCGACTGTGAAGCGGGCCGGCTGCCCCTTTTCCACGGCGCCGATGTCCGCCTCGTCGATCGCCGCGTTGAGCTGCATCGTCTCCAGATTCTCGGCGATCACGAAGAGGATCGGTGCGGACATGGAGGCAGCGACGGTCTGGCCCGGGTTGACGGAACGGGTGAGCACGATGCCGTCGATCGGCGTGTAGATGGTGCTCTTTGCAAGTTCCGCCTGCTGCAGCTTCAGGTCGGCCTCGGCGACGGCGAGATTAGCTTCCGCCGTGGCCACCGCGCTTGCAGCGCGGTCGCGCGCGGCCTCGGCTGTCTCCAGAGTCTGATTCGCCACCATGCCTCGGCCGGCGAGCTGCTCGGCGCGCTGGTAGGCCTGCTCTGTTTCCCTCAGCGTGATGCCGGCGTCGGTGACCCGTGCGGCTGCGGCCTTCACATTGGCTTCGGCGCGCTCGACCTGGGCGACGATGCGCGTCGTGTCTAACTGGGCCAGCACCTGGCCGCTCTGCACCCGCTGGTTCTCGTCGACCGCGACGGAGCGGACCACGCCGGAAAGCTCGCTGGAGATCTCCACCTGGGTGAGCGGCTGGAGCGTGCCCGTGGCGGAGACCTCGACCACCAGGTCGCCGCGCGTGACCGGCTGGGCGGCGTAGCGGACCGCCGGCTCCGACTGGCCGAACCAGAGCCAGGCGCCTGCACCTAGCGCTGCGGCCGTTGCGAGCGCCAGATAGGGCCAGCGGCGGCGGCGCGGCGCCGCCCTGCCGTCCGCGTTGAGGCCTAGCGCGACTTCGACATTGGCCGGCGCGACGGGTTTCGGCCGCTCAACGATCTGTTCCATGGAGCCTGTGTCCGGGTTCCCAAATCCCTCCAGCCTGAGAATCGGGCCTGGCAGCCGGAATTACAAATTAAATTATGGCCATGTTGCGCATATGCGGCGAAACGGCCAGGGGGAGATACCATGCCTCAGCGCAGATACCAGATCTACGACGTGTTCACCGAGCAGGCGCTGGCGGGCAATCCACTCGCGATCGTGCACGATTGCGAAGGCCTCGACACCGAGGCGATGCAGAAGATCGCGCGCGAGTTCAACCTGTCGGAGACGGTGTTCGTCGCGCCGGCCGCAAGGAAGCCCCATACCGCTGCAGTTCGCATCTTTACGCCGAATTTCGAAATGCCATTCGCCGGCCACCCGACCGTCGGCACGGCGGTGGCGCTTGCTGAACTGAACGGCCTGGAGGGTGGCGGCAGCGCCCTGCTGGTGCTGGAGGAAAAGATCGGCGACGTACGCTGCGTGGTGTCTTGCAACGATAGCGGAACTTTTGCCGAATTCGACCTGCCCGAGCTTTCTCAGCGCCTGCCGTTCAGCGCCGAACCGGAACTCGTCGGCTCCGCACTGGGACTCGGGCCGCACGAGATCGGCTTCGAGAACCATCGCGTCTCCGCCTGGTTCGCCGGCATTCCCTATGTCACGGTGCCGGTGCGCGGGCTGGACGTTGCCGCGAAGGCGTCGCTCGATCCTCGCGCCTGGCGCGAGATCGCGCCCGACCGCGGCAACGGCGTGCCGGCCTCGGCCTATGTGTATTGCCGCGAGAGCCTGCGGCATGACAGCGCCTTCCATGCCCGCATGTTCACCGGGGGCGCGCAGACTTACGAGGATCCGGCGACGGGCTCGGCGCTTGCGGCCTTCAGCGGCACGATCCTCGACTTTGATGGTCCGCCGGACGGTGCGTACCGGGCCTGGGTCGAGCAGGGGACGGAGATGGGCAGGCCATCCAGATTGCGGCTGGAGATCGAAGTCGAAGCCGGCGTGGCCAAGGCCGCACGCATCGGTGGTTACGCGGTGAAGACTGCCGAGGGCATTCTGCTCGCATAATGTAGCCGTACGGCCGCCGCTGGCGGCCGTACGGCTCGCCCTGCGAAGCCCTGGGGCAGGACGAGGGCGCTCTAGATGCCCAGTAACTGCTTAGCTTCGTTGAGCGCTGCTTCGGAGCCGGGATGGTCCCCGGCGGCGTGCAGTTCCTCTCCCTCGGCGCGCAACTCTTCCACCTTGGCTTTGTCTGCCTCAGAAAGTGAAGCGGTCGCCAACGCGGCATCAACCTCGGCCATCAGGGCCGGGCACTGGGCGGCCATAGCTGAGGACGTGCCGAGGGCTATCGCCAGCGCGAACATCGTCGAACGGATCATGATTTCCTCCCTGCCGGCGGGACGGTTGCAGAAAGTGCCGGCCAACCCGACATAACGCGCGATCGCGGATACGGTTCCGGTAAATTTGGCTCTGGCAGGGCACTGGACAGGTCCGGCCACAGCGGTTATAGAGCCGCACTCTCGCGAAACCGGCACATGCCGATCCGCGCCCGGCGGGTGATTAGCTCAGTTGGTAGAGCAGCTGACTCTTAATCAGCGGGTCGTAGGTTCGATCCCTACATCACCCACCATTTCCCGGGTCTTGCCGGCCGTTTGCTGATCGGCGTCGTTCTCAGCGTCCCCTCCTGGCTTGCCAATTCGCGTATTTGTCGAGGTTCTCCTGGCTGGTTGCCGGATACAGCCCGATGACGGCGGCGCCTGCTCGCACCTCCTCGAGAACGAAATCCTCGAAGCTTTCCATTTCGAGGCACTCGCTTGTTATCTGGTCGGCGAGGTGGGCCGGGATGACCATGACGCCGTCCCCGTCACCCACCAAAACGTCGCCCGGGAAGACCGCCACGTCGCCGCAAGCAATCGGGGCGTTGATATCGAGCGCCTCGTGGAGCGTCAGGTTGGTTGGCGCGGAGGGGCCTGCGCAGTAGGCCGGCATGTCAAGCGCGGCAATGCCTGCTACGTCGCGAAAGCCGCCGTCGGTGACAACGCCGGCAGCTCCTCGCAGTGCAAGACGGGTGATCAGGATTGAGCCGGCCGTCGCGGCGCGCGCATCCTTCCGCGCATCCATCACCAGCACCCAGCCGGGTGGGCAGGTTTCGATGGCCACGCGCTGCGGATGATCGGCACTACGGAACACGCTCAGCGGATTGCGGTCCTCGCGGGCAGGAATGTAGCGCAACGTGAAGGCCTGGCCGACCATGTTGGCGGGCTTCGGCGACACCGGGGCGACCCCTTGGATGAATTGGTTGCGCAGGCCGCGCTTGTAGAGCGCCGTCGCGATCGACGCCGTCGATACCTTGGTCAGGCTGGCTCGTGTCTCTGCGGAAAGTACGTAGTCGGTCATGGCTGGCCTCAATTCGCAATCGGGCATGGCGTCGGCTCGGGGCGCCTCAGAAGATGTCTGGCTCGTCCGCGCTGCGGCCGAAGCCGCGCTCGAGGAAGTCGAAGTCGCATCCCTGGTCGGCTTGCGTGACGTGGCGCGAAAACATCCATCCCCAGCCTCGCTCGAAGCGCGGCTCAGGCGGCTTCCATTCGGCGCGGCGGCGGGAAAGCTCATCCTCGTCCACCAGCATGTCGAGCCGACGCGCGGGCAGGTCGAGCCGGACGACGTCGCCGGTCCGCAGAAGCGCGAGCGGCCCGCCCACATAGGCTTCGGGGGCGACATGCAGCACGCAGGCGCCGTATGAGGTGCCCGACATTCGCGCATCGGAAATGCGCAGCATATCGCGGTGTCCCTGCCTGATCAGAGCCTTTGGAATGGGAAGCATGCCCCATTCGGGAAATCCCGGTCCGCCGAGCGGGCCGGCGTTGCGCAGCACCAGCACATGGTCGGGTCCAACGTCGAGGTTTTCGTCTTCCACCGCCTTCTTCATGTCGGGGTAGTTGTCGAAGACCAGTGCCGGCCCCTGATGGACGTGAAAGCGGGGGTCACAGGCGGCCGGCTTGATCACGGATCCCGACGGGCAGAGATTGCCGCGCAGCACGGCGAGGGACCCTTCGTGATAGACGGGATTGGACAACGGGCGAATAACGTCGTCGTTGAAAACCTTGGCCCCGTCGAGATTCTTACCCAAGGTACGCCCGCTGACCGTCATTGCTTCGAGCACCAGACGATCCTTGATCTGCGCCATCAACGCGCGCAGCCCGCCCGCGTAGTGGAAGTCCTCCATAAGGTAGTCCTTGCCGGAAGGCCGCACGTTGGCGATCAGGGGGGTTACGCGGCCGAGCTCATCAAGGTCGTCGAGCGTGAGCCTCACCCCCGCGCGGCGCGAGATGGCGATCAGATGCACGACCGCATTGGTCGAGCATCCGGTCGCCATTGCGACGATCGCCGCGTTGCGCAGGGCGGCCTCGGTGACGATCAGGTCCGGCGTCAGATCCTCCCAGACCATCTCGACAATGCGGCGGCCGCATTCGGAGGCCATTCGCTGATGACCGGAATCCACCGCCGGAATCGACGACGCTCCCGGCAGCGTCAGGCCCATCGCCTCGGCGATCGCGGTCATGGTGCTCGCCGTACCCATGGTCATGCAGACACCGGCCGAACGTGCGATGCCTCCCTGCAGCCCGATCCATTCGGCCTCGGAGACGTTTCCGGCACGCCGCTCATCCCAGTA
>JAEYRU010000091.1 GCA_023435335.1 Pseudomonadota bacterium
GCCTTGCCGCCGCCTCGATCGTTCATGCCGATAGGACCTCCCGTCGCTGCTTTTTGACTGTATGGTAACAGAACGGACGCCTTTGGCGACCCGGCCCGCCGGAGCGGCTGGCAATATCTGCAGGAAATTCGGTGAAGGAAGGATGACGCGATGCCGGACCGGAAGAAGCCCGAATCCACGACCGCCCTTGCGATCGAGCCGACCGCGCCGCTTTCCGAGGCGACGAAGGCCTATTTCGCGAAATGCGAGGAAAAGCTGGGCCTCGTGCCCAACGTTCTGCGCGCCTACGCCTTCGACGAGAAGAAGCTGCGCGCCTTCACCGACATGTACAACGACCTGATGCTCGGCGAATCCGGCCTGTCGAAGCTGGAGCGCGAGATGATCGCGGTCGCCGTTTCGGCGGTGAACCACTGCTACTATTGCCTGACCGCGCACGGCGCCGCGGTGCGCCAGCTTTCCGGCGACCCGGCCTTCGGCGAGCAGATCGCCATGAACTGGCGCGCCGCAGAGCTGACGCCGAAGCAGGTCGCGATGCTGGAGTTCGCCGAGAAGCTGACAGAGCTGCCGGCCAAGATGGCCGAGGCCGACCGCCGGAAGCTGCGCGATGCCGGTTTCTCCGACCGCGACATCTGGGACATCGCTTCGACCGTCGGCTTCTTCAACATGTCGAACCGCGTCGCCGCGGCCGTCGACATGCGGCCCAACGCCGAATACCACGCCATGGCCCGGTGAGCCGGCTGTTCCCTATCGCCGGATGATCGACGCCGTGTCCGCGGCGCCCCTGAGGGCCAGGTCGTCGCCCGCCGTGACCAACCTGTATTTGCGAAGCTCCTCGGCCGACAGGTAGTAGAGGGCGCGCGGCGGCGTATCGAGCGCGTGCAGCCAGAGAGCCGGGTCGACATCGAGTTCGATCAGCAGGCGCGAGATGCGCGCGGTCGTCATCTGCGCGTCGGCCATGGCCTGCTCGGGCGCGGTCCCCGGCTTCCCGACCGCATAGAACTGGTGCAGGCCGACTGCGGCGCGCTGGCTCACCCTGCGTTCCGCGCCGCCGGCTAGGATCAGCGGGCAGGAGGAGGCGCAGATCGCGCCGTCCGCCACCTGCGTCGCAAAACCCCGCTCGCGCACCAGCCGCGCCATCTCCATCGCGTCGTCCAGCGAACCGCCGGGAGAGTCGAGCGACACTGTCTCGATGTATTCGCCGCGGGCCTTCACCTCCGCCGCGAAGCGGGCGGCCGATCCCTGGTCGATGCTGCCCACCGCCTTGAGCACACCGCCGCTTTCCAGCGAGAAGCGTATCGGATCGCGCAGCGTCTCCTGCTCGGTGGTGAGGTACTGGCGCGGGTCGACCCCGCCTCCGCCCGGCGGCTCCGAAGTTTCGACCGCAGGGGGCAGCACCGGCACGGTCACTGCCGTCGGCGACGCCTCGTCGGGCCACAGGCCGCCATTCGCCTCCACCATGTCGCGCAGGTCGATCGCCAGCACGGTGACGGTGCCGAACAGCATTCCGAAGAAGGCGGCGCGGATGACCCGGCCCTCCTCGAAGCGGGCGAAGTAGCGCAGGATTGCGCTGCGCGGCTGCTGCAGCGTCTCGTTCAGGCTCATGGGTCCACTCGCTTGCGGTCGGAAAGGGAGAGGGGAGTGACGTTCTCCGCTGCCGGCCTGAAATCCGGATGCGGGGCGACCGGCGCCTGCTCGGGCTCCGGCGCCACGGCTTCGGCCGCGCGCTGGCGGGCATTGATCGCGGCGTTCAGTTCCAGCGCGCGCATCATGTCGCCAGCCGTGAACCGGTCGGCTTCCGCCATCTCGTCCTCACCGCGGCGCATGGCGGAATAGACGACCGCCATGATGCCGACTAGGACCGCGGGCAGAAGGTCGATCGAGATCGCCCCGGCCCAGCTCGGGATGAAGTCGCCGGCGTATCGAAGCACGGCGCCGGCAGCGGTCAGCGGCACGTAGCGGCGCTCCTCCGTCTTCGGCAGCGCGATGATCTCGGCCGCAGCGTCGGAGAGCGCCTTCGACTGCTGGGCCACCGATTCGCGCACCGTGGCCATGACGATGTCCTGCCGCCCTACGAGGTCGGCGCTTCGCCCGTCGGCCACCGGCGCTATGAAGCCGGCCGACAGGTCGGCCGCCGCGCGGCTCACCGAAGGGGCGATCGAGGTACGTTCCAGGGCAGCCACCACGCCTGCGAGCGCCACTGCTTCCTGCGCGAAAGCGTCGGAGCGCGGCGCGACCGGCCCGGGCGCGGAAACCAGCCCGCGCATGGTCGCGAGATGCGTCTGTCCCTGCTCGAAAAGCTCGGCCACGCGTTCGCGCGAGGCAAGGATGCTGGTTTCCAGCTCGCGCATCTGCGCCGACATCTGTGTGAGCAGTTGCACCACGCTGCCGGAGCCTGAAGAACCGGTGAGCGCGCCCGAATTGCGCTCCTCGTCGGCCAGACGGGCGAAACGCTCGCCCGCCCGCTGGATGTCCGGCAGCAGCGACAGCGAGCTGATTGCGTTGGAGTTGGCCTGGTCGAGGTCGGAGGTATAGCCTTCGAGCGTCGTCGCCAGATGCTGCTCCACCGCGGCCGAGCCCGCGAGCGCGGCCGCGTTCAGCCATGACGACATGGCGACGATCATCACCGACCCGAGCGCCATCACCCCGACCAGGGCGATGCGCGAAAGGCCGTCCCGGATCTCCGGCACGAAGCGGATGAGATAGGTCCAGAAGCCGTAGATGCCGACCGAGACGGCGGCCGAATAGATGATTGCCGCGAAGAACACGAGGCTGGCGTTGCCGTCGAGCAGGCTGCGCACTCCGAGATAGGTATAGACGCCCGAGGCCAGCGCCAGCGTGGCCAGCACGAAGCGCGTCATCGTCTGCAGCGAGGCGATGTGGTTGCGCAGCGCGCGGGCGGAACGGACGTGGCTCATGGTTAATCAATCCTTAACGCGCCCGGAACTGGGCGGGAGAAGTTTGACCAAATCAGGGCCGGCGGTCGCGACGGCTCAGTTGCAGATGACCGGTGGCGTCGGGATCTCACCCTCCGCCAGTCCGTACATGTAGCCGCGCCCCTTCCACAGAACCGGAGGCTGGTGGCAGCGCTTCAGCTGCGGTCCGCGCCGGGCGCCCTCGAGATAGAC
Organism: Pseudomonadota bacterium; assembly: GCA_023435335.1. Lineage (GTDB taxonomy): Bacteria > Pseudomonadota > Alphaproteobacteria > Rhizobiales > Rhizobiaceae > RCIO01. The sequence continues at coordinate 3,126 of JAEYRU010000091.1, forward strand.
CACCTCCGGAGCGCGGGGCGACTCGTAGTCCGCCGCCA
>JAEYRU010000093.1 GCA_023435335.1 Pseudomonadota bacterium
GTCTCCATGACCGCCCCCCAATCCGCCATTTCGCGCTCTCAGTGCATCTGGGCGATCGGCGCCCCGACCGAGGCCCAGACGTAGATGGAGGCGAAGAGGAACAGCCACACCACGTCGACGAAGTGCCAGTACCAGGCAGCCGCCTCGAAGCCGAAATGCTGCTTCGGCGTGAAGTCGCCGCCCATGGCCCGCAGCAGGCAGACCAGCAGGAAGATCGTGCCGACGAACACGTGGAACCCATGGAAGCCGGTCGCCATGAAGAAGGTCGCGCCGTAGATCGACTGCGAGAACTGGAACGGCGCGTGCATGTATTCGTACACCTGCACGAAGGAGAACAGCACCCCCAGCGCGACCGTGAGCGTCAGGCCCCATACGAGGCCCTTGCGGTCGTTGTGCAGCAGCGCGTGGTGCGCCCAGGTCACCGTCGTGCCCGACAGCAGCAGGATGATGGTGTTGTAGAGCGGCAGGTGCCAGGGGTCGAGCACCTCGAGGCCCGCCGGCGGCCACTGCCCGCCGAGGAACTCGGCGCGCGCGACCTGCGCCGCCTCGTCGGGGAACAGGCTGGCATCGAAGAAGGCCCAGAACCAGGCCACGAAGAACATCACCTCGGAGGCGATGAACATGATCATGCCGTAGCGCAGGTGCAGCGAAACCACCCGGGTGTGATGGCCCTCATGCGCTTCCTTCACCGTGTCCGACCACCAGGCGAACATGGTGTAGAGGACGACCGCGAGCCCGATGAAGAAGATCCACGGGCCGGCCAGGTTGACGCCCAGCAGGAAGAAGTCGTTGCCCTTGAGGGACTGCATCCAGGCCACGCCGCCGATGGCCATGAACAACGCGCCAACGGCGCCGGTGAACGGCCAGGGGCTCGGGTCTACGAGGTGGTAGTCGTGGTGCTTTGCGTGGCTCTCGGCCATGATCATCCCCCGATTTCGTCGGCTTTGGGCTTGGTCTTGTCTGCGGATACCTTCACCGCCGCAACGGGCTTGTCGGTTTCCGTCGGATAGAATGTGTAGGACAGCGTCAGCGTCCCGATGTTCTTCGTCTCGGGCGCATCGACGATGGCCGGATCGACGTAGAACACGACGGGCATCTCCATCTCCTCACCGGGCTGGAGCTCCGTGTCGGTGAAGCAGAAGCACTCGACCTTCATGAAGTAGGACCCGGCGATCTGCGGCGTGACGTTAAAGGTCGCGCGCCCCGAGGCCGGCCGGGACGCCAGGTTCTTCGCCTTGTAGGCGATCTGGATCGTCTCGCCGATGGGTAGCGTGACCTCGCGCTGGACCGGGCCGAATTCCCACGGAACGCCCGCCGTGTTGGCGTCGAAGCGCACCTTGATCGTGCGGTCGAGCACACGATCGGAATACTGCGTCACGCGCTGCGTCGTGCCGCCGTAACCGGTCACCTGACAGAACAGCTGATAGAGCGGCACCGCGGCGTAGGCCATGCCCACCATCCCCGCGAAGAAGGCAAGCAACGCCAGCGCCATGACGCGGTTCGAGCGCTCCGTCGCGGCCGACATGGCGGGTTTCTCGACCATCAGAGCGCCCGCTCCAGGATCGCCGGACCGAACTTCACCAGCGTCGCGAGATAGAACACGATCACGAGCGCGGCCAGAGCCAGGCCGAGCGCGATCGAGCGGCTGCGCCGGGCCTTCTTCTGGCGCTCCGTCATCGTCACGTGTTCGTCGCGGTTTTCCATCACGGTCATCCGATCAGCCGTGCTCCGATGTGATCGACAAGGATCAGAGCGAAGATGGCGAACAGGTAGAGCAGCGAGTAGCCGAATAGCGCCTTGGCAGGCTTCATGGAGCGATCAGCCGGCTGCATGCGCAGCACGCCCCACGCATACCACACGAAGCCCGCGCCGAGCGCCGCCGCGGCGGCGCCATAGACGAGCGAGGCGAAGCCAAATGCGGTGGGCAGGACGCCGGCCACGGCCACAAGCAGCGAATAAGCGAAAATCTGGCGGCGGGTGGACGCCTCGCCGGCGACATTCGGCATCATCGGGATGCCGGCCCGGCCATAATCGTCCGACTTGAACAGCGCCAACGCCCAGAAGTGCGGCGGCGTCCACAGGAAGATGATGAGGAAGAGCACGATGCTCTCGATGCCGACAGAACCGGTGGCGGCCGCCCAGCCGATCATGGGCGGAAAGGCGCCCGCGGCGCCGCCGATCACGATGTTCTGCGGGGTCGAGCGCTTCAGCCACATCGTGTAGATGACCGCATAGAAGAAGATCGTGAAGGCAAGCAGCGCGGCCGCCAGCCAGTTGAGCAACAGGCCGAGCGTCATCACGGAGAAGGCGGACAGCACCAGGCCGAAGGCCACCGCCTCGCGCGGGCTTACGCGCCCGGCGGGAATTGGCCGGCTGGCCGTGCGCGACATCACGGCGTCGATATCGGCGTCATACCACATGTTGAGCGCGCCCGACGCGCCCGCGCCGACCGCAATTGCCGCGATCGCCACCAGCGCCAGGAACGGGTTGAGCCCCGCCGGAGCGACCGCGATGCCCACGAACGCCGTGAAGACGACAAGCGACATGACGCGCGGCTTGAGCAGCGCGACATAGTCGCCGGCCGTCGCTTCCGACAGCCGGAATTCGTCGTCGATCGCTGGTTTGTCGATATAGGCCATGCGTCAGCTTCAGTCCGTCCGTTTGGCCGAAACCGCCGGCTCTACCGGCGGTTCCAGTTCGAGGGTCTTTTCGCCCTACCTGACCTTGGGGAGTTGCTCCCACTGGTGGAAGGGCGGCGGCGAAGGCAGCTGCCATTCAAGCGTGGTCGCACCCTCGCCCCACGGATTGGCGCCCGCCTCGCGCTTCTTGGCGAAGGC
>JAEYRU010000103.1 GCA_023435335.1 Pseudomonadota bacterium
CCGGCCCGGAGGTGACCAGCATCACGCCCGCCTTCCCGGTGGAGCGCGCATACCCTTCCGCCGCATGGCCCGCGCCCTGCTCGTGGCGCACGAGGATATGCTTGACGTCGTCCTGCTGGAAAAGCTCGTCGTAGATCGGCAGCACGGCGCCGCCCGGATAGCCGAAAATGTGCTCGACGCCGTTGTCCTTCAGCGCCTGCACCACCATCTCGGCGCCGGACATCTCGCGCCTGCCGATGTCGATCCCTGGATCGCTCATCGGTCGTCCCGCCTTGTCGTTTTCGCGCCCTGCGCTCTCTGTCGTCGGATGGTGCGGACAATAAAAAAAGGCCCCTCGGAAGGAGCCTGCGTCGCGCATGGGGTGCTCTCGCCCGGCGGCTACGCCGCCTTGCCCATGCGCGTTCCTACTACGAGAATGATCTTCGTCGTCATGGGCGCGGACAATAGGGGTGCCATCTCGTGACTGTCAATGGCAAATGCTGCATTGTCGCGAACCGTGACTTGAGGAGCAGAAATGAGCTGGACCATTCGGCATGGAACTCTGCAACCATTAGTGCTGGCGATCGCCTTCGTATTGATAACCACCAGTTGCTCACCGCGTTCTGCGTCCCGCAAAGCTTGGATCGCGTGGGCCTCACTGACCGCTGGCTATCCCTATTTTGCTTCTATCATCGCTGACGGAAACGGACGCAGTTGGGTTTATTTTTTCACCCTCGACGGTAGGTGGGAAAAAACGCTCAAGCTCCAGGATGTTTCCTTCAATGGAGTCACATTGAGTGAAAATAATCCACTGGAGGCGCTTATTACAGGTCACTCGGATGGGAAACATAATCTATATAAATATGATATAGAACAAGAAATAATTGAGACAATCATGTCATCCTATCAACCAATATTGTCGCCTTTTTACTTGGATGGAACTCCTTGTGCTCTGATGCCGAACATCATAACGCAGAAAGGAGCGTACGAATTCGATATTTTATGCAAAGGTATCCGCAAGACCACGAAGGAGCGAATCAAAAGCGGAGGGTACAATATCAGCGCGGACGGCAGGGCGATATTTACTGAAGGTTTTGATGAAGCGAACCAAATCGAAATACAGAACAAGGAAGTAAAAATCACCCCGGTCGATCTGCCAAAGCACCGGGGAAACACCCCAGAGCTGTTCTCGTTTGCAGGAAGATTCTACGCCACCAACCGTTCCAGAAGTCAAATGTGGCAACTGGATTCGGGCGCTCCGACGCCCCTTTCTCGAGATAAATTCCCACCCATACCGGAACTACCAAAATCAGGCAATATTAGAATTGTCTTCGTGGACAACGAAAAAGCTGTCGTCGCGGCATTCAATGAGAAGATTCCATCAATAGAGATCACTCAAACGGATAAAAGTACGAAGAAGACATCCGCAATTTTGTTCGATGCCGACGCCGCTAGATTCGGGCGTCACTCCATCGAGGCCGAGTAATCAAGCGAGAAACAAATGATCCCACGCAAGCGCATCCTATTCACCGGCGGCTCCGGCAAGGCCGGCCGCCATGTCGTGCCTTACCTGCTGGAGCGCGGCCACCGCGTGGTCAATGTCGACCTCAAGCCGCTCGATCATCCGGGCGTCGACAACCTCGTCGCCGACATCACCGACTCCGGCCAGATGTTCAACGTGATGACGTCCTACGCCAATTTCGACGAACTGGAGCCGGGCGTCGGCGTGCCGGCCTTCGACGCCGTCGTGCACTTCGCCGCCGTGCCGCGCATCCTCATCAACCCGGACAACGAGACGTTCCGCGTCAACACGATGGGCACCTATAACGTCATCGAGGCGGCGGTGAAGCTCGGCATCCGCAAGATCGTCATCGCGTCTTCGGAGACCACCTACGGCATCTGCTTCGCCGACGGCCGCGCCGACCCGCATTCGCTGCCGCTGGAGGAGGACTACGACATCGACCCGATGGACAGCTACGGGCTGTCGAAGGTCGTCAACGAGAAGACGGCGCGCGCCTTCCAGCGCCGGTCCGGCTTCGACATCTATGCGCTGAGGATCGGCAACGTGGTCGAGCCGCACGAATACGAGACGCTGTTCCCGGTTTACTTCGCCAACCCCGAGATGCGCCGCCGCAACGCCTTCTGCTACATCGACGCGCGCGACCTCGGCCAGATCGTCGACCTCTGCCTCGAGAAGGACGGGCTCGGCTTCCAGGTTTTCAACGCCGGCAACGACACAAACGGAATGAACATTCCCACCTCCGAGCTTCTCGCGCGCTTCTTTCCCGGCGTGCCGGTCACGCGAGAGCTCGGCGAGAGCGAGGCGCTGTTCTCCAACAGGAAGATCCGGGAGATGCTCGGCTTTCGCGAGGAGCACGACTGGCGCAAGCACGTGAAGGGGTGATCACAGGTCGCTTTGCCGATCTCTTGGGGAATCGTCCCGGGGTTTGATTGACGCACATGGAAGGAGACACGGTCCGAAACAGGCTTCGCGAGCACGTCGCGCGCAAGTCCATCCTGTCGGCGCGGGATCGATGCGTTGTCGCCATCGACGGTGTGGACGGTTCTGGAAAGACCATTTTCGCCGCCGAACTGGCCGCTGCCGCGGCGTCCCTTGGATACTCCGTCATTCGCGCGAGCATCGACGGTTTTCATCGTCCCAAGGAGCTTCGTTATCTGAGAGGCAGAAACAGCCCAGAAGGCTATTTTCTTGACTCCTACGACTACGACACCTTCCGGCAGGATCTTCTGTCGCCTTTCCGCTCAGGCGCAAGATATGTTCACACGGCACGGTTCGACCACACGAAGAATGAGGAAGTCACATCAGCCGTTGCCGAGGCGGAAGCGCGCTCACTTCTGCTGATCGATGGAATCTTTCTCCATCGCGATGAGCTCGTCGATTGCTGGGATTTGAGCGTGTTCCTCCAAGTTCCCTTTCCGACCTCCTACATGCGGATGGCTGCCCGAGATGGCTCGAATCCCGATCCGAATGCCCCTGAGAACCGCCGGTATCTGGAAGGACAACGCATCTATCTGCGCCAGTGCGCTCCGCAGCACCGCGCCACAATTCTGATCGACAACGCCGATCTTGATCATCCTCAGATCCTGCGCGAACTGCCATTCGGTTGAGCGAAGGACTAGGTGGGGTACCGGACTGAAGCCCTTTTGCGCCGCCGCCCCGCCTTGATCTGCGCGATCCGCTCCGCATCGTCTTCCGACAGATGCCGTCCGCGCTCCAGTATCTCGAGCGTGTATTCCTCGTAGGTCAGCCCCAGCCTTTCCGCCCGCGCCATCCGCATCAGCGCAATCTGGGCGGGGATCGCCTTCCACGCCGCGGCATGAGCGCGCTTCCACTGCAGGAAGATATGCGGATCTCCCTTCCCCCACGGCGATCCCGCATAGTCGTCGAGCGGCGGACCGCCATTGTCGCCGATGCGCCCCTGCATCCCCATCTCAGACCCGCTTGGCAACGAGGGCCACGAGATATACCGCCGGCTCGGGCCCCGGCGCGTGGTAGCGGCGCGGCGCCGGTGTCGCGCCCATGCGGTAGCAGTCGCCTGCCAGCATATCGACCGTCGTATCGCCGTCGGTGAACTTGAGCCGGCCCGACAGCAGCCAGATTACTTCGGTCGAAAGCCCGTAGACGTCGGCCGGGAAGTTCACCATCTCGCCCGGCGGCAGCCGCACGTGGATGAGTTCCAGTCCCTCCGGCGACGGGGGCGAGACATGCCGCCGCACATAACCGGTGGCGGGATCGGTCCAGCGCCGTTGTTCCTCGGCGCGCAGCAGTTGGCCTCCGGTGGACATCTCGGCAAGGGCGATCAAAGAGGAGAGCGTCATGCCGAATGCAGACGAGATCCTGACCAGCAGTTCCGCAGTGGGGCTCGCCTCCCCGCGTTCGACCTTGCTCAGCATGGCGCGCGAGACGCCGGAACGGTCGGCGAGATCTTCAAGTGACCACTGCCGCTTCGCGCGCTCCGATCGGATTCGCTCGCCCAGCCGGAGTTCTGATTCCATCCTCATAGACATGATTTCCATCATAATGGAAGGTGAAGCGAACGCAAGCAGGCTTTTCGAGGGCAGGCCTTAACCCTCTCTAAACCATGGTGCCACACGCAGCCTTAACCCACCCCCGCCATTCTGCCTCAGGTGGGGTGAAAGGGATCTTGAGGGCGATGTATTTGGAACGCGGAGCCGCAGAGGCGACCGACCAGGAACGACGCGACGGCTCCCAGCCGGCACAGCGCATCCTCGGCCATGTCGTGCAGTGCGACGGCGCACGCGCCATGGTCGCGGCTTTCGCAGACGACGAGAATGGCTCGGCCGCCTCGCTCTGGGCCGTCGGCCGCATGATCTCGATTAACCTCAACCAGACCCGCACGGTCGGCCTCGTCTACGCAATCGACCGGCCCGGGCATGACTGGCGCGAGGGCCAGCGAAACGCCATCGAGGTCAGCGTCGAATTGATCGGCGAAGTGCGCGACGTCGACGGGCAGCCCGTCTTCGACCGCGGCATCACCATCTACCCGCATATCGGGGCCGTCGCCCACCGCATCCGCGCGCAGGACCTGGAAGCGGTCTACGATCTTGGCGGCCGCCAGTCCGTGCGCATCGGCACGCTCTCGCAGGACGAGAAGATCGCCGCCTGCATAGCGGTCGACGATACCCTCAACCGGCACTTCGCCGTCGTCGGCACGACCGGAGTAGGCAAATCGACGGCCGTCTCGCTGATGCTGCGCAAGGCGATCGCGGCGCGGCCCGATCTTCGTGTGCTGATCCTCGACCCTCACAACGAATTTGCTTCCACCTTCGCCGATCAGGCCATCCGTATCGACTCGAAGTCGCTCGACCTGCCCTTCTGGCTGTTCCGCCTCGAAGAGCTGGTCGAGGTCCTCTACCGCGGGCGGGAGCCGGTGGCGGACGAGGTGGAACTGTTGCGCGACCTGATACCGTTGGCGAAACAACAGTTTCGCGGCGGTGCGCAGCCAGTGCAGTTGCGCCGCTACAATGACGGCGGCATCACCGCCGACACGCCCGTCCCCTACCGGATGGTGGATCTCCTGCGCCTGATTGACGAACGCATGGGCCAGCTCGACACCAAGAACGAGCGCCCGTTCTACCGCGCCCTGCGCATTCGCATCGACTCGGCGATGAACGACGCGAGCTACCGCTTCATGTTCGGCTCGCGCCTCTACGATGACACATTGCACCATACGATCGGCAAGATCTTCCGCGTGCCCCACGAGGGCAAGCCGGTGACCTGCCTCGAGATGGCCGGCATGCCCGGCGAGGTGGTCAACTCCGTCTGTTCGGTGCTCGCCCGTCTCGCCTTCGATCTCGCCAGCTGGAGCGGCGGCAAGCTCAAGCTGCTCGTCCTGTGCGAGGAAGCGCACCGCTACATGCCGTCCGACGTGCGGCTGGGCTTCGGGCCCACACGCGACGCGCTCTCGCGCATCGCCAAGGAAGGCCGCAAGTACGGCTGCTATCTCGGCGTCGTGACCCAGCGTCCGGGCGAGCTCGATCCCACCATACTGTCGCAGTGCTCGACGGTATTCGCCATGCGGCTCTCCAACGAACGCGACCAGGAGATCATCCGCTCGGCCATTGCCGATTCATCGGCCTCGACGCTCTCATTCCTGTCGTCCATGGGCCAGCGCGAGGCGATCGCCTTCGGCGAAGGTGTGGCGACCACCATGCGCATGAAATTCGAGCACCTCGATCCCGTCTACATACCTGGTTCGGCCGAGAAGGCCGGCCTTTCCCGCTACAACCCCGACGAGGACGGCGAGGTTGACCTCGTGCAACTCGTGAACAAGCTGAGCAACATGCCAAGGCAGCCCGAACTGCCCGAAGACAGCGGCGCGATCGACCCGGGCATGTTCGGCGGCGACAGTATTCTTAAGAGGCCGTTGGCCGACGGGCCGCGCGGCGACGAGGATCGCGACCTGTACGGACGCCGCGCCTACGACAATCGCTTCACCCGACGCTGAGCCAGGTTTCACGGCACCACCCTGGTGCTCGGTGCACTATTCGCGCCCGCCATCTCGCCCTATTCTCCCGCGACTCGCTTGAGCGGGTGCGGGGGTTGGACGGTGGAACGCGATCTGAGCCAGGAACCGTCCGGAGCGGATGAACGGCGTCCCCCGCCGTCGTACGACGGGCACTGGAGTATCGCCGGTCGCCGGCTTTCGATGCTGCCGCTCGCAGGCCTTTCCGTCGCTTTCGGAGCTTCAGTGGCGATTGCCGCGGCCGTGTGGTCAGGGGCGTTCGCCGGAGGAATGCCGCCGTGGGACGGGGGAGCCGGCTATTGGCCCGCTTCGGCCGGACTTCTCGCGCTGGTTTCGGCTGGCTGGCTGGCGGGTGCAATCCTGGTCTGCCACATGCTCGCCGGCCAGCGGCATTCGGGCCGCGACAATGCGCCCTTCTCGCCGTCCTGGACCGGCATGCTGGCGGCATTCGGCGTTGGGCCGCTGCTGCTGGTGCTGTTCTTCGCCCTGATCGGGCTCGCCGCCGATCTTGTCGCGAACCCTCTTGCCGCGATCCTGGCGACGACGGCAGCGCTTGTGCCTTTCGCGTGGGGACGCTCGGCCTTTCTCCATCTGACAGGGGAGTTGCTCGTGTCCTTGTTCGCCTGGCTGGCGCTGCTGGTGCTCCCGGCGTTCTGGGACGATCCGGTCAGCCGCCTCTTCGCCAGGAGCCTGATCGATCTTCTGAACCTTGCGGGGCTCCTTCCGTGATCGCTTCGCCTACGCGCAGACGCGGTTCCTGCCCTGCCGCTTCGCCTGGTAGAGCTGTTTGTCCGCGCGGCGGAAGAACTCGTCGGCTGTCTCCTTGCCGTCCCATATGGCAAGCCCCACACTCGCGGTGACCCGCAGGCGCGCATTGTCGGTCGTGATCGGGAAGGAGGCGATTTCCTTGCGGATGCGCTCCGCCAGCTTGTACAACTGGTCCTCGCTCATATTGGGCGCCACCACCGCGAATTCCTCGCCGCCTAGCCGCGCCACCACGTCGTGGTACCGGGTCATGTCGCGCAGGCAGTTCGAGACCGTCCGCAGCACCTCGTCGCCGACGTCATGGCCGTGTGTGTCGTTCACCTGCTTGAAGTGGTCCAGGTCGAGGATCATCAGCCCGATCGGCTTCTCGATACGCCGGAATTCGAGCAGGTATTCGCGCAGCGCATCGTCGAAATAGCGCCGATTCTGCATCCCGGTCAGCCCGTCGGTGAGTGCCGCATGCTCCAGCGTCTCGGAGCGCGCGCTCAACGTCTCAGTCATGGCGCGGAGCTTGAACTCCTCTTTCGCCTGGGTGCGGATCAGCGGGTAGATGAGGAAGATGCCGAAGAACAGGGCGGTCGCAAGAAGCACGCCGGTACCGAACATGAGCTTCGCGACATCGGCCAGGTCTTCGAGTCTCTCGGGCAGGTAAAGGCTGCGGGCAGCGGCATAAAGGATGCCGTAGGCGTATAGCGTCAGCACGCCCGCCCCCAAAATCAGCGCCATGAAAACGAAGAACGCCGATTCTGATTTGTGGAATCGCATGGATATCTTGTCCGAATGCCCTTGGTCCCTTATGGCACCGCCCCACCTTACGCGAGGTTAATTCCAATGCTTCAAAGCGAAAATAACGCTACGTAAGTTCAACCTCTGGTAGTTGGTGCCTTTTGCCGCAATTCGTTGGTCAGGACGTCTTCGCCGGAGGCGATCCGCTGCCATTCGGGGCCAAGCTGATTGCGGAACCACGTGGACTGGCGCTTTGCGTACTGCCGCGTCGCGGTCGCCGCACGTTCGATCGCCTCGGCCATGCTGCTACGACCCGAAATCGCATCCGTTAGTTCCGGCACCCCGATCGCCTTCATCGCGGGCATCGATGGCGCAAGGCCGAGCGAAAGCAGTTCGCGCACCTCCTCCATAGCGCCGTTCTCCACCATCCGCTCGAAGCGTGAACGGATGCGGCGGGCGAGTTCTCCGCGATCCGGTTCCAGCACGATGAGCCGCGCGGCGGCGCGGTCCACCAGGGGTCGGCCGCGCTGCGCCTGCCAAGCGGTTATCGACCGCCCGGATGTCTCGAGCACCTCCAGCGCTCGCACGATCCGCTGCCCGTCACCGGGCCGGATCCGCTGCGCCGCCTCGGCATCTTCGAGCTGCAACCGCCGGTGCAACTCCCGGGCACCGTCCGCGGCGAGCGCCGCACGCCAGCGGTCGCGTACCTCCGCCGGGATGTCGGGCATCTGCGACAATCCATCGACGAGCGCCGTGAAATAGAGACCCGTCCCACCGGTGAAGATGGGACGCTGCTCCGCGAATGCACCAGATTCGACGAGGCACTCCACATCACGCAGCCACTGCCCGGTTGAATAGGATTGCGACGGATGTACATGCCCGTACAGCAGGTGCGGCGCCGCCGACAGTTCGTCCGGGCCTGGCCGTGCAGTGAGCACCTTCAATACCGAGTAGACCTGCATGGAATCGGCGTTCACGACCGCGCCGCCCAGTTCGCGCGCCAGCCGCAGCGCCAGCCCCGACTTGCCGCTCGCCGTCGGCCCGGCTATCAGGACCGCGCCCTTCAGCGCCCTCGCAGCGGAATTTCCCATGTCCCTCGTCGCCACGCTCATCGTCGATCCCGCCGCCCCGACCTTGACGGCGCCGCTTGCGAATAAGGCGCGCGATGCCGTCGGCGCAAGCGAAATGGTCTGGCTGGCAGACGGTATCGCATGCGATCTGCTCCTGCCTGGAGCGCGTGGCGCGGCGGAAGCGGAGGCGGCGCTGCGCGGTGCGTTGGCCGGCGCCCCGGTCGACGTCGCCGTTCAGGATGCGGCCGGCCGCCGCAAGAAGCTGCTGATTGCCGACATGGATTCCACCATGATCGACCAGGAATGTATCGACGAACTGGCCGACGAGGTCGGCATCAAGGCCGAGGTAGCCGCCATAACGGCCATGTCGATGAATGGGGAAATCGCCTTCGAGCCGGCCCTACGCCAGCGCGTCGCCCTGCTCAAGGGGTTGGATCAGTCGGTGATCGAGCGTTTGATCCACGACCGCATCACGCTGGCGGCCGGCGCCCGCGAGCTTGTCGCGACGATGAACCAGGACGGCGCGTATACCGCGCTCGTTTCCGGTGGCTTCACCGCCTTCACCTCTCGCATCGCGGCCCAGCTGGGCTTCCGCGAACATCGTGCCAACACGCTTGTGATCGGTGCCGGCCGCCTCACCGGCGAGGTGACCGAGCCCATCCTCGGCCGCGAGGCAAAGGCGACCGCGCTGAAAGAAATCTGCACCAGACTGGGCATCGGCCTCGATGAGGCGATCGCCGTCGGCGACGGCGCCAACGACCTCGACATGCTGGCGCTCGCCGGCGCCGGTGTCGCCCTTCACGCCAAGCCCACGGTTGCGGCGCAGGCGAGGATTCGCATCGACCACGGCGATCTCACCGCACTGCTCTACCTGCAAGGCTATCGACGCGGAGACTTTGCGGCATGATACCGCTGGTCACGGCACGGAAAAGGGCGGTCTGAACGCGCCCTTTCTTCTTCGCGGTCAATCCCTTATCGCAGGCCGCTGAATCAATTCATCCGCACCGTCTCGAACCTGAGTTCGCCGTTCTTCGACGACAGCATCAGCAGTGCGTTGCGGCGTCCCTGGCTTCGCAGAGCCGCTATGCGGTCCATGACCTGCGTAGGCGAAGAGACGGATTCCTGCGCGATTTCCGCAATGACGTCGCCCGGCTGGATGCCTTTCTCGGCCGCTGGCGAATCCGCAGCGACATCCGTGATGACCACGCCGTTTACATCCTTGCCGATGCCGAACTGCGCCCGCGTCTCGTCGTTCAGTTCGGCGATCGCCATGCCGAGCACGCTCGCGGTGGCTACCGCACCCTGCTCTTCTTCCGGCACGGCGCCGGCTTCGGCGCTGGCCATCTCGCTGTCTTCGAGCCGGCCCAGCGTCACCTTGACCGTTTGCTCCTCGCCCTTGCGCACGATCAGGACGTCGACTTCCTTGCCGACCGCCGTTTCCGCCACGATGCGAGGAAGGTCGCGCATCTCGCGTACGTCCTGCCCGTCGAACTTGAGGATGACGTCGCCGGCCTGGATCGTGCCGTCGTCCACCGGCCCGCCCTTCATGATGCCGGCGATGAGCGCGCCCTTGGCGCCTCCCATGCCCAGGCTTTCGGCGATCTCCGCCGTCACCGGCTGTATGCGCACGCCGAGCCAGCCGCGGCGGGTCTCGCCGAACTCGCGCAACTGCGCAATCACGTTCATGGCAAGTTTCGAGGGAATCGAGAAACCTATGCCGATCGAGCCGCCCGATGGCGAGATGATGGCCGTGTTGATGCCTATGACCTCGCCCTGCATGTTGAACAGCGGGCCGCCGGAGTTGCCGCGATTGATCGCGGCGTCGGTCTGGATGAAATCATCATAGGGGCCCGACTGGATGTCACGGTTGCGCGCTGAAACGATGCCCACCGTCACCGTGCCGCCCAGTCCGAAAGGATTGCCGATCGCCATCACCCAGTCGCCGATGCGTATCTTGTCGGAATCGCCGAACTTCGTGTCGACGAGCTTCTTCACGGAGGGGTCGACCTTCAGCAGGGCAAGGTCGGTCTTGGTGTCACGGCCGATCAGTTCCGCCTTGAGTTTCGAGCCGTCGGGAAAGTTCACCTCGATCTCGTCGGCGTCCGCGATCACGTGATTGTTGGTGACGATAAAGCCCTCCGCGGCGTCGATGATGAAGCCCGAGCCCAGCGATTGCATGCGGCGGGGCCCCCCATTGCGGCCCTGCGGTCCCTGGAAGAAGTCGTTGAAGAAATCCTGGAAGGGCGAGCCTTCCGGCAACTCCGGCATCGGCACGTTGGGCTGCGCGCCCGCGACGTTCTGCGAGGTCGAGATGTTGACCACGGCCCCGAGCAGTCCTTCTGCGAGATCGGCAACCGAGGCCGGCCCGTTGGTCATCGCCGGCGGTATCTGGACTGTCGGCGCGGGCTGCTGCTGCGCGAAGGCTGGCAAGGCCATCACAGCGGCGCCGGCCAAGCCCAGTGCGACGCGGCGGGCATCTGCGGAAAGGCGGCGAGTAAGCATCGAGAAGGCAGCTCCCGGGTTCGCGGAGTACGTCTGGCCATCCGCAGGATTCTGGCAATGATCTGATTAAATGCGGCTTGATTGCGGCCTTTCCAGAGCGCCGCAATAAAACCTCCGTTATCCGGCGCCGGCTGGTCAGGTCCTGACCAGCCAGACGATGCCGACGCCAACTGCGACCGCGATCAGCCCGCCGATCCGCAGCGCCCCTTCCGGCATTGCGATGACCTCTGCTGCCAGGCGCTTCGCAAAAGTCGGCATGCCGCCGTAGATCACGCCTTCGAGCACAAGCACCAGCCCGAAGGCGACGAGCAGGTCGGTCACTGGCGCGACCCTATTCGGTCGCGCCGGTCACGCTCGGTGCGGCGCCACCGCCTGCCGGCGGCGTCTGCGTCGCCGGCTCGCGGGGCGTCTGCGATCCGAAGAAGCGGAAGAACTCCGAATCCGGCGACAGGACCATCGATGTCCCTGCTCCCTGCAGTGCCTGCGTATAGGCAGCCATGGACCGGTAGAAGTCGAAGAAGTCCGGATCGCGCGAGAATGCCTCGGCAAACACCGCGTTGCGTTCCGCTTCGCCTTCACCGCGCAGGATCTCGGACTCGCGGCGCGCCGCGGCGACGATCTCCACCACCTCGCGGTCGGCGCGGGCACGGATGCGCTGCGCCGCCTCGCGGCCGCGCGCCCTCAGCCTTTCGGCCTCGGCAAGGCGCTCGGCCTTCATGCGCTCGTAGGTCTGCTGCGAGACTTCCTGCGTCAGGTCGGTGCGGCGGATCCTAACGTCGGCGATCTCCAGGCCCAGCGACGTGGCGTCGGGCCGAAGCTGGTCACGAACCTCGCGCATCATGGCGCCCCGCTCCTCGGAGAGCGCCGCCTCGAAGCCGCGCAGGCCGTAGACCCGGCGCAGGGCAGCGTCGAGACGCGTGCGCAGCCGCTGTTCGGCAAGCGGCACGCTGCCCGAAACCGCCAGACGGAAGCGGCGCGGATCGGAGATGCGGTAGGCGATGAAGGCATCGACTTCGTAGAAGCGGCCGCCTGACACCTGCACCCGGATGTCCTCGAGGTCGAAGCGCAGGATGCGGTCCTCGATGATCTGCACGTTGTCGGCCTCAATGAAACCGAACGGCGCCTTGAAGTAGATGCCGGGCTCGGTCTTGACGTCGACGATCTCGCCGAAGCGCAGCACGATCGCCTGTTCGCGCTCGTTGACGACGAAGATGGACGAATAGCCGAGGAACAGCAGAATCGCGACGACGACCGCGATGACGGGAAGACGGTTAGACATCAGTTGCCTCCCTGCGCGTTTTGCGTGCGGCGGTTGTTGAGTTCCGGCAGCGGCAGGTACGGCACCACGCCCTGCCCGCTCCCCTGTTCTACGATCACCTTGTTCGAGTTCCTCAGCACGTTTTCCATGGTCTCCAGGAACAGGCGCCGGCGGGTCACGTCGGGCGCCTTTGCGTACTCGTCGTAGACCGACACGAAGCGCTGCGCCTCACCCTGCGCTTCCAGGACGACCCGGTTCTTGTACGCAGCCGCCTCTTCTCGCACCTGCGCCGCTTCGCCTCGTGCCTGGCCCAGCTGCTGGTTCGAGTACTGGTTCGACTCTTCCACGAAGCGGTCCTCGTCCTGTTCGGCACGCTGCACTTCTTCGAACGCGTCGGCCACTTCGCGCGGCGGCGCTGCGTCCTCGATCGAGATCGCGTTCAGCGCCAGTCCGGCGCCGTACTCGTCCAGCGTGTTCTGCACGATTTCCCGCACCTCTTCGGCAATGCCCTGGCGGTCGTCGCGGAAGATGTCCTGGGCGGGGCGGCGGCCAACGACCTCGCGCACCGCGCTTTCGGCGATCTGGCGCACCATCTCGTCCGCGCCGGCCACGTTGAACAGATAGGCCTTCGGATCGGCCACCTGGTAGGCGACCGAGAACTTCACGTCGACGATGTTCTGGTCACCCGAAAGCATCAGCCCCGAGGACACGTTACCGCGCGCCTCGCCGATATTGACCAGCTTTTCGGCGACGCTCGCCTTCTCGACCGTTTCGACCGGCCAGAAGTGGAAGTGCAGGCCTGGCTCGGAAATCTCCTCCTTCGGCTTGCCGAAGCGCAGTTCGACCGCGAGCTCGTCCGGCTGGACCGTGTAGATCGCCTGGAAGAGCCACAGCGCCACGATCGCAAAGGCAATCAGCGCGAACATTGCAGGGCTTGCCCGTCCACCGCCCGGCAGCGCCTGCCTTAGCCGATCCTGGCCGCGGCGGATTATATCCTCGAGGTCGGGCGGCGTGCCCTGCGGGCCGCCGGGGCCGCGCGGGCGCTGTCCCCATGGACCGCCGCCACCGCCGCCGCCATTGTTGCCGCCGCCACCGCCCCATGGGCCGCCGCCGGTCTGATTGCTCCAGGGCATTTGCTTCCTCTTCTCCAGAAACCGTCATTCGAGCCGCGGTCGGACCGGCCGGGCGCGTGTTCTTGGCACTTATAGGTATGCATTCCGCCGCTTTCAACGCGCGAGCCGCCCCCGGCCCGCGTCAATTCAGCCCTTTTGCGGCTCCGTTCGAGTACGCGGACGGTCGCGACGCTCGTAAATGACATATAGCGTGGCGAAATCATCCTTCTCGCCCGCCGGAACCGTTTCTTCGTGAATACTATACCATGTCTGCGGATCGATGGGCGGAAATCGCGTATCGCCGTCAATGTCGGCCTGGATATGGGTGATGTAGAGACGCTCGGCCTGGTCCATCACCGCCGAAAAGATCTCGCCGCCGCCGATCACGCAGATTTCATCGCCACCGGGCGAGTCCGCCGCGATCGCCAGCGCCTTTTCCACCGAGTCGGTAACCACCGCGCCTTCGCCCCGGTATTCCGGATCGCGAGTGACGACGATATTGGTGCGCCCCGGCAGTGGGCCGCTCTTGGGAAAGCTCTCCCAGGTCTTGCGGCCCATCACGACAGGGTGCCCCATGGTGATCGCCTTGAAGCGCTTCATGTCGGTGGAGAGCCGCCACGGCAGCCCGCCGTCGCGCCCGATAATGCCGTTCCCGGCGATGGCGACAACCAGCGATAGCGTCAATTGCCCATTTCCAGTGGCTGCAGGATGAGGATGTCGAGGTCGCGCTCCGGATAGAAGTTCTCAGCCGTCATCTCGAACGTCGTCGGTCCCGTCTTCTTCACCCCGGTGCCGCAGAAGCTGACCAGGTTCATCGTCGAGCCCTTGTCAATCGTCAGCCTGAACTTCTCGATGTTCGTCGCCCAGTTGCCGCCGGTCGTCAGCACATAGGAAATCCAGCTCTCGGTGTAGGCCGGGTTCACGTCGCGCTTCTTGGCCACGGCTGCCTCCACCGCGCGCACAAAGCCGCCGTCCATGCAGTATTTCGCCTTGTATTCGTTGTAGCGCTGCCCCTTGGCCCTGCCGTCCTCCAGGAAAGTCACATCTACGGTGCCG
Source organism: Pseudomonadota bacterium (assembly GCA_023435335.1). Classification (GTDB taxonomy): domain Bacteria; phylum Pseudomonadota; class Alphaproteobacteria; order Rhizobiales; family Rhizobiaceae; genus RCIO01. The sequence goes on from JAEYRU010000103.1 coordinate 14,477, forward strand.
CCGACGCTCGGCGCGTAGCTGTGCTTGACCTCGACAGGGCGCCCGGCGGGGAACTTCATCATCCACCAATACGTAGACTTCATTTCCCAGAACGGCGACCAGACCTGCTTCCAGCCTGAACCGTCGTCGAATTCCTCCAGGATGAGGATGCCCCGCGCATACCAGCTCTCCAGTACGTCGGGCGGCAGCGCTTCGATCGCCTCGCGCGTGCTGTCGAGGTAGGGCCACAGCGGCACATCGTGCTCTTTCAGCAGTTCCGTGACGTCGACACCCAGCGCAACGGCGCGCTGGTCGAGTTGCGGCTCGATCGAGCTGCCGTCCACTTCCACGGTGAAGCCGAGGAAATTGTCCGACGACGCCTGGGGCACCGATGTGATCGTGTAGGGATCGGCCTTGATGTTGGGCATCGGGAACGCGACGATCGTTTCAACGTCCTCTTCGCTGCGGTTGAGGAACCGATACTGGACGCGCACTTCGGTGGGCGAGATGTAGAGGTCCTCGCTTTCCATGGCGACCTGGTCGCTGCGCATGTAGATCAGCCCGCCGGTGGCGAGCTGCGCCGTGGTATCGTTTGCGGATACGGGCACCGCCGCTCCGGCGGCGATCAGGAACCCCGCTAAAGTCCTACGAAGCATCCCGGACTTCCCCCCGATCGTATCTGGTCAATAGAGATCACCACAGCTCGCCCGATGTGTCGAGGTTCGGTCCTAGACAGCGACGTCCGCACGGATCGCCGCATGCGGCTCGTAGCCGGTGACCTCGAAATCCTCGATCCGGTAGCCGTCGATGTTGTCCGGCCTGCGCGCCAGCCGCATGGTGGGCCACGCCCTCGGTTCCCTCGACAGCTGCTCGCGCGCCTGGTCGACGTGGTTCAGATACAGATGCACGTCGCCGCCCATCCAAACGAAGTCGCCGAGTTCGAGGTCGGCCTGCTGCGCCAGCATCATCTGCAACGCCACCGCGCCCACGAAATTGAACGGCGCGCCAAGCAGGATGTCGACCGAGCGCTGGTACATGAGGCAGGACAGCCGGCCCTGCGCCACATGGTACTGGTAGACCATGTGGCAGGGCGGCAGCGCCATCTCGCCGAGCTCGGCGACGTTCCAGCCGTGGAACAGGATGCGCCGGCTCGTCGGATTGTGCTTCAGCGCCTCGATCACGCCGGCGATCTGGTCGTGCTCCTTGCCGTCCGGCCCGAGCCAGCGCCGCCACTGCTTTCCATAGACCGGCCCGAGCTCGCCCCAGCACGCCGCGAACGCGTCGTCCTCGACGATCCGCTGCTCGAACGCCTCCTGGCTGATCTCCTCGCCCGTCGCTCTGCGGTATTTGTCCAGCGGCCAGTCGGTCCAGATGCGGACGTTTTCCCTGAGCAGCGGCTGGATGTTGGTCCCGCCGGTCAGGAACCACAGCATCTCCTTGATCGCGGTCTTCCAGTAGACGCGCTTTGTGGTGAGGATCGGCACCGTGCCGTCGCGCAGGCTGAACCGCGCCATCGCGCCGAACAGCGACAGGGTTCCCACGCCGGTGCGGTCCACGCGCCGGTCGCCGGCGTCGAGAATTGCCTGCATCAGGTCGAGATACTGGTCTTCAGGGTGTCGCATGGTGCCGCCGATTCTGTTGCAGCGATCATAGCGCGTATGGCCTTGGCCCGCACCATGGCATTGTCAGCTGCGAGCCTCGTCCCCGGCAAATGACGCCTGCGTCACCGGCGCCTTGCCTTGCCAACGGCGGACGGGTGGCTATGTTCGCCCTTGAATTCATCGCGCCGGGACACCTGCCGTGTCGCATTCCATCTTCCGCATATTCTCCAGGAGCCGCGCCCGGTTCATGAACCACGCGGGCAGCCTGCTCTCATCGATCTAGCCCTGGCGCGGCGGAAACGCCGTCGACCGGGGGCCGGAAGACCAGACCAGAATTCGCGATTGGACTTACGAGCCCGGGCAGGTATCGCCGCCCGGCGGAGATGCACGAAATGACAATGTTCGACAATTGGCGGCCTGCAGCCGTACACACCGGGTTCGTTGACGGGAGGCGCACATGAGGGTGCTTGTCCTTGGCGGCGGCGTGATCGGAGTCACCAGCGCCTGGTACCTCGCGCAGGCGGGCCACGAGGTCACTCTGGTCGACCGCCAGCCGGGTCCCGCACTGGAGACCAGCTTTGCCAACGCAGGCGAGATTTCGCCGGGCTATTCCTCGCCATGGGCAGGCCCCGGAATACCTGTCAAGGCGGTGAAATGGCTGCTGATGCGGTACGGTCCCCTTGCCGTCCGGCCGGCTCTGGACCCGGCGATGTGGTCGTGGGTGCTGCGCATGCTGCGCAACTGCACCTCGGCGCGCTACGCGCTCAACAAGTCGCGCATGGTCCCGATCGCCGAATACAGCCGTGACTGCCTGCGCGAACTGCGGGCATCGACCGGAATAGCTTACGACGAACGCTCCCGCGGCACGCTTCAGCTCTTCCGCACGCAGAAGCAGCTCGACGGCACGGCGGACGACATCGAGGTGCTGCGCTCGTTCGGCGTGCCCTTCGAGCTTCTCGACCGCGCCGGATGCGCGGAAGCCGAGCCGGCTCTTGCACGCGTCGCGGAAAAGTTCGTCGGCGGGCTGCGCCTGCCCGGCGACGAGACCGGCGACTGCCAGCTCTTCACAAGCAGATTGGCCGCCCTGTCGGCGGGCAGGGTCGACTTCCGCTACGGGACGACGATCCGCGAGATCCGCACCGAAGGCGGCCGCGTCACCGGAGTCCGCACCGATCGCGGCGTGATTGGCGCCGACAGGGTGATTGTCGCGCTTGGCAGCTATTCGCCGATGCTGCTGAAGCCGCTGGGCATCCGCATCCCGGTCTATCCCATCAAGGGCTATTCGCTGACCCTGCCGATCGTGGATGCCGATCTGTCGCCGGTTTCCACGGTCATGGACGAGACGTACAAGATCGCCATCACGCGCCTCGACGACCGCATCCGCGTCGGCGGCACCGCCGAGATCGCCGGCTACGACCTGACGCCGCGGGCCTCGCGCCGCGGCGCGCTGGAACACTCGGTGACCGACCTGTTCGGCGGCGGCGGACGAATGGAGGATGCGACCTTCTGGTGCGGGCTGCGGCCGATGACGCCCGACGGGCCGCCTGTCATTGGGCCGACTCCCGTCGAAGGGCTCTATCTCAACACCGGCCACGGCACGCTCGGCTGGACTATGGCGTGTGGATCCGGCCGGATCATGGCCGACATGGTCTCGGGCCGTCAGCCGGACATCGACGTGCGCGACCTGGCAATGACGAGATACGTGGCCTGACCGGCCGTCCTTGGCGGTCCCCTGCCCTCTGGAGTCTGCAACCCCTTTCAATCGGAGGTCGCCCTGCCTATATTGGGCGTGTCGGCCTCGTGCCGACTATGGCGATAAACGGCCGATGGAATAAGCTCTTCGGACCCGGGGGCGGTACCCGGCGCCTCCACCACGAACCGCCGGTTCCGGCGGCTGGTGATGGGGGCGAAATAGGATCGACGAGGGTGTAAAGATCGGACTTTTGCCCGGCATGATACCGCCGTTATCGGGTCAAACCTATAGTTGCCAACGACAACTATGCTGAGGCACGTCTCGCTGCGTAAGCAGTGCGATAGTCTCGAATTAAGCCCTGGAGGTTAGCACTTTCAGGCGGGGTCCGGAGGCACCTGGCAACAGAAGCCTCCACTTCCCTCACATTTCATCGACATTCCGCACAGCCCCGGCAGCGCGCTTGCGCGCGCCACCGGCATCGTCGCTTCATTCCGCCGGCGCACCCTGCGCCGTGACCGGGAGACGGCGGCCGAGCGTGGCATGCGTCAGCCCCAGGGCGATCATCGCCGCGGCAGCGATGCCCGCTACCATCGGCAGCGGGGTGCCGTCGAAGAACAGCCCTGACACGCCCATCGCCACCGCACCGGTGACGAACTGCAGCGTGCCCATCAGCGCCGAGGCCGTGCCGGCGATCTCGCCGTGCTCCTCCATCGCCAGCACCGCCGTCGATGGGATCACCAGCCCGAGGAAGCCGAAGCTGACGAACAACCCGACCACCAGCACCTCCAGCCCCTGCGCGCCGCCCGCCATCGCCGCCAGCAGGATCAGCGCGGTCGCCGCATATCCGGCCACCGCCACGCGCACCACGCGCGCCAGGCCGAAACGCTCTGTCAGTGGGCCGGTGAGCTGCGCCATCGCGAAGAACGCCACGGCGTTGACCGAGAACGCCACGCTGTAGAGTGTCGGCGACAGGCCGTAATGGTCGATCAGCACGAAGGACGAGCTTGCCAGGTAGATGAAAAAGCTGGCAATGCCGAACGAGCCGATGAATGTCAGCCCGAGAAACGTGCGGTCGCGCATAAGCACCTTGTAGGCCGCCAGCGCGCCGCCGAAGCTCGAACCTATGCGCTGCTCGGCCGGGCGCGTCTCCCTGATCGAGGAAAGCAGCGCCATCCCAATGAAGGCCGCTGCCGTCACGAACCAGAACACGGCGCGCCAGCCCAGCGCCTCGATGACGATGCTGCCGGCCAGCGGCGCCAGGATTGGCGACACGCTGAAGACGAGCATCAGCAGCGACATCAGCCGCGCCGCTTCAGCGCCTGTGTGCAGGTCGCGCACGATGGCGCGCGGCACGACCATGCCGGTCGTCGCTCCTAGTCCCTGTATGAAGCGGAACGCGATCAGCCACTCGATCGAGGGCGCCAGCGCAGCGCCCACGCCGCCGGCGGCAAACAGCGCAAGGCCGGCGTAGATCGGAGCTTTGCGGCCAAACATGTCGGAGATCGGACCGACGAATATCTGCCCGACGGCGAGCGCAAGGAAGAACACGAACAGGCTCATCTGCACGGCGCTGGTGGTCGTGCCGAGATCCTGCCCGATGGAGGGCAGCGCCGGCAGGTACATGTCGATTGCAAATGGTCCGACGGCCGAAATCAGGCCGAGTATGACCGCGATGCGAAGAAATCCGGGTGTCATTGGATGCACTTTCGAAACCGGTGAGCCGGGGGGCGGCTGTCACCACGAGGACGACCCAACGGACACGAGTCCGACTCCTCCCGTCTCGGAGTCTCTTGTCGTTGCGCCCAACTTTTTAGACATACTTGTCTAATTCGTCAACCGGATGTATATAAGTCTCCTGACATGCCTGACCTCTCGATCCCTACCCTCGCCGTGTCGCGCAGCCACGCCGCCAAGCGCGACTCCATCTTGGAAGCCGCCGCGCTGGTCTTCTGCCGGGAAGGGTTCGCTGGCGCCAACATCGACCTTGTCGCGGCCGAGGCCGGCGTCTCGCGCCAGACCGTCTACAATCATCACGGCGACAAGGAAAATCTCTTCGTGGCCGTGGTCCGCGATGTCACCGCCCGCTCGAACGCCATCTTCTTCGAGACGTTGTCGCGCTTTCCCGACAAGCCCGCCGATCTCGAGGCCGAGCTCACCGCCTTCGCGGTCCGCCTCCGTCAGGACTGCATATACAATCGCGAGGGGCGATATCTGCGCCGGCTGATCCAGAGCGAGGGCGAGCGCTATCCGCAGCTTTTCGCCGACTGGCATGAATACGGGCCGGGCAGGACATGGTCGGCACTGGCCGCTCGCTTCGCGCGGCTGGCTCTCTCAGGCTATCTGGAACTCGACGATCCCGACCTTGCCGCGCGCCATTTCATGGCGCTCATCAATGCCGACACGCAGGTCGCCTGCATGCTCAACGAGGTGCCGGCGCGTGACGAGATCGAGCGTTCGGCGCGCCTGGCGGTTCGCGCCTTCCTGCGTGCCTATGGTGCGCGCCGCGAGGCGACCGCGGACGAATCGGCCTGATCGGTTTTTTCGCCCGCCTCTCCCGCATGGGCAGCCAACGCGCTATATGCGGTTTACGCCGCCCGGAAGCTTGATTAGAGCTAGGGCAGAGCAGAAGCGCAGATTCCCGCACGGAAACAATGGCCGAAGACCACATCCGCTACGACATTCTCGCCCAGGAGGCACTGCGCGGCGTCATGCGCAAGGTGCTGGCTGAGGTCGCGCGCACCGGTCTCCCCGGCAACCACCACTTTTTCATCACCTTCATGACCGGCGCGCCGGGCGTGCGCATCTCGAGCCGCCTGCACGAGCGCTACCCCGAGCAGATGACCATCGTGCTCCAGTACCAGTACTGGGATCTGAAGGTCACGGACACCGGTTTCGAAGTCGGCCTGTCCTTCTCGGATGTGCCGGAGAAGCTCGAGATTCCCTTCTCGGCCGTGCGCGGCTTCTACGATCCCTCGGTCAGCTTCGAGCTGGAATTCGATGTGAAGCAGGACGGCGTCGAGGCCGTGCCGCTTGCGACCCTCCCGGGCGCCGACGCGCCGGCTGGACCGCAGCCCGTGCCCCGTCCCGCCAAGCCAGCCAAGGAAAAGCCCGCCGCGGTCGAGAAGGCGGCGGAGGAGGAAGGCCAGGCCAAGGGCGCGGACGTCGTTTCGCTGGACGCTTTCCGCAAGAAGTAGGATGGCCGACGTCGTCAACCTTCGCGCCGCGCGCAAGCGCAAGAAGCGCTCCGAATCCGAGCAGCAGGCAGCGGAGAACCGGGCGCGGTTCGGTCGCGCGCGCGACGCCCGCGTTGCCGAGCGCCTCAGCGCCGAACTCGAGACCCGTCGCCATGACGCGCACCGCATCGCCGCGCGTGTTCCCGACAGCGCCGAAGAAGACGGGGACGGCAGCGCGTGAGCCTTGTGCGCAAGCGCTCCGTTTCGATCCGCGGCCACCGCACCAGCTTTTCCCTGGAAGACGGCTTTTACGTTGAGTTGGAACGTATCGCGGCCGCGCGCCGCGTCTCGCTTGCAGGGCTGGTGGCCGAAGTCGACGCCGCCCGCGGGAGCGCCAACCTGTCGTCGGCGCTGCGGACTTTTGTGCTGGAGCAGGCCCGCAGCCGTACGCCGCGCCTCGTGCCCGAACTCGACGTTTCCGATCTGGAGCGGTCGCTGGATGTCTATCTTCGGGTCTTCGGCTTCGAATGCCGGATCCGGCGCCCCGAAGAACGGTTCGCATATCTCGTCAGGGAGGATGCCCACGTCATGCTTGAGGAGGCGGCGGGGCCTGGCCGGCGCTTCACCACCGCCCCGCTGGAACCGCCGTTCGGGCGCGGCATGAACCTCCAGATCGAGGTCTCGGACGTCGATGCGCTCCATGCCGACGT
>JAEYRU010000136.1 GCA_023435335.1 Pseudomonadota bacterium
TTGGCCAAAACCGGCCGAAATCAGAGGGCGATTCTATCCACACATGGAAGTGGCCGCGCCGGCAGGCTTGCCGTTTTCCTGCGTCTCTTGACCACATTTCGGTCGAAAGAGGCTGCTTCTCCCCGCTGCGCATTCGACCCTCCTCTCTCCCCGCCGGCCTGTTAACCGGTCGGCAAGGTTAATCGATCATGTTCACGATGTTCGGCTTTTTAGAGTTCCGGAGTGTCTCAGTGCGTCGTAGAGCAGTGATGCGGCAGTGGTCCGCACCGCGTGAACAGCGTTCGTTCCTGGCCCCTGCCATCATTGGCGTATGCCTGTGGCTCAGCTTTCCCACCGGGACCGCTTTCCAGGACATGACCAGCCTTGTCGCCGGCGCCGAAGCCGCCGCGGGGCGGTGGAGCGCGGTGGTGGAACGCTCCGTGGCGGGGTCCGTCCACCAGGCCGAAATGCCGTTCGCCGGCAGTGCGACCACCGCGGCAATCTCGGGCGCAGGCTTCAAGGCGTCCGGCATCGGCGCCGTCGCCTTCCGCACCAAGAACGGGAGCGCCGAAGAGACGCCCGACGAGCTGCGCATAAATCGCGCCGAGAAGCGCGGCCGCATCGTCAACATCGCCCCCGTCGCGCCGCCCAAATCGTTCAATGCCGGTTCCGTGTTCGACCGCACCACCTCCCTGCTGGTGCCCGAACTTGACGAGGAACTGAAGATGGCCTTCGTGCGCCCGGAGATCGAGGGCAAGGAGATCCAGATCGCCAAGGCCTTCTATGTCAAGCGCGACAAGGCCGCCGATCCCGCCGTGCCGGTCTACCTCGCGTCGCTGGTCAACAACGACAAGCCCGACATTCTCGCCACGGCCTACGCGCCGCCCAAGCCCGACTTCGCGGGCGCCTCGCCCTTCGCCAGCCTGCTCAAGGAAGACGATCCGAACGGGGGCCGCTTCATCCCGCCGCTGGGCGAGAAGGACCATGAATGGTTGAGCCGGCCGCTGCCGGCTTCCGTCTTTTCGGCCGCCGAGCAGAAATGCCTGGCCGAGGGCATCTATTTCGAGGCCCGCAGCGAAAGCGTGAAGGGGCAGGCGGCCGTCGCGCAGGTGATCCTCAACAGGGTGCGCAACCCCGCCTATCCCGACACCGTCTGCGGCGTCGTCTACCAGAACCGCAACTGGAAGAACCGCTGCCAGTTCTCCTTCGCCTGCGAGGGCAAGACGCTGCGCATCCGCGAGCCGAAGCACTTCGCCGTCGCCGAGGAGGTCGCGATGGCAGTGACGGCGGGCAAGATATTCCTTCCCGAGGTCGGCTCCGCCACCCATTACTACGCGACCTATGTGAGCCCCGGCTGGGCACGCGCCATGGACAAGATGAAGAAGATCGGGACCCACATCTTCTATCGCACCAAGAACGGCGGATGGAACTGAACGTCCGGAGTGGCGGGGATTCGCCGCCGCTCGCTGCCGCAGCCACGCAAGGCGCTTTGTCGCACCTGCATAAATAGCTGATTTAAAAAGGGATTTTATCCCTTCGCGTATGCGCGGCTCCGGCTTGACTGGCCGGGAGCGCCTAACTATGTTGCGCGCGACTTTGAAGCGGGCGGCCGGCAACGGATTGACCGGAGAGGAGATCGCATTGGCCGAGCCTGAAGGGCAGGGCGGAAGCGGAGCCTCCCGGCCGGAGACGAAGGCCGGCACGGGCGCTCGCGACGGAGATATCGACCGAAGGCTGCGCGACCTCGATGCCGCACTGGCGGCGCGACGGCCGGCGGCGGAAGAAGCGGACGGGCGGCCTGGCGGCGGGGGCATGTCGGGCATCGGCAATGCCCTGCGGCTGTCGAGCGAGTTCATCGCCGCGATCCTCGTTGGCGCCGGCCTTGGCTGGTTCCTCGACCGGATGGCCGGCACCTCGCCCTGGGGGCTGATTGTGTTCCTGTTCCTCGGTTTCGGAGCAGGCGTGCTGAACGTGCTTCGCGCGTCCGGAACGGTAGCGGAATTCGGCGCGGTGACGCGCGACAAGGGCGGCAATCGCCCGGACGGAAAGTAGAAGGCGCCTGCGGCGCCGCATGAATGGAGGGCCTCGGTGGCCAACGACCCGATCCATCAGTTCCAGATCTCGAAATTGATTCCGATCGAGATCGGTGGGCTCGACTTCTCCTTCACCAATTCATCCGCCTTCATGGTCGCCACCGTGGTGGCCGCCGGTGGCTTCCTCTTCCTGACCACCTCGAACCGCGGGCTGATCCCGGGACGGCTTCAGTCGATCTCCGAGATGTCCTACGAGTTCGTGGCCTCGATGCTGCGCGACGCCGCCGGCACCCAGGGCATGCGTTTCTTCCCGCTGGTCTTCTCGCTGTTCATGTTCGTGCTCGTGGCGAACCTGTTCGGCATGTTCCCCTATTTCTTCACGGTCACCAGCCACATCATCGTCACCTTCGCGCTGGCGATGCTGGTGATCGGCACCGTGGTCGTCTACGGTTTCTGGAAGCATGGACTTGGATTCCTCAAGCTCTTCGTGCCGCACGGGGTGCCGGGAATACTGGTGCCGCTCGTGGTGGCGATCGAGGTGATCTCGTTCCTGTCGCGACCGATCAGCCTCTCCGTCCGTCTTTTCGCCAACATGCTGGCCGGGCACATCACGCTGAAGGTCTTCGCCGGTTTCGTGGCCTCGCTGGGCGCTTTCGGCGCGGTGGGCGTCGCCGGTGCGGTGCTGCCGCTGCTAATGGCCATCGCGCTGACCGGCCTGGAGTTCCTGGTCGCCTTCCTGCAGGCCTACGTCTTCGCGGTTCTCACCTGCATGTACCTCAACGACGCCATCCATCCCGGCCACTGAGGACGGGCGCATACTTCACCGGCGCAACCCGCCAACCGAGTTCAACCCGAAAATAAAGTCCCACAAGGAGTTCTTGAAATGGAAGTAGAAGCAGCAAAGGCAATCGGCGCGGGCATCGCCTGCCTGGGCATGGGCGGCGCCGGCATCGGCCTCGGCCACATCTTCGGCAACTACCTCGCCGGCGCGCTGCGCAACCCGTCCGCCGCCGACGGCCAGTTCGGCCGCCTGATCTTCGGCTTCGCGGTGACGGAAGCTCTGGGCATCTTCTCCCTCCTCGTCGCGCTGCTGCTGCTCTTCACGTAAGAACGGCGCAATCCGCGTAGAAGTCCGGCCGCGGAGATCCGTGGCCGGGTGATGGACAGGGGAACCCCATGTTTGTGACACCGGGATTCGCGCAGGAAACGACCGCGCCTGCACTGGACGAAGCCCATACGGTCGAGGACGCCGCCCATGGCGGCGGCGCCTTCCCGCCGTTCGACCCGCAATACTACCCGTCGCAGCTCCTGTGGCTGGCGATCACCTTCGGGCTTTTCTACCTGTTCCTGAAGCGGGTGGTGATGCCGCGCATCGGCACGATCCTCGAGGTGCGGCGCGACCGCATCGCGCAGGATCTCGACCACGCCGCGCAGATGAAGGACGAGTCCGACGCCGCGATCGCTGCCTACGAGCAGGAACTGGCGGAGGCGAAGGCCAAGGCGAACGAGATCGGCCAGGAGGCACGCGACGCCGCCAAGGCCGACGCCGAGGCCGAGCGCAAGCGGGTGGAGGCGGATCTCGAGGTGAAGCTCGAGGAAGCCGAGACCCGTATCGCCGCGATCAAGCGGAACGCGTTGAAGGACGTCGGCGCCATCGCCGAGGACACCGCCGGCGCGATCGTGCAGGAACTGGTCGGCGGCAAGGTCGACAAGGCCGCGGTCGCCGCCGCGGTCCGCGCGGCCGGCAAGTAGGAGGAGCGACATGGACGCCACATTCTGGACCCTCGTCGCCCTCATCATCTTCCTGGGCATCCTCGCCTACGTGAAGGTGCCGGCGATGATCTCGAAGTCGCTCGACGCCCGCGCCGAGCGCATCCGCAACGAGCTCGACGAGGCGCGCAGGCTTCGCGAGGAGGCGCAGCAGCTGCTCGCCGAATACCAGCGCAAGCGCAAGGAAGCCGAGAAGGAAGCCGCCGACATCGTCGCCGCCGCCAAGCGCGAGGCCGACATGCTGGCCGAGGAGGCGCGGCAGCGCACGGAGGAATACGTCGCCCGCCGCGCGGCACTTGCCGAGACCAAGATCGCGCAGGCCGAACGGGACGCCGTCAACGAGGTGCGTGCGCGCGCGGTGGACATCGCCGTGGAAGCGGCCGACAAGCTGCTGGGCGAGCGCGTCGACACCAAGGTCGGCGGCGAACTTTTCAAGTCGGCGCTGAAGGACGTGCGCGGCAAGATGCACTGACCGCGTCGCCAAGACGATACGAAAAGAGCGAGCGCCGACGGCCCCGCCGCGGCGCTTTTTCTTTACGCGGCGTCTTCTTCCGGGAGGAACATCGACGGGCCGGTCTCGCCAGGGTCACGCAGCAGCCCGAACGTCATGCGGTGAATGCGCGTGAGGCTTCCCTGCGCGACGATCGCGTTGCGGTGCACGGCGGTTGCGTAGCCCATGTGGCTGGAGAACCCGTAGCCGGGATGCACGCCGCAGGTGCGGCACATGATGCGGTCGCGCGTCACCTTGGCCACGATCGAGGCGGCCGCGATCGACTGCGAGATCTGGTCGCCCTTCACCACCGCACGCGCCTCGCAGGGCAGGCCGGGCGGCACGTCGCGGCCGTCGGCCAGCGCCAGCGCCGGCGCGATCGCCAGGCCGCATAGCGCGCGCCGCATCGCCTCCATGCTGGCGCGCAGGATGTTGATGTCGTCGATCGCGGTTGCCGAGACCGAGGAGACCGAGATGGCGAGCGCGCTGGCCGTGATCTGCGCGAAAAGCGCCTCGCGCG
>JAEYRU010000151.1 GCA_023435335.1 Pseudomonadota bacterium
TTTTTCGTATTCGGCGAGGCGCTGTTTCCAGATCTTGTTGGCCTTGTCGAGCGCGGTCGGGCTGCCGGCTTCGGACCAGCTCTCGAAGTTGCGCCAGTCCGACAGGACCGGGGAGTAGAAGGCGGTCTTGTAGCGTTCCTGGGTGTGGGGGGTGCCGAAGAAATGGCCGCCGGGGCCGACGTCGCGGATCGCCTCGACGGCCAGCGCATCCTCGGTCAGCTCCAGCGGCGACAGGAACTCGGCCACCATCTGCAGCAGGTCGACGTCGAGGATCGTCTTCTCGTAGGAGCAGCGCAGGCCGCCCTCCAGCCAGCCGGCGCCGTGCAGCATGAAGTTGCCGCCGCCCTGGATGGCGCCCCAGAGCGAGAACACGCTCTCGTAGGCCGCCTGTGCGTCGATCGTGTTGGCGGCGCAGGTGTTTGAGGTGCGGTAGGGCACGCCGTAGCGGCGCGCGAGCTGCCCGCCGACCAGTTGCGCCTTCATGTATTCCGGCGTGCCGAAGGCCGGCGCGCCCGATTTCATGTCCACGTTGGATGTGAAGCCGCCGTAGCCGACCGGCGCGCCCTTCTTCACCATCTGCGTAAAGGCGATGCCCGCAAGGGCTTCGGCGTTCTGCAGGACAAGCGCGCCGGCAATCGTGACAGGCGCCATCGCGCCGGCGAGCGTGAAGGGCGTGACGATGACGATCTGGCCGGCCGAAGACATCTGGATGATGCCCTCCAGCATCGGAATGTCCAGCTTCAGCGGCGAGTTGGTGTTGATGATCGTGTAGCATGAAGGCTCACGCTCGAGCTGCTCGCGCGAGATGCCGCGGGCGATGCGAGCGATCTCGATGCCGTCGACGTTGCGCTCTCGCCCGAGCGAGTAGATGTGGAAGGCCTTGTCCGTCAGCGTTGCGAGGTCGCGGATGCATTCGAGATGACGGATCGACGGGTGGATGTCGACCGGCTCGACGGGATATCCGCCCGTACACTGGATGATGTTGTGCACCTGCGCCAGCTTGAGGAAGTTGCGGTAGTCCGCCTGGTTGCCGGGCCGCCGGCCTTTGTCGGTGTCTGAGCTGTTGGGGGCCGAACCCATCTGCGCGAAGATGATGTTGTTGCCGCCGAAGCGCAGGTGGTGGTCGGGATTGCGCGCGTGAAGCGTGAATTCGGATGGGGCGTGCGAAATCAACTCCATGAGCATGTCGCCGTCGAAGCGCACGCGCTCGGAGCCTTCGCGCACATCCGCGCCATGCTCCTTCATGATGCGTCGGGCGTCGGCGTGCAGCACATCGAGGCCGATCTCCTTCAGCACACGCAGCGAGGCCAGATGGATCGACTCCAGTTCGTCGGCCGAGACGATCCCGGTCGGAGGGAAGGGGATCTTCTGCTGCCGGAACGGCGGCTGCTCGAAGGCGCCCGTTCCACGCGAGCGCGAGCCGGCGCGGCCGCCGCGGCGACCGGATTCGGTGGCCCTTGGAGTGTCCGCCGTGCTGGTGGGATCTGTCATCTGGAGCTTCGCTGGATGGCCATGTGGACGCGCATATTGGACCGCAGTCCGGAAGCCGAGTAAGGAAGCGACGACCAGAAGGGCGAGAGAATCGACATGGGCGGGACGGGCGGGAGCTACGACATCGCGGTGATCGGGCTGGGCGCGATGGGCAGCGCTGCCATCTTCCAACTGGCGCGACGCGGAAAGCGGGTCGTCGGCATCGACCAGTTCGAGCGCGGTCATGCGCGCGGCTCGTCGCACGGGGAGAGCAGGGCGATCCGGCTCGGCTATTTCGAACACCCGTCCTACGTGCCGCTGGCGCGGGCCGCGTATGAGGGCTGGTACGAGCTGGAACGGCTGACCGGCGAGACTGTGCTGACGAAAACCGGCGTTCTGGAGATGGGCAAGCCCGGCAGCGTGATCGTCGACGGCTCGCGCGAGGCGAGCGAGATGCATGGGCTCGCTCACGAGGTGCTGGACGCAGCCGAGGTCGCGCGCCGCTACCCGCAGTTCACGATGCCGCCGGACTACTCGGCGGTCTGGCAGCCCGACGGCGGCTTCGTGCGCCCGGAGTTGGCCAACCGGCTGCATCTGGAACTGGCGGAGCGGGCAGGGGCCACGCTGCTTGAAAACCGCAAGGTGCTCGCGATTGAACCGGGGGCGAATTCAGTGCGCATCGTCCTGGAAGGCGGCGCGATCGAAGCTGGCAGCGCGATCATGGCGGCCGGCGCCTGGATCGGCGACCTGGTGCCGGAATTGCGGCCGAAGCTGACAGTTACACGACAGGTGCTCTGCTGGTTCGAGCCGCTGCGGGCGGAGGCCGTCGCGCCGGGCAACCTGCCGGTCTTCATCGTCGACGGCGCCGGCGACATCGCCTACGGCTTCCCCAATGTGGGGGCCGGCTTCAAGTGCGCCTCCCATCACGACAGCGGCACGTGGGAGCACGCGGACATGGCGCGGCAGGAGGCCGGTCCGGCCGACGAGAAGCGCATGCGCGATTTTCTCGAGGCCTACCTGCCCGACGCCGCGGGACCCCTGAAGGCCATGCAGACCTGCATGTACACGAAGACGCCGGATGAGGATTTCGTCCTCGATCTGCACCCCTCCGATCCGCGTATCGTCGTCGCCTCGCCCTGTTCAGGCCACGGCTTCAAGTTCGCCAGCGTGATCGGGCGGGTGCTGGCCGATCTGGCAACGGAGGGCGCGACACCCCACGACATCTCGCGCTTCCGCATGGACCGGCTTCTCGGCTGATACGGCACAAAACGTGCTGCGGCGCGTTCAGTCGGCATGGCACGACCGCACCGCAGCCAACGTCAAGGGACGCATGCGCATGGCGAGCCGGCGCGGGCCCGCCGCAACTACCGGCCCGAATTGCGCATAGGCACGTCCGGCTGGCACTATGCTAGCTGGTGGGGGCCGTTCTATCCGAAGGAGCTGAAGAAGAAAGACGCGCTCGACTATTATGTGACGCAGTTCACTACGGCTGAACTCAACGCACCCTTCTATCGTACGCCGACCGAGGAGGCAGTCGAGAACTGGAGGGACTCGGTGCCGGAGAACTTCCGTTTCGCGTGGAAGGCGTCCAAGTTCATCACCCACTGGCGCAGGCTGATCGTCAACGAGAACTCCATGAACCTGCTCGAGGACAGGGTCAGCCGGCTGGGCGACAAGCTCGGGCCGATCCTGTTCCAGTTGCCGCCGCAGATGGCGGCGAACGAGGAGCGGCTGGCGACGTTCCTTGAGGCGCTGGCGAAACACCACCGCTACAGCTTCGAGTTCCGCCACAAGAGCTGGTACGCCCCCCAGATCCTCGACCTTCTGTCGCGCCACAATGCTTCGCTCTGCCTGTCCGACCATGTCGATGCGCCGGCGCCGCGCGAGGTGACGGCGGACTGGGTCTATGTGCGGCTGCACGGCGCCAACGGCCACTACCACGGCAACTATTCGCCGCAGGCGTTGGGAAGCTGGGCGAAAAGCATGCGCGAATGGAGGGCGGAGGGCCGCGACATCTGGTGCTTCTTCGACAATGACGTCGGTGCCGCCGCGCCGGTCGACGCGAAAAGGCTCCTGGAAATGCTGGAGAGCTAGGCCTCGACACGGAAAAACCGCGCACTCCGGGCGGGGAGGACGCGGCTTTGCCAAGATACGCATGGCTCTTCGCTACAAGCTACACTGCGAAGATTACGGCTCCGGTACGCGAGACCTGATCCGGAGCGGTGAGACGGCTGCGATGACCGCCTCATGTGGACAGTCTTAGCCCGACATCGTTACCGCCCGGTTAGCGAGCGATTAAGCAAATGCTAATTTGGAGAAAAATCGGCCGCGGTTCCGGCTGGATCCGGGCGCGGCCCGGAGTGACGCTCAGGAGGCTTTGGACGGCGGATTTTCGCCGCGCAGGAAATTGATGATGCCGGAGAAATCGACCTCGCCATTGCCCATCGCGTTGAACAGCGCATAAAGCTGCGTGGCCTCCGCGCCGAGCGGCGTGACCGCGCCCGCCGCCTGCGCGGCTTCCTGGCTGAGCTTCAGGTCCTTCAGCATCAATGCGGCGGCGAAGCCCGGCTTGTAGCCCTTGTTGGCCGGGGATGCCGGCACCGGACCGGGCACCGGGCAGTAACTCGTCAGCGACCAGCATTGGCCGGAGGAGGTGGAGGCCACGTCGAACAGCGCCTGATGCGAAAGGCCGAGCTTCTCGGCCAGGACGAAGGCCTCGCCGACGCCGATCATCGAGATGCCGAGGATCATGTTGTTGCAGATCTTGGCGGCCTGTCCGGCGCCTGCTTCGCCGCAATGGACGATGCGCCCCGCCATCGGCTTCAGCACGGCCTCCGCCTTGGCGAAGGCCTGCATCGAGCCGCCGGCCATGAAGGTCAGCGTGCCGGCCGTCGCGCCGCCGGTGCCGCCCGAGACCGGCGCGTCGATCGACAGCAGGCCGTGCTCGACCGCGATGGCATGCGCCTTGCGCGCCGATTCGACATCGATGGTGGAGGAGTCGATGAAGAGCGCGCCGTTCTTCGCCTTGCCGGCGATGTCCCCGTAGACGCCGAGCACATGCTTGCCCGCCGGCAGCATGGTGATCACCACGTCGGCATCGGCAACCGCTTCGGCGGCCGTTTTCGACACAGTCACGCCGTTGGCCTTCGCCGTATCGAGATTGGCCGCGACGAGATCGAAACCGTGCACCGCAAAACCCGCCTTGACGAGATTTGCGGCCATGGGATTGCCCATGTTGCCGAGGCCAATGAATGCGACCGAGGTTGTCATGTGTTTCCTCCGGGAAGTTCGTGAGGTCAGCAGGCGCAGGATGGCAGTACCGCCCGTATCAACTACCTTCCGATCAAGTGCCGCGCGACGATCACGCGCATGATCTCGTTGGTGCCCTCGAGGATCTGGTGGACGCGCAGGTCGCGCACCAGCTTCTCGATGCCGTAGTCGTGCAGGTAGCCGTAACCCCCGAGAAGCTGCAGCGCGTCGTTGGCGACCGCAAAACCCGTGTCGGTGACAAAGCGCTTCGCCATCGCCGACCATTTCGAGGCATCGGGTGCCTTTCGGTCGAGCTTCGACGCGGCAGTGTAGAGGAAGATGCGCGCCGCTTGCAGTTCGGTCTCCATGTCTGCCAGCCTGAACTGCAGGGCCTGGAAGCGGTCGAGCGTCTGCCCGAATGCCTTGCGCTCGGCGGTGTAGGCGAGAGCCTTGTCGAGGGCGGCCTGCGCGCCGCCCAGGGAACAGGCGGCGATGTTCAGGCGGCCGCCGTCGAGGCCGGCCATCGCGATGCGGAACCCCGCGCCTTCGCCCGACAGCAGGTTCTCGGCCGGCACCCTGCAGTCCTCGAAGATGACTTGGCGGGTGGGCTGCATGTGCCAGCCCATCTTGTTCTCGAGCGCGCCGAAGGAGAGGCCCGGCGCGTCCTTGGGGACCACGAGCGTGGAAATGCCCTTCGGGCCGTCCTCGCCGGTGCGCGCCATGACCACGTACACGTCCGATGCGCCGGCGCCGGAGATGAACTGCTTGGCGCCGTTGAGCGTGTAGTCAGCGCCGTTGCCCGGGCCGCGCACGGCTTTCGTCTTCAGCGCGGCCGCGTCGGAGCCGGAGCCGGGCTCCGTGAGGCAGTAGCCGGCGAGCTGGCGCATGGAGGTGATGTCCGGCAACAGCCGCTTGCGCTGCTCGTCGCTGCCGAACGTGTCGATCATCCAGGCGGCCATGTTGTGGATCGAGATGAAGGAGGAAAAGGCGGGGCACGCCGCCGCCAGGGCCTCGAAGATCAAAACCGCGTCCAGCCGCCCGAGGCCGGAGCCGCCGACCTCCTCGCTGACATAGATGCCGCCGAAGCCGAGTTCGCCGGTGGCGCGAATGACGTCGTCCGGAAAATGCCGCGCCTTGTCCCATTCGAGCGCGAAGGGCGCAACGCGCTCGGCCGCAAATGCCCGCGACATTTCCTGGATCGCGCGCTGCTCGGCGGTGAGCTCGAACTGGCCGGCGTCGACCGCGGCATCCATGGCCGCCTCCCGTCATTCTTGTCGTTGACGGGAGTGTAGTCCATTGGTCCGCGCGCGCAATGCGACGGCCCCGCCGCCGTTGTGCGCACTTTCGTGAGCCGATGTGCGGCTGTTCACGCCCCGGTTATTCCGGAGTCTCGTAGGCCTTGGGCCAGTAGGTGCCGAAACTCCAGACATTGCCCTCCGGATCGCGGCAGATGAACTCCCGATTGCCGTAGTGGCGGTCGGCGGGCTCTTCAACGATCGTTGCGCCGGCCTTCTTCATGCGCCTGAACAAGGCGTCGACGTCACCGGCGGCGACGTAGATCGACTTGCCGCCCTTGCCGTCAGGCTCGCCGACCAGGCGCCCGTAGGCATCGTCTCGCGCCTGCCCGCACATGATCATTGACGAACCGTAGGAAAGCTGGGCGTGAACCAGTTGCCCATCGGCATCAATGTGCCTGGCATGTACGGAAAAGCCGACGACGTTCACCAGCCATGCAATCATCGCCTCGGCATCGATGAAGCGCATTGCGGGAAGACACGCGGTGGCTCGATCGCCACGAAGGTCATCATGAGGGAACTCCGTTGATTGGAACTCGAGATTCCAACCTCGCAGGGTCGCGGCCGCCGATCTTGAAGAAATGTTACCGCCGGTCTTCGAGAAGCTGCGGAGTTACCTCCGTGGGCGTGATCCCACCGAACTCGCGGAACTCGCGCACCATGTGCGCCTGGTCGGCATATCCAGCCTCGGCGGCGATGCCCGCCCAGCCGCCGCCGGCCCCGCGGCGGGACAGGTCCAGGGCCCGGTTGAACCTTGCCATGCGGGCAACCGCCTTCGGGCCCACGCCGACCTCGGCACGGAATCGCTCGTTGAGATGCTTGCGGCTCCAGTCCAGGCTGGCCGCCACGTCGCGCACGCGTATGTCGCCGTGGCGTGCGCGGATCGTATCGTAGGCCCAGGCGATCTCGGCACTGGCGGGGCGCGCCGCGGCAATGCGCTCGGCGACGAACGCCTCGGCCATGTCGAGCCGGCGCTCCCAGGCCGGCTCAAGCGCAAGGCGCTGGCGCAGTTCCTCGATCGCACGGTCAGCGAGATCGTCGAGCGTCACGATCCGGCTTGCCAATTCGGACATCGGCATGCCGAAGAAGCATAGGCGCCGAGCGGCGTGAAATCGATCTGCACGCACTCGGCTCCGCCGTAGGAATTGATCAGCACGAAACCGGGATGGAAACCCGAGGTGAAGCTCCAGTACCGGTCGGAGGGCGAGGGGACACGCCCGAATGCGATCTCGAAGGGTTCGGCGAAGGATATGATTAGCGGGACGACCAGCGGCGCCATCTCGGCCGAGAGATGCAGGACGTGGCCGTTCTCCCGGTAACCGACGATGCCGTCGACGAGACCTGTCAGGCGGCCGCTCGCGGGCCGGCGACAAATCTCGTAGCCGAAAGGGCCGTCGCCGGGGGCTGCGGCGGCGCCTGGTTCATTCTTCATGATTGCGGAAATCCGGCGCTTCCCATTCCGGCATTCAAACACGGTTCCGGCCGCGGGGTACAGGGCCACGGCCGGACCGGTCGTTCGGGCCGTCAGGCGCCTTTGAGCAGGCAGGCCACCGCGAGGACCACGTAGGCCAGGGTCATCACCCAGAACGCGGCGACAGGGATGAAAGTGATGACATTGAGGAACATCAGCAACGCTATGATCGCAATGACAAGGGCGATGAAATACACGATCTGTGTCGGAGCATTCAGGGTCATAGGTCCCTCCTCAGCGAGTGATTCGCTACGACTTTAGTATAAATGACGCTGCGTCATATTCCAACGGCCTGCCGCAGTGGGTTGGTTTCATCGAGCAGGAGCCGCGCCGCCAGCGCCAGGCAGACTGCGATCAGCAGCGGCTTGATGATCCGGGCGCCCTTGTTCATCGCGAGCGCGGCACCGAAGCGCGCTCCGACGAACTGCGCGGCCCCCATCATCAGGCCGATCTTCCAGGATACCGCGCCGACAAAGGCGAAGGCCGCGAAGCCCCCGATATTGGACGCGAAGTTGAGCAGCTTGGTGTGGGCGGTCGCCTTGAGCACGCCGTAGCCGGCAAGCGCCACGAAGGCCAGCATGAAGAACGAGCCGGTGCCCGGGCCGAAAACGCCGTCGTAAAAGCCGATCAACGGCACGACCGTCAGCCCGAACAGGAAGGGCGTCATGCGCTGCGCGCGATCGATGTCGTCCATGTTCGGCTTGAGAAGAAAGTAGAGCGCGATCGCGATCAGCAGCGGGGGCAGGGCAGCACGCAGCCATTCGCCCGGCAATAACGTGGCCAGCAGGGCGCCGGCAACCGCGCCCACCAGGGACAGCACTGCGGAGGGAAGCTGCTTCCTGAGGTCCACATGCCCCTTGGCAGCGTAGGAAAGTGTGGCAGAGCCCGAACCGAACAGCCCCTGCAGCTTGTTGGTGCCCAGCGCCTCGACCGGGCTGAATCCAGCGAGCAGCAGGGCAGGCACCGTCACCAGCCCGCCGCCACCGGCGATCGCGTCCATGAAGCCGGCGAGAAAGGCCGCCGCGGCGAGAATGATGATGATTTCCGTCGAGAGTTCGGCCATGAGGCGAGCCGGAGTGTTGAGGCGCTGGCGCTTCGACCATAGCAGGGGCATTTCCGCAAGCGGCAAATCCGGCTAAGGTTCGTCCGGAATTCATCGGCGACGCTGCAATGGCACACGGGCTGCTGGCACGCTTGCGGGATCTGATCGAAGGCAACGCCTCGGTGAAAAGGATTGCGGACGATCCGGCGCTCATGGCAGAGCTCCTGCTGCTCTTGCGGATGGTGCTCGCGGACGGGGAGGTGGCCGAGCGCGAACTCGCGGCGCTGCGCCGGATCGCTGGGAGCTTCGGCATAGCCGGCGATGATTTCGAGCGGATGGTCGGCTATCTCGAGGACTTCGGCTTCGAAGTGTCGGCTGCCCAGGCGATCGCCGTCTTCCGCGAACTGGACAAGGAGCGCCGGGTTCTGCTTGCCCGCCATATGGCCGAAATCGCCAAGGCCGATCAGGAGTTGAGCCGGTTCGAGGTGCGCCTGCTCGCGCGTGTGGTCGACATGCTGGCTCTCGACCCCGCGGAAGTGACGGGCGGCTCCGCCCCCACTGCCTAGCCGGCCTCGGCCAGCCTCCTCGCGATGGCGCGGTGGAGATCGGGGGCGGCCTCGATCAGCAACCTTGCGGCCTCGGAATGCGGTTCGGCGAGTACCTTCTCGGTGTCGCCTTCCTCCACGAGTTGCCCGTCATGCATGACAAGGACCTGATCGGTTATGGCGCGCGCGACGGTCAGGTCGTGCGTGATGAACAGATATGCGACCTTGAGGCGCTGGTTCAGGTCAGCGAACAGGTCGAGGATCTGCGCGCGGATCGAGACGTCGAGGGCGGATACCGGCTCGTCGGCGACGATCAGCTTCGGGCGCGTGATGAGCGCGCGCGCGATCGACAGGCGCTGGCGCTGCCCGCCGGAGAACTCGTGCGGGTACTTGTCCATGTCCCTGGGTCCGAGTCCCACCTCGTGGAGCGCGCCAGCAACCAGTTCCCGGCGCTCATCGCGCGTCGGCGCCTTGTCCGCCAGATGCAGGGGCTCTGATACCAGCCGCTCGACGGTGTGGCGCGGATTGAACGAGCCGTAGGGATCCTGGAAGACCACCTGCATGTGACGCCGGGCGGGCTTCAGTTCCGTTTCGCTCTTCGTGGTCAGGTTCTCGCCCTCGAAGACGATTTCGCCCTCCGTGGCGGGGTCGAGCGCGAGGATCATGCGGGCGAGCGTGGACTTGCCGCAGCCGGAGCGGCCGACGAGCGCCATCGACTGCCCGTGGGCCAGCGAAAAGGACACGTTGTCGACCGCGCGGAACCTGCGCCGCGGCCCGAAAAGCGGCCCACCCCGCAAAGGATAGTCGCGGGTTACGTTCTTTAGTTCCAGCAGCGGCGTTGCTTTGGTCGGCACATGCCGCCGCCGTTCCGGCACATGCATCGAGGCGCGCGCCAGCTGGCGGGTGTAGGGGTGGACCTGCTCGGAGAGCGTTCGCGCCGTTTCGCCGCTTTCCATCACCTCGCCGTGCCGCATCACGGTGATCCGGTCCGCCATGTCGGCCACCACCGCAAGGTCGTGCGAAATGAGCAGCAGGCCCATGCGGTTCTCGTCGACAAGGTCCTTCAGCAGTTCCAGAATCTGCTTCTGCAGCACCACGTCGAGAGCGGTGGTGGGTTCGTCGGCGATCAGCAGCTTCGGATTGAGGGCGCAGGCGATGGCGATGACCACGCGCTGGCGCTGGCCGCCGGAAAGCTCGTGGGGATAGCGCTCCAGCGGGAACTGCTTCTGCGGCAGGCCGACCCGGTCGAGTATCTTGCGCGCCCGCGCCTCGGCGTCGGCGCGGTTGGCGCCGGTGTGCCAGCGGATACCTTCCGCCACCTGCTCGCCGATCGTCTTGACCGGGTTGAGTGCGGTCATGGGTTCCTGGAACACCATGCCGATATCGTCGCCGCGCAGGCGGTTCATTGCCGGTTCGGGAGCGGCGAGGATGTCGATCCCGTCGAAGGTGATGCGGCCCGCGGGGCTCGCCCCCTGCGGCAGCAGCTTCATCACGGCGAGCGCCGTCATCGACTTGCCGGAACCGGACTCGCCGACGAGACCAAGCACCTCGCCCGCCTCGATCGTGAGGTCGACGTCCTTCAGGATCGGCATTGCGCCGATCGACAGCCGCAGGTTCTCGATCTCCAGCAGGCTCATCGTTCGCGCCTCAGCCGGGGATCGAGTACGTCGCGCAGCCCGTCGCCGAGCAGGTTGAGCCCGAGCACAGTGATGACGATGGCGAGGCCGGGGAAGATGGCGAGATGGGGCGCCACCATCATGCGCGTCTGCGCGTCGAACAGCATGCGGCCCCACGACACCATCGGCGGCTGGGCCCCGAGGCCGAGATAGGAAAGGCTGGCTTCGGCCAGGATGCCCAGAGCGAACTGGATCGTGCCCTGCACCAGTAGCATCGAGGCGATGTTGGGCAGGATGTGTTCGACCGTAATCAGTGCCTTACCTTTTCCGGCGGCGCGCGCCGCCAGGATGTACTCTCGTGGCCACAGCGCCAGCGCGCCGGCCCGCGCCACGCGCGCGAAGACGGGCACGTTGAAGATGCCGATGGCGATGATCGCGTTGACGGCGCCGGGGCCGAAGACGGCGGTGATCATGATTGCCGAGAGGAGCGCGGGAAAGGCGAAGACGAGATCGTTGAAACGCATCAGCGCCTCGTCCACGAGGCCGCCGCGGGCCGCCGCCCAGCATCCCAGCGGAACGCCGATGCCCATGCCGATCACCACGGCCACGACCGCGACGGCGATCGAATTGCGCGCCCCGATCATGATCATGGACAGGATGTCCCGCCCGAAATGGTCCGTGCCGAATGGATGCGTCGCCGAAAGGCCCTGCATCCGGTTGGCGACGATCAGGTTGGTGATGTCGTACGGCGTCCAGATGAAGGAGACGAGCGCCATCAGCGCCACGATGACGGTGATCGCCAGCCCGGTGACGAAGGACCGGTTGGCGAGCGCCTGGCGCAGCCAGTGCTGCGGCGTGTCGACGGCGGGATCGAGGCTCATCCGCGCGCCCTCAACCGCGGGTCGACCGCTGCGTAGGCAAGGTCGACGATCAGGTTGACGATCACAACGCTGGCGACGAGCAACATTACCACCCCTTCCACCACGATCAGGTCGCGCTGCGTGATCGACTGGAACACGAGACGGCCCAGCCCCGGCAGGTAGAAGACGTTCTCGATAATGATGGTGCCGGCGAGCAGGAACGCGAATTGCAGGCCCATGATGGTCAGCACGGGAATCAGCGCGTTGCGCAGGGCATGCCGCCACAGCACGTAGCGCCGCGGCATGCCCTTGGCGCGCGCGGTGCGGATATAGTCCTCGCCGAGCACTTCGAGCATGGCCGAGCGGGTGACGCGCGACAGGATCGCGGCCTGCGGCAGGGCGAGCGCGATGGAGGGCAGGATCAGCGCCTTCAGGCCGGGCCAGAGGCCGCCGCCCCACCCGGGAAAGCCGCCTGCCGGCACAAGCCGCAGCCAGACCGCGAACACATAGACCAGCAGCAGCGCGAACCAGAAATTGGGAACCGCGACGCCGATCTGGGTGACGCCCATCACCGCGGTGTCGCCAATCCTGCCGCGGCGGGCGGCTGCGAACATGCCGACCGGGATCGCGATCACGGTCGACAGCGTCAGCGAGATGAGCGCCAGCGGGAGCGAGACGATCGCGCGCTCCCCGATCAACTCGATGACGGGGGACGAATAGGTGAAGGAGCGACCGAAATCGCCGACGAACAGCCCTCCGATCCACGTGAAGTAGCGGATGACCGCCGGCTGATCGAGCCCCATCTGCTGCCGCAGCGCCTGCAGCGCCTGCTCGTTCGCGTTCATTCCGAGCATCAGCTGCGCCGGGTCGCCGGGCAGGATCTCCATGACCGAGAAGACCACGAGCGACGCCAGCAACAGCGTAGCCAGCCCGCTCACCAGGCGTTTTGCGAGAAAGGAGGTCATGCGCGCTTGCTTGCGAAACGAATCCGCCCCGGAGCGCGAGGCATCCGGGGCGGATTCCGTTGCGGGACGGTCAGTCCACCCACTTCACTTCGGTCAGGTCCGTCGCCTGGACCGGCGAGTTCTCCCACATGCCCTCGAGCTTGGCGTCCCAAACGCCCACCTTGGCGAGCTGGAAGAGGAAGCCGACCACGGCGTCGTCGGCGAGGATCTTCTGCGCCTGGCCATAAAGCTCGTTGCGCCTGGCGTCGTCGGAGGTGACGGACAGTTCCTCGATCACCTTGTTGAATTCCGGGTTCTCGTACTGGAAGTAGTAGTCAGGCCGCGAATAGATGTCGATGTCGTTGGGCTCCGTGTGGGAGACGATCGAAAGGTCGTAGTTCTTGCCCTTGAACACCTGCTCCAGCCAGTCGGCCCATTCGAGCGGAATGATCTCCAGGTCGATCCCGACCGCGCGAAGCTGCGAGGCGATCACCTGGCCGCCTTCGCGGGCGTAGGCCGGGGGCGGCAGCTTCAGCGTTGCCTTGATGCCGCCGGAATGGCCGGCTTCGGCGAGCAGGGCCTTGGCTTTCTCGGGATCGTAGGGATAGGTGCCGGTGAGGTCGACATAGGCGGCGTTGCCCGGCGAGAAATGCGAGCCGATCGGCGTGCCCAACCCGGTGCCGTTGCCCGCGATGATCTCCTCGCGGTTGAGCGCATGGGCGATCGCCTGGCGAACCTTGAGATCGTCAAAGGGCGGCTGCTTGTTGTTGATCGACAGCACCGTCTCGCCTTCGGTCGAGCCGATCACCACCTCGAAGCGCGGGTCGGACTGGACCTGCGGCAGCGCGTCGCCGACGGGCATGTTCGGGAATGCATGCACGTCGCCCGAAAGCAGCGCCGGGATGGCGGCAGCGGCATCCGGGATTATGCGGAACTCGGCCTTGTCGAGCGCCACCGGCTCACCCCAGTAGTCGGGGTTCTTGACGATGGTGACCGAAGAACCCTTCGCCCAGTTTTCGAACTTGAATGGGCCGGTGCCGATCGGCTTTTCCTTGTTGCCGTCGGCGGATTCGGGCGCAACGATGACGGCGTCGCCCCAGCCCATATTGTAGAGGAAGTTGCCCTGCGGCTGCTTCAGCGTCACCTTCACGGTTGCGGGATCCACCACCTCGACCGTGTCGATCTGCGCGAACAGCCCCTTCTGTGCATTGGTGGAATCGTCGGCGCGGGCACGGTCGAGCGAGAACTTCACATCCTCCGCGTCGAAATCGCTGCCGTCGTGGAATTTCACGCCGGTGTGCAGTTTGAACGTATAGGTCTTGCCGTCGTCGCTGATTTCCCAGCTCTCAGCCAGGGCGGGAAGCACCTCGCCGCTGCGGCCGATCCGCGTCAGCCCCTCGAAAACATTGGCATAGACGACCTCGTCGATCGCGGCGGCGGCGCCTGCGGTGGGGTCGAGATGCGGCGGCTCAAGCACAACGCCGATAACGACGTCGGTGCGCGCGGCCTCGGCAGCGCCCGCCGCCAGCGCCAGCGCGCCGGCCAGCATGAGAGTCTTCAGCATTTTCATCGTCCGTGCTCCAGGCATGCATTGATCCCGCATGC
>JAEYRU010000152.1 GCA_023435335.1 Pseudomonadota bacterium
ACACAACCCCCTGCGGGCGCCCACCCGCCCCCCCCGTTTCTATGGACCTGTAATCTCGATCAGGCGGCGTCTTCGGCGTCGTCCGCCTTCTTCTCACGCGCGATCTCCTTGCCGGTCGCTTGGTCGACGACCTTCATGGAGAGGCGAACCTTGCCGCGCTCGTCGAAGCCCATGAGCTTGACCCATACCTTGTCGCCTTCCTTGACGACGTCGGTGGTCTTCTGCACGCGCTCGGAAGCCAGCTGCGAGATGTGCACGAGGCCGTCCTTCGGACCGAAGAAGTTCACGAAAGCGCCGAAATCGGCGGTCTTCACGACCGTCCCCTCGTAGATCTCACCCACTTCCGGCTCGGCCACGATGGTATGGATCCACTTCTTCGCCGCCTCGATCTCCTTGGCGTTCGACGAAGCGATCTTCACCGTGCCGTCGTCCTCGATATTGATCTTGGCGCCGGTCTTCTCGACGATCTCGCGGATCACCTTGCCGCCCGTGCCGATCACGTCGCGGATCTTATCCGTCGGGATGTTCATCACCTCGATCCGCGGCGCGAACTCGCCGAGCTCGTGGCGGCTCTCGGCAAGCGCCTTGGCCATCTCGCCCAGAATGTGCGTGCGGCCGCCCTTGGCCTGGGCAAGCGCAACCTTCATGATTTCTTCGGTGATGCCTGCGATCTTGATGTCCATCTGCAGGGAGGTGATGCCGTCGGTGGTGCCGGCGACCTTGAAGTCCATGTCGCCGAGATGATCCTCGTCACCGAGGATGTCCGACAGCACGGCGAAGCGGTCGCCTTCCTTGATCAGGCCCATCGCGATACCCGCCACCGGCTTGGCCAGCGGGACGCCCGCATCCATCAGCGCCAGCGAGGTTCCGCAGACCGTCGCCATGGACGACGAGCCGTTCGACTCGGTGATCTCGGACACCACCCGCAGCGTGTAGGGGAACTGGTCCGGCGAAGGCAGCATGGGCCGGATGGCGCGCCAGGCAAGCTTGCCGTGTCCGATCTCGCGACGGCCCGGGGAACCCATCCGGCCCGTTTCGCCGACCGAGTAGGGCGGGAAGTTGTAGTGCAGCATGAACTTTTCTTTGTACATGCCGGTCAGCGAGTCGACGTACTGCTCGTCCTCGCCGGTTCCGAGCGTCGCCACGACGATCGCCTGTGTCTCGCCGCGGGTGAACAGGGCTGAGCCGTGCGTGCGCGGAAGAATGCCCACCTCGGACACGATGGGACGCACCGTCTCGAGATTGCGCCCGTCGATGCGGCTGGCCGTGTCGAGGATGTTCCAGCGCACGATCTTTGCCTGTAGTTCCTTGAACACGGCCGAGACCTGCTCCGGCGCCCATTTCGGCGCCTCGTCGCTCTTAGGCGCGAAGGCCTCTTTCACCTTGGCCTTGACCGCGTCGACGGCGGCATAGCGCTCCTGCTTGACGGTGTTCTTGTAGGCGGTGCGCAGCTCGTCCTCGACGATCGCGAGCATTTCCTTCTCGAGGTCGGCAAGGTTGACCGGGTTGTGGTCGCGCGGATCCTTGGCCGCCACCTCGGCGAGCTTGATGATCGCATCGATCACGGGCTGGAAGCTCTTGTGGCCGAACATCACGGCGCCGAGCATGGTCTCCTCGTCAAGCTCCTGCGCCTCCGACTCGACCATCAGCACGGCGTCGGCGGTGCCGGCGACGACCAGATCCAGCTTCGATTCCGGCATCTCGTCGACATGCGGGTTGAGCTTGTACTCGCCGTCGATATAGCCGACGCGGGCGCCGCCGATCGGCCCCATGAACGGTACGCCCGAAAGCGTGAGGGCAGCCGAGGTGGCCACGATGGCCAGGATGTCCGGATCATTCTCCAGGTCGTGCTGCATGACGGTGACGACAACCTGCGTGTCGTTCTTGTAGCCGTCGGCAAACAGCGGGCGGATCGGGCGGTCGATCAGACGGGAAACCAGGGTTTCCTTCTCGCTCGGCCGGCCTTCACGCTTGAAATAGCCGCCCGGGATCTTGCCGGCGGCGTAGGTCTTTTCCTGATAGTTGACGGTCAGCGGGAAGAAATCGAGGCCCGGCTTCGGCTCCTTCGCCGAAACGACCGTGGCCAGTACGACGGTCTCGCCATAGGTGGCGAGCACGGCTCCGTCCGCCTGGCGGGCGACTTTACCCGTCTCCAGGATCAGGGTGCGACCGCCCCACTCGAGTTCGACTTTGTGATGATTGAACATGTCTTGTCCTTAGAATGCGGAAAGCGGCGCAGGCCTCATTGCCGGCGCTCATGCTTTTCCTGGCTTCGTTCACCGGCACCGCGATCGAAAGCACCTGCCTTCGTTCACACGCGGCACTGCCGGTCATCCTGACGGACCGGGCGCACCTGCGCTGTGGTCCGGGACGAGCCACGGGCAAGACGACAGGACGCTCGAGGCGAGCATCCGGCAATCCTGCCCCATGACCTGTCCATGGGCGGCTCCGACAATCATGCCTTTCCGTATGCCGGAACCGGGCGGGAGCACGCTATGCGCTCCCGATACGAGAACGGTGGGCCCCAGATGGAACCCACCGTTCGAAACTCTAGCGGCGCAGACCGAGCTTGCCGATCAGCACCTGATAGCGTCCGTCGTCCTTGGACCGGAGATAGTCCAGAAGGCGGCGGCGCTGGGAAACGAGCTTCAGGAGGCCACGGCGGGAATGGTTGTCCTTCTTGTGGTCCTTGAAGTGCTCGGTCAGGTTCCGAATGCGCTCCGAAAGTATCGCCACCTGGACTTCCGGCGAGCCGGTGTCGCCCTTGGCGGTCGCAAATTCGGTCATCAGTTCCTGTTTCCGCTCAGCGGTAATCGACATCGTACTTCCTTTCTGTTCGGAGAATGGGACGCCCACAGCCGGGATGTCGTCCAGCAGGGGCCATGAAAACCGGCGTCCGTGACGCTGGTTGCGGCGCATATAGTTGAATTCCGCCACAATTGCCAGCGGATTCGCCGCCACCCGGCATCAGCTTTCCGCTGAGGCCTCGTCATGGAAGGGCGATGTGGCCTGGAGCTTGGCTAGCGGCATGACGAAACGGCATTCCAGTCCGTCGCGGTGCAGCGTGCGACTGATCTCCGCATCGAGGGTGCCGCCCAGCATGCGATCGATCACCTGGGTTCCAAAACCTTTTGTTTCCGCTCGCCTGCGCAGCCGGGGCACGGTTTCGCGCCACACGAAGTCGAGCTTGTCGTCGTCAATCCGCCAGGTGATCGAGAGGTGCCCCGCCGGCACGGAAAAGGCACCGTATTTGGCGGCGTTGGTTGCAAGTTCGTGCGCGGCCAGGCCGATCGTCTGCGCGGCCTGGTTGGCTAGCTTGAAGTCCGGACCTTCGATGCGCAGGCGATCCGCGCTCGAAGGCTGGAAGGGCTCGATCTGGGCAAGCAGCAGATCGCGCAGTTCGACGCCGGCGACACCTCCCGCGATGAGCAGGTCGGTCGAGCGGGCGAGGCCGGACAACCGCTTCTGGAAGGCATCCTGAAAGGCAGCGAAGGTCTTTGCATTGCGGCTCGATTGCTTTGCTATCGCGGAGACGACCGTGAGCTGGTTCTTCGAACGGTGGGCCACTTCCCGCATGAGAAAACGGATCTCGCTTTCCGCATTCCGGCGGTCGACCGCAGCCTCGGCGATGGCAGCCGAAACGGTGGCGAACTCAGCGATAGGGTACCGTACCGCTTCCACCTCCTCGCCCGCACCCAGCCTCCGGGCATCATACGCGAGACGCCGCGCTGGCCTGGCGATCTGGCGGCCGAGAAGCCACGCGGCGGCGGTCGCGAGCACGATAACGACCAGTCCGCCGAGCAGCAGCGACAGCATCGAGCGGCGCAGCGGCTCATCGATGGACATCGTCGGCGCCCACATCACGACACTCCATCTCGTGAGATCCGACCTGCCGACCACGGTGACGTATTCGGTTTCCTGCGATTGTTCGGTGGTACGCCCCCATCGCGTGCCGGTGCTGGGTGAAGTGCCCAGAAAGAACGGTTTTCCCGCATCCGAGGAAAGGTAGGAGGAGGCGAGCACGATGCCGTTGCGATCGACGAGGGAGACGTTCCAGCCGCCGCGCAGGTCCTGCTGCGACAATGCTGCGGACAGGTTCTGCGCATCTTGCGTCATGATCAGGTAGCGGCCGTGCAGACCGGACACCGACGGTGGCAGCACGACGTTGAATACCAGGCGTTTTGCGGTTCTGCCGACAAAAGCGTCGGAAACGACCGAAACGCGCTGTTCCTGAGCGAAACGGGCGGAGGCCGGATCGGACGTCGGCCCTAGCGGCGTGCCGAATTCCACGCGCGTGTTGAGCAGTTGATTGAAATCGTCGTCGAGCACGATGACATGCGTGCCCGTATCCTTAAGAGCGATCTGCGCGCGCGCATGGAAGCGCTGGAGATCTTCCTCGCGCAGCGACGTCCCCGACGCCAGGACGCGCAGCGTCGTCAGCATGCCTCGAATCTCGCGATCGACAGCTTCGCTTATCGAGCCGGCGGTGGCCTCCGCCAGCGTCTTCAGCGCCTCGCGCTGGGCCGCGTTGTTTCTCTGCAGCAGCAGGATCGAAAAGGCCAGCGCGGGGAGGATGATCACGACGACGAGCAGTGTCAGGTAGAATCCGATTGGCCGCGGGCGCACGTTGCCGCGCGTCGAATCGAGCCGCGGTGTCGTCGCGCGCTCAGTTTTCGCGCCGTTCTCGCTGCTTGTGGCCGACAACCGCTCATCCCCGCTTCTCAAAGAACGCTCTAGTACATTTGATTGTGGCAAGCAGACGACCCGCAGGCGTATTTCGTCCCACACCCGGCCCGAATATCTGGCAAGGAATGAACGCAACCAACCTCAGCGGGATGCGCGCCGCCGCCCTACAACCATCTCTTCCAGCGAAAATAAGCGACCAGGAAAACGCCGATCAGCACCATCACTATCAGCGCCGTCGGATATCCGAAATACCAGTTGAGTTCAGGCATGTTCCAGGGCGAGGATTCGGGGTTGAAGTTCATCCCCCACACACCCGCGAGGAAGGTAAGAGGTATGAAGATGGTCGCCACGATGGTGAGGACCTTCATTACTTCGTTCATTCTGGTGGACAGGCTGGACAGATAGAGGTCGTGCAGACCCGTGGTGAGCTCGCGATAGGTTTCCACGATATCGATGAGTTGCACCGCGTGGTCGTATGTGTCGCGAAGGTATTGCACCACGTTTCCCGGGATCAACGCCAGTTCCTCGCGGGCGAGCGTGGAAAGCAGTTCCCGCGTTGGCCATAGGGCGCGCTTGATGACCAGAAGCTCCCGCTTGAGTTCGTGCAGGCGTGACACGTCCCCTACCGTAGGATCGCGCGTGACCCTGTCCTCGATGTCCTCCAGTTCCTCGCCGATCTGCTCGAGGAGCGGGAAATAGGCGTCCAGGATCGTGTCGAGGATCGCATAGACGAGATA